>NZ_JBBCKO010000007.1:0-249186 GCF_037153335.1 Pseudoxanthomonas sp. USHLN014
GACCAGGTGGCGTCGGCACTTCGACTTCGGAAGGGCAGCGGTCCGGGGGGGGGGGGGGGGGGGGGCCGGCAAGCGGGGGGGCGGCCCGGGGTGGGGGGGGCGGGGGCGGCGCCCCGCGCTGGGGGCCCCCCCCCCCCCCCGCCCCACTGCCTCGCGCGTCAAGTTGAAGGGCTTCGGTTTGAGCCCCCTCCCTTGCGCGAAGCGCAGGGGAGGGATGGGGAGGGGTCGGGGCTTTACCGGCAAGCCACAGAAGCGAAGAGCAAAAGCACCCCACCCCGGCCCTCCCCTTCGCCTGCGGCGAAAGGGAGGGGGCAGAGCGCTCGCCCACGCCTTGGGGTGGAAGGAGGTGCTGATCCATGCGCCGAGGCTAGGCGGCGAAGTCGGCTCACCGACCTGCTCGCGTGCCATCAGCTGATTCGCGTCTGCGCACTCCGTGAGGAACAAAAAAAAGCGGGCCCGAAGGCCCGCTCTCTTCCACGTCGAAGGACGCGGCGCGGCGTGCTTAGAACATCACCTGCGCGCGCACTTCGAAGGCGTTGGGGTCGACTTCCACGCCGGCGCGGCGGCTGTAGGCCTTGATGTAGTTGGCCTGCACCTTGAAGTGCTTGGAGTAGTAGTAGTTGGCGCCCACGGTCCAGTCGTGCTGGTAGCCGCCGCGGATGCCGGCGTCGTTGAGGTCCAGGTCGCTGTAGCGCAGCAGCAGTTCCACGGCGCCGGCGGGGTTCTTGGGCACGACGTTGCCGAGCGTGCCGTTGTACGGGCGCGACTCGCCGGTGACGATCCAGCTGCCGTAGACGGTGTTGCCCTGGGCGTGGAAGTCGCTGTAGCCATCGCGCGCGACCTGTTCCTCCAGGTGCTCGGCCAGCACGGTGAACGGGCCGGCGATGCGGATGAACTCCAGGCCGCCGCGTTCGATATGGGTGGTGCCCGGCAGGGCGCCGCTGTCGATCAGGCGCGTGTCGGTCAGGCCGGCCTCGATCTTGGTGCGCACGCGGGTGGAGGTGGCGTCCGGGTTCTCGACCGAATAGCCCACGCCCAGGTGGATGACATCGCCCTCGGCCTTGTGCGGCGTCCAGGCGAAGTGCCCGGCCATGGTCGTGCCGGAGTTGGTGCCTTCCATCGTCGCGCCGGACAGCGCCTGCAGCTGCACGTTCCAGGTCTTGCGGGTCAGCGACCACTCCACGCCGGTGCGTCGGCCTTCGTAGATGGCCTGGGTGGCCAGCGGCGCTTCCAGGAAGGAGATGGTGCGCGAGGCGCCGACCGAGTCCAGGCCGATCGGGGTCTTGAAATAGCCCACGCGGATGGCGCCGTAGTCCTTGCCGAACCAGGCCTTGGTCTGGAAGCGCGCGGCCACGTCCAGCCACAGGTGCGACTGGTAGTCGTACTGGGCGCCGATCTCGAACACGCCATCGAGCTTGTAGAACGCGCCGAACTCCTTGCGCCGCATGTCGTCGGCGTTCTCGAAGCGCGCGTCGTCGCCGCTGAAGTGGTTCTGGTCGTAGGCGAAGTTGCCGGTGATGCCCAGCTGCCCGCCGTTGTCGAATTTGTAGCTGGTCGGCCAGTCCGCCGCGCTCGCAGCGCCCGCGGCGCACAGAAGACCTGCGGTGAGCAGTGTCCGCTTCATGTTCTCTCCCAATGTGCTTGTGCATGCCCAGGCGCGGCGTTTGGCCGCGTGGCATGCGGGTGTGACGGCTTTGTCAGCCAGATGACGTGTGCAGGACTTTAGTCGCCCGCGCCGGCCGGGCTGTATAGCCCAATCGTCGAAAGCGCGGGTCGCGGGCAGGCCGTGGGCCCGCGACATCGGGCCGCGATGCGCCTGAACGGGGACGCGGCGTGGCGGGGACGGGGCGAGGTGGCGAGGGCATCGCCAGGCACGCGGATCAAGGGCGGCTCCCGGGCAGATCGAGGCCGGCCAGTGCATCACGCCGCGCGTGGCGCGGTGATAAGCATCGACCATGAGCAGATGCCGCAGGCGCATCAGCGCCCTTCGCACTCACCGCCTTCAACCCCGACGCCAGCGAAGCCCCCACTCGCGTCATTCCCGCGAACGCGGGAATCCAGGGACTTTTGCAAGGGCTCGCACCGGAGGGCAAAGGCACTGGATGGTCAGGCATGCGTCTGCCAAGAAGCACTTCCCGCCTTCGCGGGAATGACGGCTGGCCGGATGGCTTGCTTCTGACGCGAGCCCGCAGATCCCCGCCAACGACCAATCGCCTACTTCCCACCCCACCCCGGCATCTGCGCCGTATCCAGGCCGCCGGTCTCGAACTCGGCCGTGCGCGTGCCGCCGGCCTTGACCGGAAACTCGATCCTCAGTGTCTTGGCCTGCGCGGCCAGCTTCCACAGACCCTTGTAGTCCTCGATGAACATGGCGATGGCCTCATCGGTGTCCGGGCGCCAGGCGTCCATCGCCTTGGGCTTGCCGTCGTCGACGCTGACCTTGACCTTGCAGCCCTTCAGGCACGGGAAGTCGCCGGCCTTGAGCACCAGATAGGCGCTGCGCTTCCACTCGGGGTGGTCGCGGAACACCAGCTGCACGTCCTGCTTGCGGCCGCTGCCGTCGGTATCCAGCGGCTCGGCGCTCATGATCGAGGCCGAGACCTGGGCGCCCTTGCCGATCATCACCTGGTTGTAGTTCCACAGGTTGGCCAGGCGGCGCTGCTCGCGCGCGGCGTCGGCCTTGGACTTGGCCTCCTCGTACTGCGCCTGGATCTTCTGCGCGGCCGGGCTGTCGGGGTACTGCTGCAGCAGCGCGCTGCCGTGGGCGCGGGCCAGGTCCCAGTTCTGCGCGGTATAGGCCTGGTCGAACTGCGCGGCCAGCGCGTCGGCGGCCTTGGCCTGCGCGGCGGCCTGCTGGGCGGCCTGTTCGCGGCGCTGGGCCTCCTGGTCGGTGCAGCCTGCCAGGGCCAGGGCACACAGGGCGACGGACAGCACGGCTTTCATCACGGGCGACTCCTCAACGGCGGGCGGGTTCGGGCCCGCCGGCGCGCTTGGGAGATGCTTGCACCGGTTCAGTCAGTCGGTGACCAGCGAAGCCATGCGGCGCGTGGCGAGGCACACGGCGCACAGCGTACAGGGCGTGGCCGCGCCTGCCGAGCACGCTCGGGCCCGCCCGTGGGCAGGCATCGCCGCAGGCCGCTCAGACGACGGCAAGGCTGCGCCCGTGGGCGCGCGTGCCGGCCAGGCCGGCGGCGTTGTAGGTGCCGGTGGATTCGACGCGGCCGAGGTGGCGTAGCGCCCAGTCCACTTCGCGGCGGCGGCGTGCCAGCAGCACGCCGTTGGCCTGGTTGAGCCGACGCAGATCGTCCAGGCGTTCGGCGGCGGCGGCCGGCGGCGGGTTGGCCTCGGCCTGGCGCAGCGCGCGCACCTTGGCCTCGGTGGAAGCCAGCAGGGCCATCACATCGTTGTCCAGCAGCGCGCGGCGTTCTTCCTGCAGCGCCTGCTCCAGCGCGCCCAGCGGGCCGTGGTCGAGCGTGGCGGTCGTCATGTCAGCCTCCCAGCTCGCGGTCCAGGTCGAGCATGCGCGAGGCGATGGCCTGCGGGTCGATCGTATAGCGGCCGTGGGCGATGGCGTCCTTGAGCGCGGCGACGCGCCCCATGTCGATGCCGGCCGGCGCCGATCCCAGTTCACGTCCCATGGCCTTAAGTCCTTCTGCGTCGCCGGTCAGGCTGAGGCGGTCGGTCTCGGCCGTGGCGGAAATGGGTTCGTTGCGCGCGCCACCGACCCGCGTGGCCGCCAGCGAGGCGGCGACGGTGGCGGCGTGTGCGGCCGGCGGCAGTCCGTCGATCTTGTAGCTCATGGGGCACTCCTGAAGTGCTTCAGTCGAACCCGGTAACGGCGTCCCAGGCAGGAACTTGAGACCTGGGTGACATATTTTGTCACGTGCCTGTTCAGCTTCACTGGACGACGTCCACTTCGCCGGGGACCAGCGATACGCGGCCGCGTACCACCTTGTTGGAGGCGCTGTTCTGCACGGCCACGCGCTGGCCGGCCTGGGCGTTGCCCAGGGCCACGCCGGGCATGCGGATCTCCGCCCCGGCCACGCGCGAGACCAGCACGACCGGGTCGCCGCGGTGCAGCGGCTGGCCCTGCTGCAGGTCGCCGGCGGTGACGATGTCGCCGGCCGACAGGGCGCGGGCGGCGATGGCGCCGGTCAGCTGCTCGGGGCTGGCGAAGGTCGCGCCTTCGGTGGTGCCCAGGTCGCGGCGCTGGACGACCAGGTTGGCGTTGGCCACCGGTTCGCCCGGGCGCACCGGGCCGCCGGCCACGACCACGTCGGCCTCGCGGCGCACGGTCACCGGGACGAAGATCTTCCAGCCCGGGGCATCGTCGCAGCGCACCTGGGCCATGCGCGTGCCCTGGGCCACGGCCTGCAGGGGCTGGGTGCAGGCCACCAGCCGCAGGGCGTTGTCCAGACGCGCCTCGCCCTGCGCCTGCGGGCCGCCGACCGCCTGCAGCGCCGCGGCGCGCACGGCGTCGAGCGACTGCAGCTCGGCGGCACGGCCATTGCCGGGCACCAGCGCGGCCAGGGACAGGACGACGGAAGCGAGGCATCGGTTCATGGCGGGCGTGGGTGCAAGTCCTGTGCCGGTGGGGGCGAGGCCATGCCCTTTCAGTCCTCTGGGATCGCCCCCTCCCTTTCGCGAAGCGAAGGGGAGGGATGGGGAGGGGTGCCTTTGCTTTTGCTTTTTTCGTGATGGGCGAGAAGGAGCAACGGCAACAGCAACAGCCAACCCCTCCCCAGCCCTCCCCTGCTTCGCAAGGGAGGGGGCCAAGCAGCATTGCTGGGAAAGGAGAGCAGCGCCGCATCGCGAGACGCGTGCGAGGGGGAATGAGAGGCGCGAATTGCGCAGTGCGTCGCAGGTGCCGGATTTTTGGCAAGGCGGTGGCGAGCGCGTCGCCTGGCACGCGCTCGTCGCTGTGCGCCCGTACCAAACACGCCGCCGCACCAAACCCCAATTAGTGCTCGCGCGCGTAGGCGCGTGAGACCCCGCGCACCAAAGCCGTCGGCATCCCGACACCCGCGCCTGCGCGCCGGGCGTGGCACGCCGCTTGCCTTGCCCTGGACGTACATCCGTCCCCGGAGCGTCCCATGTCCGACTTCCTTGGTATCCACGGCACTGCGCTGGCCATCCGCGAGCAGCGGCTGCAGCTGCTGGCCTCGAACATCGCCAACGCCGACACCCCCGGCTACCAGGCGCAGGACCTGGACTTCAACGCGGCCCTGGGCGCGGCCCTGCAGGCCCCGGCCGGCGCCAACGCGCTGGAGGGCGGCAACGCCATCGGCCAGGCCGGCGCGGCGGCGCACTTCTACCGCCCGTCCAGCCAGCCCAGCCTGGACGGCAACACCGTGGACGGCGATCGCGAGAACGCCGCCTACGCCCAGGCCACGCTGGAGTACCGGGCCTCGCTGTCGTTCATCGAATCCAAGGTGCGGTCGATGCTGACCGCCATCACCGGCCAGTAAGCGAGGTCCCGCCATGAGCAACCTGCCCATCTTCGACGTCGCCGGTTCGGCGATGAACGCCCAGTCGGTGCGGCTGAGCACGGTGGCCTCCAACCTGGCCAACGCCGACTCGGTCTCCGGCGACCCCAACAGCGTGTTCCGCGCCAAGCAGCCGGTGTTCACCACCGAACAGGTCGGCAACAACCCGGCGCTGGTCGGCGTGCGCACGGCCGCCGTGCAGGACTCCAACGCCGCGCCGATCAAGCGCTACGAGCCGGGCAACCCGCTGGCCGACGGCAATGGCTACGTCTACGCGCCGGACATCGATCCGGTGACGCAGATGGTCGACCTGATCTCGGCCACGCGCAGCTACCAGGCCAACGTGGAGGTCTTCAACAGCGCCAAGGACACGGCCACCGCCACCTTGAACATGGGCCGCTAAACGGCTCTTCCCAGGACAACACCCACACCATGGTCACCACCACCGCCAGCACCGACAAGCTCACCGCCCTGGGCCTGAGCAGCACCGCCAAGTCCACCAGCGACAAGAACGCCTCGACCGGCGCGCTGGGCCAGGCCGACTTCCTCAAGCTGATGACCGAGCAGCTGAAGAACCAGGATCCGCTCAAGCCGTTGGACAGCCAGCAGTTCCTGGGCCAGCTGGCGCAGTTCTCCACGGTGCAGGGCATCGAGGGCATGCAGACGGCGATGGGCTCGATGGCCAGCGTCATGGAGTCCGACCAGACCCTGCGCGCGGCCTCGCTGGTCGGCCACGATGCGATGGTCACGGCCTCCTCGGTCGCCCACACCGCCGGCACCACGCTGGACGGCGAGATCACCGCCGCCACCGCCGGCCCGGTCACCCTGCAGGTCACCGATGCCAACGGCAATGTGGTGCGCACCCTGCAGGTCGAGGCGGCGGCGTCCGGCGCCACCGCGTTCCACTGGGACGGCCTGACCGACAGCGGCACCGCCGCCGGCACCGGCACCTACACCCTCAAGGCGGTGACCGGCTCGGTGGCCGCCGCCGACATGAAATCCGCCACCGCCCTGGACATCGGGGTGATGGCGCATGTGGACAGCGTCTCGATCGAGTCCACCGGACTGACCCTGAACCTGGCGGGCGTGGGCGGCTTCCCGCTGTCCTCGATCCGCCGCGTCAGCTGATCCCTCTCACCGTCACGCCTCCACGGAGAACCTTCCATGAGCTTCCGCATTTCCCTGAGCGGCATGAACGCCGCCTCGTCCGACCTGAACGTCGTTTCCAACAACATCGCCAACAGCAACACCACCGGCTTCAAGAGCAGCCGCGCCGAGTTCGGCGACGTGTTCGCCGCCTCGGTCTATGGCGTGTCCAGCAACGCCACCGGCGCCGGCGCGCGCCTGCAGCGGGTGGCCCAGCAGTTCACCCAGGGCAACATCGACTTCACCGGAAACTCGCTGGACATGGCGGTCTCCGGCCAGGGCTTCTTCACCCTGTCCGACAACGGCACCACGGTCTATTCGCGCGCCGGCAACTTCAGCACCGACGCCAGCGGTTACGTGGTCAACCCGTCCGGCCAGCGCCTGCAGGTGTTCGCGCCCAACGACGACGGCACCACCTTCAACACCGGCAAGCTCAGCGACCTGCAGCTGGCCACCGGCGATGCGCCGCCCAAGGTCACCACCAAGGTCCAGGCCAGCGTGACCCTGCCCGGCAACGCCACCGCGCCGACCAACAGCCCGTTCAACGCCGCCGACCCGACCACCTACAGCCAGACCACCTCGCTGACGGTGTACGACTCGCTGGGCGCGGCGCACACCCAGTCGCTGTACTTCAGCAAGACCGCCAACCCCAACGAATGGACGGTGCAGACCCAGATCGACGGGGTCAGCGTGGGCGGCGCGCAGACGCTGACCTACGATTCCAGCGGTGCGCTGGTCAGCCCGGCCAACGGCCAGCTCGCCCTGCCCGCCTACACCCCGCCCGGCGGTGCCGGCGCGATGGCGCTGAGCCTGGACCTGAGCAAGTCGGCGCAGTACGGGCAGAAGTTCGCCGTGTCCGCGCTGAACCAGGACGGCTACGGCACCGGCAGCCTGTCGGGCATCTCGGTGTCGTCCGAGGGCGTGGTCCAGGCCAGCTACTCCAACGGCGTGACCAAGGCGATCGGCCAGGTCGCCCTGAGCAGCTTCGCCAGCCCGCAGGGCCTGCAGCAGAAGGGCGACAACGCCTTCGCCGAGACCTTCGCCTCGGGCCAGGCGGTGCGCGGCGCGGCCGGCACCTCGGACTTCGGCCTGGTCCAGGGCGGCGCGCTGGAGGCCTCCAACGTCGACCAGACCGCCGAGCTGGTCAACATGATCAGCGCCCAGCGCAACTTCCAGGCCAACGCGCAGATGATCCAGACCCAGGACCAGATCACCCAGACGATCATCAACCTGCGTTAATCCGCTTCGCCCCCTCCCTTTCGCGCAGCGAAGGGGAGCTCGAAATCGCGGCTAGCGATTGAGGGGGAGGGGTGCTTTTGCTTTTTCCCGATGGGCGAGAAGAAGCAAGGGCAACAGCAACAGCAACAGCAATAGCAAAAGCCAACCCCTCCCCAGCCCTCCCCTGCTTCGCAAGGGAGGGGGCAAAAAGCCAAAGCGAAGCGCCGGCCCTGTGCCGGCGCTTCGCTTTGGCGGCTGCAAGCCACGTCGGGATGAGGTCTTACTGCGTGCCTCTTGCGGATCGCGCTTCCCGCTCACTCCTCACTCCTCCCAACTCACTCCTCGCTCCTCACCCCGGCACACCACTTGCATGCTCCGGGCATGGACAGAGCCCTCTACATCGCCATGACCGGCGCCAGCGCGACGCTCAAGTCGCAGGCGACGGTGTCCCACAACCTGGCCAATGCGCAGACCGTCGGCTTCCAGGCCACGCTCGATGCGACCCAGGCGATGCCGGTGACCGGCAACGGGCTGGCCTCGCGCGTGGCCACCGCCCAGCGCCTGGTCGGCGTCTCCGATGCCAGCGGTTCGCTCAGCACCACCGGCAACGGCATGGACGTGGCGCTGCAGCCAGGCCATTGGTTCGCCGTGCAGGACAAGGCCGGCGGCACCGCCTACACCCGCGCCGGCGATCTGAAGATCACCCAGAACGGCCTGCTCACCACCTCCTCCGGCCTGCAGCTGCTCGATGCCGGCGGCGCGCCGATGGTGATCCCGCCCAACGACGGCATGGACATCGGCGCCGACGGCACGATCTCGGTCATTCCGCAGGGCTCGCCTGCCTCATCGATGACCCAGATCGGCCGCCTGCAGGTGGTGCGCACCAGCACCCTGGACCTGGCCCGCGGCGAGGATGGACTGATGCGCCAGGCGCCGGGTGCGCCGGCGCCGACGCCGGCCGCCGGCGCGGTGCTGTCCACCGGCGTGCTGGAGAACAGCAATGTCGATGCCACCGGTTCGCTGGTGTCGATGATCGAGCTGGCGCGCCAGTTCGAGATGCAGGTACGCGTCTTGCACAGCGGAGACGAGACCGCGCAGAGCGCCAATTCCCTGCTGCGTTCGAGCTGACCCTCACTCTTTCCCGTAACGGAGAACCGCCATGACCCAGGCGCTTTGGATCGCCAAGACCGGCCTCGACGCGCAGCAGACGCGCATGGCGGTCATCTCCAACAACCTCGCCAACATCAACACGACCGGCTTCAAGCGCGATCGTGCCAATTTCGAGGACCTGCTCTACCAGACCCAGCGCCAGCCCGGCGGTGCGACCTCCGAGCAGACGATGCTGCCCTCGGGCATGTCCACCGGCACCGGCGTGCGCGTGGCCACCACGGCCAAGTCCTTCACCCAGGGCAACCTGAGCCAGACCGGCAACGCGCTGGATGTGGCGATCAACGGGCGCGGCTTCTTCGAGGTGCTGCTGCCCGATGGCTCGTCGGCCTATACCCGCGACGGCGCCTTCCAGGTCAACGCCGAGAACGAGGTGGTGACCAACGAGGGTTATCCGGTGCAGCCGGGCCTGCAGATCCCCGAAGGCGCGCAGAGCATCACCATCGGCAGCGACGGCACCGTCAGCGTGCAGCTGGCCGGCCAGGCCGCGGCCACGCAGGTCGGCCAGCTGACCGTCACCGACTTCGTCAACCCGGCCGGCCTGCAGTCCAAGGGCGGCAACCTGTACACCGAGACCGGCGCCTCCGGCCCGGCCCAGACCGGCACGCCGGGCGAGAACGGCGCCGGCCTGCTGATCCAGGGCTCGCTGGAAGGCTCCAACGTCAACAGCGTCGAAGAGCTGGTGTCGATGATCGAGACCCAGCGCGCCTACGAAACCAATGCCAAGGCCATCAGCACCGTCGATTCGATGCTGGGCTTCCTCAACCAGAACCTGTGACCGCCGCCATGCGTGTGCTCCTGTCTTTCGCCCTGCTCTGCGCCCTCGGCGCGCTCACCGGCTGCGCCACGGTGGTCGGCGACGTGCGTCCCTTCTCCGACCAGCTGGCACCGCAGCAGGCGCTGGACAAGAACACGCTGCTGGGCCGCTCGCCGGGCCAGTACACCCAGCTGCCCTCGCCGCAGCCCGGCTACGCGCAGCCGGCGCCGGGCGATGGCGGGGGCTCGATCTTCGCCACCGCCGCCGACGGCAGCGGCAACCGCGGCATTCGCCTGTTCCAGGACAACAAGGCGCGCGAGGTCGGCGACCTGCTGACCATCGTGCTGGTGGAGAGCACCAGCGCCAAGTCCAACGCCAAGACCGGCATCAGCAAGAACGACAGCATCGCCATGGGCGCGCCGACCGTGCTCGGCCAGAGCGTGACCTACAACGGCAAGAACATCCTGCAGGCCGAGGTGGACGCCAAGCGCGGCTTCAACGGCGCCGGCGACACCCAGCAGAGCAACTCGCTGGATGGCGACATCACCGTGACCGTGGTCCAGCGCCTGGGCAACGGCAATCTGCGCGTGGCCGGCGAGAAGCAGGTGCGCCTGAACCAGGGCGATGAGCTGGTGCAGGTGCAGGGCATCGTGCGCGTGGCCGACATCGGCCCGGACAACCGCATCACCTCCGACCGCGTGGGCGATGCCCGCATCGTGTACGGCGGCCGTGGCGCCGTGGCGCGTTCCAACGCCATGGGCTGGCTGAGCCGCTTCTTCAATTCCGCCGCCGCGCCCTACTGAGTAACGCCGCCATGCGTGCTTCGAATTCCCGTCTTGTCACCGCCGTGCTGGCCTTGGCCGCGCTCATCGCCGCTCCCGCCCAGGCCGAACGCATCAAGGACCTGGCCCAGGTGGCCGGGGTGCGCGGCAATCAGCTGGTCGGCTATGGCCTGGTCGTCGGCCTGGATGGCAGCGGCGATCGCACCAGCCAGACGCCCTTCACCGTGCAGAGCCTGAAGACCATGCTCGACCAGCTGGGCGTGACCCTGCCGCCGGGCACCAATCCGCAGCTGAAGAACGTCGCCGCAGTGGCCATCCAGGCCGAACTGCCGCCGTTCGCCAAGCCGGGCCAGACCATCGATGTGACGGTGTCCTCGATCGGCAACGCCGGCTCGCTGCGCGGCGGCGCGCTGCTGATGGCGCCGCTGCGCGGTGCCGACGGCCAGATCTACGCGATGGCCCAGGGCACGCTGGTGGTCAGCGGCTTCGGCGCCTCGGGCAAGGATGGCTCCAAGATCTCGGTCAACGCGCCCAACGGCGGCTCGATCCCCAACGGCGCCACGGTCGAACGCCCCGCGCCCGGCGGCGGCGCCGACAACGGCCTGGTCACGCTGAACCTGCACGAGGCCGACTTCACCACCGCCTCGCGCATCGTCGATGCGGTCAACCGCACCTTCGGCAACGGCCGCGCGCAGGCGGTGGATCCGGTCACCATCCAGATCGCCGCCCCGCCGGGCAACCGCATCGGCTTCATGGCCCAGCTCGAGTCGCTGGACGTCAGCCCCGGCGCGGCCGCGGCCAAGGTGGTGGTCAACGCACGCACCGGCACGGTGGTCATGGGCGGCAACATCGCCGTGCTGCCGGCGGCGGTCTCGCATGGCTCGCTGACCGTGTCGATCAGCGAGAACACGCTGGTCAGCCAGCCCGAACCCTTCTCGCGCGGCGGCCAGACCGCGGTGGTCCCGCAGTCCACCATCAGCGCCACCGCCGAAGGCGGCAAGATGTTCATGTTCCAGGGTGGCACCTCGCTGGAATCCATCGTCCGCGCGGTCAACGCCGTCGGCGCCGCGCCGGGCGACCTGGTGGCGATCCTCGAAGCGCTGAAGCGCGCCGGGGCACTGCGGGCGGAGCTGGAGATTATTTAAGGGGTGAGGGGCCAGGCCCAAGTGGCGGCAACTCAATGCCGCGGATTGAACTGCTGACGCCCGCAATCAACTCGCCCAAAGCGACGCTTCCGCCCCCTCCCTTTCGCGCAGCGAAGGGGAGGGGGCAGGTCCCGAGGTCGGAGACGCTGTTGCCCGAATCCCGAATCCCGAATCCCGAATCCCGAATCCCGAATCCCGATTCCCGATTCCCGAATCCCGATTCCCGATTCCCAGCTCCACACCCCCCCCGCCAGCCTTTTGACACCCCCCGGCACAGCTCTTGCCTAGGAAGGAACGACACCGCTTTCCCGGCCCGCCCGACCTACCGCCATGACCCTGCAGCTGCCCGGCACCACTGCACTGCCCCTGACGAAGTCGCATACCGCTTCGCCCGAGCAGATCAAGAAGGCCTCGAAGGAACTGGAAACCCAGTTCGCCTCGATGCTGGTCAAGTCCATGCGCGGCACCACCGGCGGCGATCCGCTGGCCGGCGGCGATACCACCTACCGCGACATGTACGACCAGCAGCTGGCCAAGGAGCTGACCAAGGGCCGCGGCCTGGGCCTGCAGGCGGTGATCGAGAAACAGCTGAGCCGCGACAACGGCGGCAGCGCGGCCGGCCAGGCGCTGGACACGACGCTGCCGGCGGCCCGCGGCGCGCAGGGCGCGCCGATGCGGCTGGACACTTCTGCGCGCGCCAGCGCCTTCCCGCTGTCCGGCGTGCTGCCGCTGCGCGCGCCCAATGCGTCCTCCGGCGCGACGCCGGTGGCCGGCGTCGGCGGCCTGTCGCTCGCGGCCTCGCATGCCGGGGTATCGCTGCAGGCGCTGCCGGCCACGGCGACGCCGCTGCCGCCGCCGATCGACGAGGACTGCCAGCTGGACTGCAGCAGTCCGGAGGCCTTCGTCCAGTCCATCTGGCCGCACGCGCAGAAGGCCGCGCAGGCCCTGGGCGTCCCGGCCAAGGCGCTGGTCGCCCAGGCCGCGCTGGAGACCGGCTGGGGCCGGCGCCTGGCCGGCAAGGGCGGCGTGACCTCGAACAACCTGTTCGGCATCAAGGCCGGCGCCAGCTGGGACGGCGACAGCGTCAACGTCGCCACCACCGAATACAGCAACGGCGTACGCCGTTCCGAGCGCGCCAACTTCCGCGCCTACGGCTCGGCCGCCGAGAGCTTCGCCGACTACACGCGCCTGCTCGGCAACGAGCGCTACGCCGGGGCGCGCGGCACCGGCCAGGACACGCATCGCTTCGCCACCGCGCTGCAGCGCGCCGGCTATGCCACCGACCCGCACTACGCCTCCAAGCTGACGGCGATCGCCAACGGCGCCACGATCAACCGCGCGCTGGCCAGCCTGCCCGGCGGCGGCGAACTGGGCCGCTACGGCAACGACGCGCAGCTGGCCTCGGCCCAGCCGGCTACCTCCGCCTCCGGCGCCGGCGTGGACACCTCGGTGTTCGCCGCGCTCGGCGACCGCTATCGCGCCGTGGCGCGCTACTGACCTCTGACAGGACCGCGCCATGACCAGTCTGCTTTCCACCGGTAGCTCGGCCCTGTTGGCGTTCCAGCGCGCGCTGGGCACCGTCAGCAACAACGTGGCCAACGCCACCACCGAGGGCTACAGCCGTCAGCGCGTGAGCCTGGCCGCGCGCGTGGGCAACAACATCGCCGCCGGCGTGGGCAACAGCGGCCAGGGCGTGGACGTGGCCGCGCTGCAGCGCCTGGCCGACGGGCTGGTGTTCGCCCGCCAGGTGGACAGCAGCGGCGAGGTCGGGCGCCTGACCAGCCTGTCGTCAATGGCCGGGCGGGTCGATACGCTGCTGTCCGATTCGAGCACGGGCCTGTCCACGCCGATGTCGGCCTTCTTCGACGCCGCGCGCGGGGTGTCCAGCGATCCGACCAGCACCAGCGCGCGCGAGGCCTTGCTGGCCGCGGCCCGGTCGCTGGCCGGCCGCTTCAATTCTCTCGATGGCCAGCTGTCCACCATCGACGATGAGACCAACCAGAACCTCTCCGACAAGGTCGGCCAGGCCAACCAGCTGGCCAAGGAGATCGCCGACCTCAACAAGACCATCGCCTCCTCCGGCGCCAACGCCTCGGCCGAACTGCTGGACGCGCGCGACCTGCGCGTGACCAAGCTGGCCGGGCTGATCGGGGCGACGACGGTCCAGCAGACCGACGGTTCGCTGAGCGTGTTCACCACCGGCGGCCAGCCGCTGGTGATCGGCGCCAAGGCCAGCACGCTGACCGCGCTGCAGGACCCGGACCAGCCCGGGCGGCTGCAGGTGGGCCTGGATGCGGGCAACGGCACGCCGGTGCGCCTGCCCGATGCCTCGATCTCGGGCGAGCTTGGCGGCCTGCTGCAGTTCCGCACCAACGTGCTCGACCCGGCGCGCAACGAACTCGGCCGCCTGGCCACCGGCGTGGCGCTGGCCTTCAACCAGGCCCAGGCCAACGGCGTGGACTACAACGGCCAGATCGGCGCCGACCTGTTCAAGCTGGCCGCACCGGCGGTGGCGTCCAACGCGGCCAACACCGGCTCGGCGAGCTTCGCCGCCACGGTCGGCGACGTCTCCCAGCTCACCGGCAGCGACATCGTGCTGCGCTACAGCGGCAGCGGCTGGACCGTCCAGCGCGCCGACACCGGCGCGACGGTGCCGATGAGCGGCGACGGCTCGGCCGGCAACCCGTTCGTCGTGCAAGGTGTCTCGCTGGTGCTGTCCGGCGCGGCCGCGGCCGGCGACAAGTTCACCGTGCGCCCGACCACCGGCGCGGCCGGCAGCCTGACGGTGACGATGAGCGACCCGACCGGCATCGCCGCGGCCGGCGCCATCAGCGCCAGCGCCGCCACCACCAACCTGGGCAAGGCCTCGGTGGCGAGCACGGCGGTGACCAGCGCCAGCGCCTTCGCCTCCTTCAGCGGCGCGCACATCGAATTCATCGACGACACCACCTACACCATCAACGGCGGCAGTCCGCAGACCTATAGCGGGGGTGCCATCAGCGATCCGGCCGGCGGCTGGTCGATCACCCTCAAGGGCACGCCCACGGCGGGCGACAGCTTCAGCCTGGCGCCGACGCCGGCACGCTCGTCCAGCAATGCCAATGCCCAGGCGTTCTCGACCCTGGATACCAAGCAACTGCTCAGCGGGGGCACCCAGTCGCTGACGATGGCCATGAGCCAGCTCACCGCCAAGGCCGGCACCGAGGCCAGCCACGCGCAGATGAGCCTGGAGGCGCAGCAGACCATCGATGCGCAGGTCAGCGCCGAGCGCGAGTCGGTCAGCGGCGTCAACCTCGATGAGGAAGCGGCCGACATGATGAAGTTCCAGCAGGCCTACCAGGCCGCCGCGCAGGTGCTCAAGACCGCTGACACCCTGTTCCAGACCCTTCTGTCCGCCGTGGCGCGCTGAACCCGGAGCCTGTTCATGACCCTTCGTCTTTCCACCAACGGCATGCACCAGCAGAGTCTGGCCGCGATGCTGGCCCAGCAGTCCAAGGTCTCGCGCACGCAGCTGGAGCTGACCACGCAGAAGAAGCTGATCACCGCCGCCGACGACCCGGCCGGCATGGCCCAGGCACAGCGCCTGGACCATGCGCTGTCCACGCTGGACCAGCAGGACAAGGACGCGGCGCTGGTCGAGCACCGGCTGCGCTCGCAGGAGCAGGCCCTGAGCGATGTCGGCACGCAGCTGGACCGCGCGCGCGAGCTGACCATCCAGGCCAACACCGCCACCGTCTCGGACAGCGACCGTGCCTCGATCGCCGACGAGCTGCGCCAGATCCGCGCGGCCATCCTAGCCATCGCCAACCGCGACGATGGCACCGGCAAGCAGTTGTTCGCCGGATCGCGCGATGGCGTGATCCCCTTCGCGCAGAACGCCAGCGGCCAGGTCACCTATGTCGGCGACGACGGCCAGAACCAGGTCGAGGTGGCGCCCAACCTCAAGGTGGCCGACACCGATCCGGGCAGCGACCTGTTCCTGCGCGTGCGCACCGGCGATGGCATCAGCGTGGCCAGCGTGGGCGCCGGCAACACCGGCACCGGCGTGCTGGGCAACAGCTCGGTGATCGACAGCGGCGCCTGGAACGGGCAGTCGGTCACCGTGAAGTTCACCGCCGCCGACAGCTACCAGATCCTGGACGGCAGCGGCGCGGTCGTCTCCACCGGCACCTACACCGCCGGCAGCGCGATCAGCGGCGGCGGCATCCAGATGACCCTCAGCGGCGCGCCCGCGGCCGGCGACACCTTCACCGTGGGCAAGGCGCCCAACCGCGACATCTTCAGCACGCTGGACAGCCTGGCCACCGCGCTGGAGACCCCGGCCACGACCGATGCGCAGAAGGCCGCGCGCAGCAACGCGCTCAACGGCGCGCTGAGCGACATCGCCAGCGCGCAGGACCACTTCCTGCTGTCGCGCTCGCAGACCGGCTCGCGCCTGGCCGCGCTGGACGATGCCACCGACGCGCGCAGCGCCTACGGCGTCAGCCTGCAGAGCACCCTGTCCAACCTGCGCGACGTCGACCCGGCCGAGGCGGCCAGCCGGCTCTCGCTGCAGCAGGTCGCGCTGGAGGCCGCGCAGAAGACGATGCTCGCGGTGCAAAGCAAGTCACTGTTCGATTTGATGTAGGTCACAGAACGCGACAGTCGTTTGGCTGCTCGGTGGGAGCCGCCATGGCGGCGATGGGGCTGTCCAGGGAGAGCCTGGTCGCCGCCATGGCGGCTCCCACCAAGCCAGCGCGGTTCTGTGTTTTCGCACAAGAAGCTTCGAGGTCAAGAGCGCGGGAAACAGCGCAAAACAAGGGATTTTTGATCCGGACTCAAGTCCGCGCTCGGGTCGCCGTTACAG
Source organism: Pseudoxanthomonas sp. USHLN014 (assembly GCF_037153335.1). Taxonomy (NCBI): domain Bacteria; kingdom Pseudomonadati; phylum Pseudomonadota; class Gammaproteobacteria; order Lysobacterales; family Lysobacteraceae; genus Pseudoxanthomonas; species Pseudoxanthomonas sp. USHLN014. Next base: position 16,548 of record NZ_JBBCKO010000007.1, read on the forward strand.
GAGGCAAGCGCGTTGGTGTCGCGGCATGACCCACATGACACGTCCGGTTCGCGCTACTGCTTGTGCACGTGTTTGGCATGTCGCGCTGGGAAGAAAGCTCGGATTTCTTTCGACCCAGGGCTAAAGGCGGCGCCGAGCGCGCCGATAACCCTATCAGCAGCGGAGAGGGCCAATCCCGGCCACACCCTGCGGAACCGGCCCCAACCCTCTCAGTCGCCGCCGGACCCTCAACTAGGAGACTTCTCATGTCGTCTGTCATCAATACCAACGTGAGCTCGCTGAACGCTCAGCGCAACCTGACCGCGTCCAGCAGCGACCTGGCCACCGCCATGCAGCGTCTGTCCTCGGGCCTGCGCATCAACAGCGCCAAGGACGACGCGGCTGGCCTGGCCATCAGCCAGCGTATGACCGCCCAGATCCGTGGCCTGGACCAGGCTGCCCGCAACGCCAACGACGGCATCTCGCTGGCGCAGACCGCCGAAGGCGCGCTGAGCGCCATCGGCGACAACCTGCAGCGCATCCGCGAACTGGCCGTGCAGTCGGCCAACGCCACCAACAACTCGACCGACCGCGCCGCGCTGGATCTGGAAGCCCAGGCCCTGAAGGACGAAATCGACCGCGTCGCCACCAGCACCAAGTTCAACGGCGTGAACCTGCTGGACGGCTCGTTCACCGCGCAGGCTTTCCAGGTCGGCGCCAATGTCGGCGACACGATCTCCATCGCCAGCATCGCCAACGCCACCAAGGCCTCGCTGGGCGGCACCTGGACCTCGACCACCTACACCGCCGACAGCGCCGCGCTGACCTACACCGACGCCGCCGCCGCGACCTCGGTGACCATCAATGGCGTGGCCGTGTCCATCGCCGCCGCGTCCGGTCGCACCGCCGCGCAGGCCGCCACCGCGTTCGAATCGGCGTTCAACACCGCCAAGGCGTCCAACACCGCGCTGGCCAACGTGTCCTTCGACGATGCGACCGGCAAGTTCACGGTCACCGGCCAGGGCTCGACGGCCACCTTCACCGCGCTCACCAACGCCGGCGGCGTCAGCGGCACCACGACCGCAGCCGCGACCTCGGTCAGCCACACCGGCCTGACCGACCTCAAGCTGACCACCGCGGCCGATGCCAACGATGCGATCAACCTGATGGATGCGGCCCTGGCCTCGGTCAATACCGCCCGCGCCAACATGGGCGCCATCCAGAACCGCTTCAGCTCGGTGGTGTCCAACCTGTCGACCACCTCGGAGAACCTGTCGGCGGCCCGCAGCCGCATCCAGGACACCGACTACGCGGCCGAGTCGGCCAAGCTGACCCGCAACCAGATCCTGCAGCAGGCCGGTACGGCGATGCTGGCCCAGGCCAACCAGTCGGCCCAGTCGGTGCTGAAGCTGATCTCGTAATCCCAAGCGTCACCAGGACGCGACCTGCCGGTCGCGTCCTGTTCCAAGCCCGCGCGCCGCGCCGGCTTGGAACAGGACGAGCTGCGTCTTCCCACGGCGACCCCACGGTCGCCAGCACGATCGCCCACCCATTCTTCCCGCCCCGCGAGGACCGCGCCATGCGCAACGCCGACACGCTGCCCACCGCGCCGAGCGCCCTCGCCGGAGGCCGCGCATGACCACCATCGGCAGCACCAGCAGCTCCTCGGGCATCGACCCGGCGACGATGGCCGCGCAGCTGGTCGCCGCCGAACGGGCGCCGACCGACACCCGCTACGCCGCGATGCAGACCAAGATCACCGCCCAGGTCTCGGCCGTGGCCACGCTGCGCTCGGCGTTCTCCAACCTGGATTCCTCGCTCACCGTCCTGCAGGGCGGCAGCACCGCCAACGCGCGCGCGGTCAGCCTGTCGGCCAACACCGGCTTCAGCGCCACGGCGGCCGCGGGCGCGGCGCGCGGCAGCTACAACGTCGAAGTGCTGTCGCTGGCCGCGGCGCAGAAGCTCGCCTCCAGCGGCTTCAGCGGCGACGGCACCGCGGTGGTCGGCACCGGCAACCTCAGCATCAGCTACGGCGGCAAGACGCTGTCGGTGGACATCACCACGGCCAACGGTACGCTGTCGGGCATCCGCGATGCGATCAACACCGCCGCGGGCGGCTCGGGCATCTCGGCGAGCATCGTCACCGGCGACGATGGCGCGCATCTGGTGCTGACCTCGCTCGACGGCGGCACGGCCAACCAGATCTCGGTCACCGCCAGCGGCGGCGACGGCGGCCTGGCCGCGTTCTCCTACGACGGCAGCGCCGGCAGCGGCATGACCCAGCTGGTGGCCGCCAGCGACGCCCAGGTCAAGGTCGACGGGGTGCTGCGCACCAGCTCGAGCAACACCATCACCGACCTGGTCCAGGGCGTGACGTTGAACCTCAAGGCGGCCGCGCCGGGTACGGTCATCTCCATGGACGTGGCCACCGACACCTCGGCGCAGCTGAGCGCTGTCAAGGACTTCGTCGACAAGTTCAACGCGGCGCTGTACGCCATCGCCAGCACCACCAACTACAACGCCAGCACCAAGGTCGCCGCCGCGCTCAACGGCGATGCGATGGTGCGCGGGGTGACCAGCCAGCTGCGCAACACGCTCAGCGCCAACGTGGTCGACCTCAAGTCGCTGGGCATCAGCATCGGTACCGACGGCACGCTGACCCTGGACCAGACCCAGTTCAACGCGGGGCTGTCCAAGGACCCCGCCGCGCTGAGCCGCGTGTTCGGCAGCGGCAGCGACACCATGGCCGGCAAGATGGCCACGACCATGGGCGCGCTGATCGACAGCGGCGGCCTGCTCAGCACGCGCAGCGACAGCCTCACCGCACAGACCAAGAAGCTCGATGCGCAGAAGGAGGCCCTGGACACGCGCATGGCCGCGGCCGAGGCCCGCTACAAGGCGCAGTTCACCGCACTGGACACGATGATGACCAAGCTGCAGAGCACCAGCGACTTCTTGACCCAGCAGCTCAACAAGAGCAGCAGCGAAGACTAATCGACGAGCCTTGCCATGAATGCCCGCAGCCTAGCCAATCAGTACAAGCAGACCGGCGCCAGCAGCGCGACGCTGGACGCCAGCCCGCACCAGCTGATCGCGATCATGCTGTCCACCGCGCGCGAGCGCATCCGCCTGGCGATCGCCTCGCTCGAACGCGGCGACGTCACCCGCAAGGCGCATGCGATCACCGACACCTGCGCCATCATCGGCGGGCTCAACGGCTCGTTGAACATGGACGCCGGCGGCGAGATCGCCGCGGGCCTGGCCGCGCTGTACGACTACTGCCAGCGCCGCCTGCTGGCCGCCAACCTCAACAACGACCTGGCCCCGCTGCAGGAAGTGGACGGCCTGCTGGGCGAGATCGAGGCCGCCTGGCGCCAGATCGCGCCGCAGGGCGCGTGATGGAGATCGCGCAGCCGCCCCCGTCGGCCCTGGCGCAGGTGCCCGCGCTGCCGATCGAGCAGATCCGCCACGCCATCCACCTGGAGACCTGGGAGGCGGCGGACGAACTGCTCAGCCGCTACCAGCACCAGCTGGTCCTGGCGCTGTCGCGGATCGACCTGAAGACCGCCGACCGCGGCCCGTGGCTGGCCCTGCTGGCCGACTACCAGCGGCTGATGGACGAACTGCGCGCCGGCCGCGACGCCGCCAGCGCCGAACTGGCCCGCCTCGGCGCCGGCCGTCGCGGCGCCAATGCCTGGATGCGTGCGCTGAAGTAGCGCCCCGCGCCGGCGCAGCTGACGCGCCGCCGCTGTCCTATCCGCATCCTGCACGCGACTTGCGGCATCCTGCCGCCTTCGTCCCCCGAGTCCGCGCGATGACCGACCCCGTGCCCGCGACGCCCGAACAGGCGCACGCGCTGCTGTTCGACGAGATCCTGACGCTGGAGGAGACGCGCGCGGCGGCCTTCGTGCCGCAGGCGCTGGCGCCGTCGGCCGTGGATGGACTGCTCGGCCGGGCCGAGTCGCTGCTGCGCGCGCTGGCGGTGATCGACGATGGCATCGGCCGCGGCGACGACCCGGACCAGCCGCCCGACCCGGCGCTGCTGCGCCTGGAGGCCAAGCTGGATCTGCTGACCCTGCTGGTGGCCGACCTGGCCGGCGGACAGGCCGCCCAGGACGCACAGCGCGCGCTGCGCTGGTCGGCGCGCGGGGTCGAACTGGTGCTGGACCAGGCCGTGCCACCCGGCACGCAGGGCGTCTTCCGCGTGGGCGCCTCGGACTGGCTGCCTTCCCCGCTGGTACTGCCCGCGCAGGTGGTGGCCGCCGCGCCCGACGCGGCCGGCACGCGCGCCTGGCTGGCCTTCGCGCCGAGCTCGCCCGCGCTCGAGGCGGCGCTGGAACGGCACGTGTTCCGCATCCATCGACGTGACATCGCGCAACGTCGGCGTGGGACCTAGGCATGCTTGCGACGTGATGCAAGCCCTTTTCAGCCGCGACGTGGTTCGTTAAGGTGCCACGCGCAGGGGGTTACACGGAAACAAAACGAAGGAGCGGCGCGTGCTGTCCGTCCTGATATGCGATGACCACGCGCTGGTGCGAGCCGGCGTGCGACGCCTGCTGGAAGCCATGGAAGGCGTCGAGATCGTGGGCGAAGCCGCCAGCGCCGACGAGGTAGTGATCCGCACCAAGCAGCTGCTGCCCCATGTCGTGGTGCTCGACCTCTCGCTCAAGGGCCGCACCGGATTCGACGCGCTGGCCGAACTGCGCCGGCTGCATCCCGACGTGGCCATCGTGGTGCTGTCCATGCACGAGGATGTGCTGCACGTGCGCGAGGCGCTCACGCGCGGCGCGTTGGGCTATGTGGTCAAGGATTCCTCGCCGGCGGAACTGGAGATCGCGCTGCGCGCCGCGGCAGCCGGCCGGACCTTCCTCAGTCCGCAGGTGTCCGCGCCGCAGCTGCGCGGCTATCGCGCCCCGCGCGAGCCGGGCGATGTGGAGAGCCTGCCGCGCCGGCAGCGCGAGATCCTCGACGCGCTCGGCGCCGGGCGGACGACCAAGCAGATCGCCGCCGACCTCAGCATCAGCGTCAAGACCGTGGAGACCCATCGCGCGCGGATGATGGAGGCGCTGGGCTGCCGCAACGCCAGCGAGCTGCTGCGCGTGGCGATGCGCCACCACGACCGCCCCTGATCGCGCGTCGGAAGGCCGTCGCCACCTCGTGGCACGGCGCGTGCTGACACGCTCCGCAGCCCGCGCATCGGCGACCACTTTTCGACGCCTTGCCCGGGTGCGTTGCCGCAAGGTGTCGGCACATGGCGCACGGTCCGCCAAAAACCCGGCTTGTGATCCGTGTCGCACGTGACGCATTGGGTCAACTTTCTACGTTCAGCTGGCTTTCACGTCAGATTTACGACGCAAAGTGGGGGATGCCCCTACAAGACGACAGGATTACCCTGAGTCCCTACAGGGTTTGCCCCGATTCGGAAGTCGGCGCGTCAATTCCACGATAGCTCCACACACCGGCACTGGGCCGGATGCCACGGAGAGATCAACGTGAAAGGCACCCTGACCGCCAAGATGGCGCAAGGCGTCAACCTGACGCCGCAACTGCTCCAGTCCATCCGCCTGCTGCAGCTCACCAGCCAACAGCTGGAGCTGGAGCTGGCCCAGACCCTGGAGCGCAACCCGCTGCTGGAAACCGACGAGCCCGAGGCCGAGGCGCAGACGCTCGAAGCCGATGATGCGGCCCAGCTGGAAGCGGCCGCATGGGACGAACTGCCGGAGCCTGCGTTCATGGCCGGCCTGTCCGGCAACGCCGGCGGCACCCTGGACGAAGACGCCACCGCGCGCATCGCCGCCGGCGAGTCGTCGGACATGCGCGTGCGCCTGCTGACCCTGCTGGCGGTGAGCTGGAACGCCGCCGACCTGACCATGGCCGCCTGGTGGCTGGACCGCTGCGACGACCGCGGCTATCTGGAGCAGCCGCTGGACGCGCTGCTGGCCGAAGGCGGGCAGCAGTTCGACCTGGACGCGCTGCAGCTGGTGCGCCAGCGCCTGCTGCACGGTGAATGGGCCGGCATGGCCGCCACCGATCCGGCCGAGTGCCTGCGCGCGCAGCTGCGCACGCTGGCCGACAGCCCGGCCCGCACCCTGGCCGCGCGCATCCTGGCCGATCACCTGGACCTGCTGGCCGCGCACGACGATGCCGCGCTGGCCGCCGCCACCCAGGCCAGCCTGGACCAGGTGCGCGCCGCGGTGGCGCTGGTGCTGTCGCTGCGCGCCCATCCGGTCGAGGCCCCGGCCACGACCGAGGACAGCCACATCCTGCCCGACGTGGTGGCCTGGTTCGCCGGCGGCGCCTGGCGCGTGGCGCTGGGTCGCTACACCACCCCGCGCGTGCGCATCAGCGCCCACTGCGAGCGCGCCCTGGCCGGCAACGGCGGCGAGAACGCCGTGCTGCGTGGCCTGCTGGACGAGGCGCGCTGGCTGGTGCGTGGCCTGAACATGCGCAACGACACCTTGCTGCGCACCGCCCAGCTGCTGGTCGAGCGCCAGCGCGGATTCCTGGAGCAGGGCGAGGAAGCCATCCTGCCGCTGACCCTGCGCGAGGTGGCCGACGCCATCGGCGTGCACGAGTCCACCGTCTCGCGCATCGTCGCCGGCAAGTACATGCAGACCCCGCGCGGCACGATCGAACTCAAGCGCCTGTTCGCCGTGCGCCTGGAAGGCGCCGACGTCTCCGGCAGCGCCGTGCGCGCCATGGTCAAGCGCCTGATCGAGGAAGAGCCCCGCACCGCGCCGCTGGCCGACGACGTCATCGCCAGCCTGCTGGCCCGCCAGGGCGTGCGCATCGCGCGCCGCACCGTGGCCAAGTACCGCGACCAGCTGGCCATCGGCCCGGCCAAAGCCCGCCAGCTGTCCCGTCCTTCCGTTTCGGTTGCCGCCTGACATGAACACCGCCCGCATTCTCGTCATCGACCAGGACATGGACCGCGCCGAGCGCGTGGCCACGCTGCTGGAATTCATGGACTACACCCCGCGCATCGTCGCCGAGGTCGCCGACCTGGACCTGGGCCGCGCGCGTCCCAACGACTGGATGGCGGTGATCGTCGGCGACGTCGAGGCGTCCGCGCTGGTCACCTTCACCAGCTGGCTGTCGACCCAGCCGCTGCACCCGCCGGTGCTGGAGCTGCCCGGCCACGCGCCGGACGCGGCCTGGCGCGCGCCGCTGCATCGGCAGACGGTGTGGCCGCTGGACTTCCCGGTGCGCCGCACCCAGCTGCAGGACGCGCTGTCCAAGGCCGCGGTCAAGCATGCCGAGGCCGAGGCCCGCGTCGGCCGCGCCCAGTCCGGCCCGACCGGCCGCAGCGCGGCGGCGATCGAACTCAACCGCATGATCGACCAGGTCGCCCCGCACGACACCACCGTGCTGATCCTGGGCGAGTCGGGCACCGGCAAGGAAGTGGCCGCGCGCGCCCTGCACGATCGCTCCTCGCGTCGCGACAAGCCGTTTGTGGCGGTCAACTGCGGCGCGATCCCGGCCGACCTGCTGGAGAGCGAGCTGTTCGGTCACGAGAAGGGCTCCTTCACCGGCGCGCTGACCCAGCGCAAGGGCCGCTTCGAGATGGCCGAGGGCGGCACGCTGCTGCTGGACGAGATCGGCGACATGTCCCTGCCGATGCAGGTCAAGCTGCTGCGCGTGCTGCAGGAGCGCTGCTTCGAGCGCGTCGGCGGCACGGCCACCATCAAATGCGACGTGCGCGTGATCGCCGCCACCCACCGCGACCTGGAAGCGCGCATCGGCACCGGCCAGTTCCGCGAGGACCTGTTCTACCGCCTCAACGTGTTCCCCATCGAGATGCCGGCGCTGCGCGAGCGCATCGAGGACCTGCCCGAGCTGGTCGACGCCATCACCCGCCAGCTGCGCGACAACGGCCGTGGTCATGTGACCCTGTCCGACGAGGCCATCGCCACCCTCGCCCGGCATCGCTGGCCCGGCAACGTGCGCGAGCTGTCCAACCTGATCGAGCGCCTGTCGGTGCTGCATCCGGCCGGCACCGTGCGCGCGGCCGACCTGCCGGCGCGCTATCGCAGCGCCGCGCCGGGCGAAGGCCTGGAAGACGCGCCGGCGCTGCAGCAGATCGCCCAGCCGCAGAGCGCGGTGGCGGCGCTGGTCAACGCCACGCCGGTGGCCAAGGCGGCCGCTCCCGCTGCCGCGGTGGCGATGCCGGCGCCTGCCGCGCCGGCCGGCGAGGCCGTGCTACCGGCCGCGGGCATCGACCTGCGCCACCACATGGCCAGCATTGAGCTGGACCTGATCCGCGCCGCGCTGGCGCAGACCGGTGGCGTGGTCGCCCATGCCGCACCGCTGCTCGGCCTGCGCCGCACCACGCTGGTGGAGAAGCTGCGCAAGTACGGCATCGACCGCGAAGCCGAAGGCGTCGCGGTGGCGGCGGGTTTCTGACTTGGGGGATGGCACGCGTCTTGCCTGATCCCGTCAAGAACCCAACGGCAACACGGCCATGACCGACGCCATCTCCTCGATCCTGTCCCAGATCCGCGCGCACGAGCTGCGCACGCGCGAAGGCGTCGGCAACGCCATCGACGTGAACGGCCTGGGCAACGTCGGCGGCGTGGCGGGAAGCAACGCGGTCAACCCGACCGGCACCGGCGGCTTCGGCCAGCTGCTGTCCCAGGCCATCGACAACGTCAGCGCGACCCAGGCCAACGCCAGCGCCATGCAGACCGCCTTCGAACTGGGCGATCCGCGCGCCGACCTGGCCCGCACGATGGTGGCCATGCAGCAGTCGCAGGTCGCCTTCCGCGCCACGGTCGAAGTCCGCAACCGGCTGGTGCAGGCCTACCAGGACGTGATGAACATGCCGGTGTAGCGCCTGCGCGCCCGGCGCTTGTTTCGTGCAAGACCGCATTCGCTTTCCCCGCCTGACCGGCGATCCGCGCCTCCTGATCCTCTGACCTTCGACTCCTGACCTGCGGCCCCAGACACCCATGAGCGCCACCGCCCTTCCCAAAGCCGCCAATGCGCTGCGCGACCTCGGTCGCTTCCAGGACATCCCGGTGGTCCGCCAGCTGGCGGTCTTCATCCTGGCCGCGGCGGCCATCGCGCTGGGGCTGTGGCTGTTCTTCTGGACGCAGAAGCCGGACTACGTGGCCGTGCAGGCCGGGCTGGACGCCAAGTCCACCGCGCAGGCCTCCGAGGCGCTGCGCGGCGCGCAGATCCCGTTCAAGCTCGACGCGGCCACCGGAGCGCTGACCGTGCCGGCCGACCAGGCCGGCGCGGCGCGCATGACCATGGCCAGCGCCGGCATCACCAGCAGCGGTCCGGCCGGGTTCGAGTCGCTGCAGGGCGACCAGGGCTTCGGCACCAGCCAGTTCGTCGAGAACGCGCGCTACCAGCACGCCATGGAGATCGAGCTGGCCCGCACCATCGCCCAGCTGCGCCCGGTACGCGAGGCGCGCGTGCACCTGGCCATGCCCAAGCCCTCGGCCTTCACCCGCCAGAACGAGCCGGCCAGCGCCTCGGTGGTGCTGCAGCTGGGCGCCGGGCAGACCCTGGAGCAGAACCAGATCGACGCGATCGAGCGCCTGGTCGCCTCGTCGGTCCCCGACCTGTCGCCCGAGCACGTGACCGTGGTCGACCAGTTCGGCCGCCTGCTCTCGCAGGACGATCCGGACAGCGCCGAGGCGGTCAACGCCAAGCAGTTCGAACAGCAGCGTCGCCAGGAAGCCCTGTACGTCCAGCGCATCGAGGAGCTGCTGGCGCCGATGACCGGCCCGGGCCGGGTCAGCGCCAAGGTCAGCGTGGACATGGACTTCGCCCAGACCGAGCAGGCCAGCGAGACCTATGGCCCGCAGCCGGCGATCGTGCGCAGCGAGCAGCTGAGCGAGTCGGGCAACCTGTCGGCCTCCAACGCCAATGCCCAGGGCGTCCCGGGCAGCGCCAGCAACACGCCCAACGCCAACAACACGGCCGCGCCCGCCAACGGCGCCAACCCGGCCAACGGCGCCGCGCCGCAGCAGGCCAATGCCAACGCCGGCAACAACCAGGGCACGCGCAGCACGGTGCGCAACTACGAGATCGACCGCACCCTGACCCACACCCGCCAGGCGACCCCGCGCATCCGCCGCGTCACCGCCGCGGTGCTGGTGGACAACGTGCCGGCCGGCAGCGCCAGCGCCGGCAAGCCGGCCGCCACCCGCGCGCTCAACGACGGCGAACTCAAGCGCATCGAGACCCTGGTGCAGCAGGCCATCGGCTACGACCAGCAGCGCGGCGACGTGGTCTCGGTGGTCAATGCTCCGTTCGCCCCGGCCGCGGTGGAGACGCCGCAGGACGCGCTGCCGCTGTGGCAGGACCCGCGTGCGCTCAACATCGCGCGCATGGTGCTGGGCGGGCTGGCCGTGCTGGGGCTGATCTTCTTCGTGCTGCGCCCGGCCTTCCGCGCCATGCTGTCCCCGCGCGTGGCCGTCGGCAACGCGCTGGTGCCCGCCGGCGCTGGCGGCCAGGTCATGCCCACGGTCACCGCCGAGATGGTCGACGACGACGAGGTGCCGGTGAAGCTCTCGCCGGCCTATTCGCCCAAGCCGGTGCTGCCGCCGGGGCCGGGCTTCGAGCAGAAGCTGCAGACCGCACGCGAGGTGGCCAGCACCGATCCCAAGCGCGTGGCCCAGGTCGTGCGCGAGATGGTGAACTCCGATGGCTGATCAGGATGCGCCGCTGACCGGCACCCAGCGCGCGGCCGTGGTGCTGCTGTCGCTGGGCGAGGCCCAGGCCGCCGAGGTGCTCAAGCACATGGAGGCCAAGGAAGTGCAGAAGCTCGGCGTGGCCATGGCCAGCGTCGGCGATATCCCGCATTCGCTGGTGCAGCAGGTGATCGCCCGGTTCGTCGACACCCTGGAGCAGCCGGCCAAGATCGGCGACGGCGCCGACGAGTACGTGCGCGCGGTGCTCATGCAGGCCCTGGGCGAGGAGCGCGCCAGCGGCCTGATCGACCGCATCCTGTCCGGGCGCAACACGCCGGGCCTGGAAGCGCTGAAGTGGATGGAGCCCAAGGCCATCGCCCAGCTGGTGCGCAACGAGCACCCGCAGATCATCGCCATCGTCATGGCGCATCTGGAAGGCGACCAGGCCGCCGAGGTGCTCAAGCACATCCCGGCCGAGCTGCACGGCGATCTGCTGGTGCGCATCGCCACGCTGGACGGCATCCCGCCGCATGCGCTGGCCGAACTCAACGATGTCATGGCCCGCCAGTTCAGCGGCAGCCAGGGCAAGCCCTCGGCCATCGGCGGGGCCAAGGTGGCCGCCAACATCCTCAACTTCGTCGAGGCCGGCCAGGACGAGTCCCTGCTCAAGGCCATCGCCGCGGTCGACGACGGGCTGGGCACCGAGATCCGCGATCTGATGTTCGTGTTCGACAACCTGGCCAATCTGGACGACCGCACCATGCAGGCGATCCTGCGCGAGGTCTCCACCGACAAGCTGGCCCTGGCTATGCGCGGCGCCGATGTGCGCGTGCGCGAGAAGATCACCAAGAACATGTCCCAGCGCGCCGCCGAGATCCTGCTCGACGACATGGAGGCGCGCGGCCCGGTGCGCCTGGCCGAAGTGGAGGCCGCGCAGAAGGACATCCTGGACCAGGTGCGCAAGATGGCCGAGGCCGGTGACATCTCCATCAGCACCCGCAGCGAGGCGCTGGTGTGATCGACGCCTTCGCCCCGGCCGCCGACGCGGTGCGCTGGACCGCCCCAGGCCTGGGCCCGCGCCGCGATGCGCCCGAGCTGCCCAAGCCGCCGACCGCCGCGCAGATCGACCAGATCCGCAGCGACGCCCAGGCCGAAGGCCACGCCGCCGGCTACGCGGCGGGACTGGCCGCGGGCCAGGCCGAGATCCAGCGCCGCATCGAACAGATCCAGGCCGTGCTGGACGGCTTCACCCGGCCGCTGGCGCGCCTGGATGGCGAAGTGGCCGACGCGCTGGCCGACCTGGCCACGCGCATCGCCGGCGTGCTGGTCGGCCGCGCCTATGCCGCCGATCCCAGCCTGCTGGCCGACCTGGTGCGGGAGGCGATCGACGCGGTCGGCAGCGGTAGCCGCGAACTGGAACTGCGCCTGCACCCGGACGACTTCGGCGTGCTGGCCCCGCATCTGGCGGGCCTGAGCGGCGTACGCCTGACCGCCGACGCCGGCCTGGGCCGCGGCGAGCTGCGCCTCAACAGCGAGGGCGTGCGCATCGACGGCACGCTTCATGCACGGCTGCAGTCGGTGCTGGAGGCCACCCTGGCGTCCGGCGAAGGACATGCGCCCGCGCCATGAACGCCCTGCCCCACGACGCCGTGACCGATGGCCTGCAAGGCGCCCGCAATCTGCGCCTGGCGCAGCGGCTGCGCCAGGCCGATCCGGCCAACGAATCGATGGGCCTGGTGCGCGAGGGCGTGCTGCGCCGCGCGGTGGGCCTGACCCTGGAAGCCTCCGGCTGCAGCGCGCCGATGGGCTCGCGCTGCCGCGTGGCCACCTCCGGCGGGCGCTGGGTCGATGCCGAGGTGGTCGGCTTCTCCGGCGAGCGCACCTTCCTGATGCCGACCGGCGACCTGCAGGGCCTGCTGCCCAATGCGCGCGTCATCGCCACCCGCACCAAGGGCGAGGTCGCGGTGGGCGAAGGCCTGCTGGGCCGGGTGATCGACAACGACGGCGCGCCGCTGGACGGCAAGGGCCCGATCCGCGCCGAAGGCTATGTCGCCCTGGCCGGCGTGCCGATCAATCCGCTCTCGCGCCAGCCCATCGTCGAATCGCTCGATGTCGGCGTGCGCGCCATCAACGCCATGCTGCCCATCGGCCGCGGCCAGCGCGTGGGCCTGTTCGCCGGCTCGGGCGTGGGCAAGTCGACGCTGCTGGGCATGATGACCCGCTACACCTCGGCCGATGTCATCGTCGTGGGCCTGATCGGCGAACGCGGCCGCGAAGTGCGCGATTTCGTCGAGGCCACTCTCGGCGAGGACGGCCTGCGCCGCGCGGTCGTGGTGGCCGCGCCGGCCGACCGGCCGCCGCTGGCGCGCCTGCACGGCGCGCTGCGTGCCACCGCGATCGCCGAGTGGTATCGCGATCAGGGCCTGCACGTGCTGCTGCTGATGGATTCGCTGACCCGCTTCGCCCAGGCCCAGCGCGAGATCGGCCTGTCGGTGGGCGAGCCGCCGACCACGCGCGGCTATCCGCCCAGCGTGTTCGCCAAGCTGCCGGCGCTGGTCGAGCGCGCCGGCATGGGCGCCGACGGGCGCGGCTCGATCACCGCCTTCTACACCGTGCTGACCGAGGGCGACGACCAGCAGGAGCCGATCGCCGATGCCTCGCGCGCGATCCTGGACGGCCACATCGTGCTGACCCGCCGCATCGCCGACGCCGGCCAGTACCCGGCCATCGACATCGAGCAGTCGGTCAGCCGCGTGATGCAGGACATCACCGACGCGCCGTGGCGCGAGCACATCCGCAAGCTCAAGCGCCTGATGGCCGCTTACTCGGCGCAGCGCGACCTGATCGCCATCGGCGCCTACCAGCGCGGCAGCGATCCCAACGTCGACGAGGCGATGGCGCGCTGGCCGGCGATCCAGAACTTCCTCGGCCAGGACGTGCGCGAAGCCTCCGACGTGCAGGCCAGCCGGCAGTCGCTGCATCGCCTGCTGGACGACACGCCCGGCCAGCCTTTCCCGCTCAAGCAGTAACCGCTGCTCCCCCCCTCGCAATCCACGTAAGAGAACGCCCCCATGCGCTCACAACGCCTCGAACCGCTGATCAAGGTGACCCAGCAGCGCCAGGACGACGCCGCCCGCGCGGTGGCCGAGCGCGAGCGCGTCGTGCACGAACAGCAGGAGCGCCTGGACGCGCTGCGCCGCTACGCCGAGGAGTACGCCGCCTCGCCGGCCAACGCCACCATGTCGCCGGCGCTGCTGGTCAACCGCGTCGCCTTCCGCGAACGGCTCAATGCCGCGGTCGTGCAGCAGGCCGGCATCGTCAGCCAGAGCCAGCAGGTCACCGACGTCGAACGCGCGCGCCTGCTGCTGGCCAGCCGCGAGACCCTGGTGCTGGAGAAACTCGCCGACAGCTACCGCGCCCAGGAGGCGCAGGTGCAGCAGTCCAAGGCCCAGCGCGAGCTGGACGAGATCGGCAACCGCGGCGTCGCCGCGCGGGCCGCCGCGCTGCAGGCCGAAGGAGAAGGCGCGTGATCGCCGGGGGCGCAGCGTTCTTGAGCGGCGCGGGCCTGGCCTCGCCGGGTGCGCCAGCCTCACCGGCCGCTTCGGCGGCGACGGCCGGCGACGGCCGCAGCTATGCCGATTTCGCCGCCAGCGCGGCCACTGCCGCGACCGGGAGCGCCACGCCGGCGGCCGGTGCCGGCGCTGCGGCGCAAGGCGCTCCCGCCAATGCTACCTCTTCGCAGCCCGCCAACCCCAGCGCCGCCGCCGCGCCGGCGGCCGGGAGCACCACGCCGCCCGCCGGCGGGAGCGACACCATGCAGCCCAACCCCGCCAATGCCACGCTTCCGCTGCCTGCCGCCAATGCCGGCGCCGCCGGGCTCGCGGCCGCCGCGCACCAGATCCGCCGCGGCGCGGACCCCGAAGCGGCCATCCCGGATGCCACGCAGTCGATGCAGGCCGCGCTGACGCCCGAGATCGCAGACAGCGTCCCGGCGCCGCTGGCTAGGTCCACGACCGCCGGCAAGGACGACGCCCAGGCCGCGCCCGTGTCGTCGAGCGATCCGCAGCAGCTGCTCGCCCTGCTGGCCGGCAGCCTGGCCATCACCGCGCCGGTCACGCCGGCGGCCAACGCGCCCATGCTGCCGGCGGCGGACGCCAGCGTCACCGGCGCGGCCAGGGCCGTGAATCCGGCGCTACTCGCCGGCAATGCCGTCGGCGCCAACGCTGCGTCCACCGCTGCCACGCCCGCGGCCGCAGCCGCGACCGCTCCTGCGCCCGCGCCCACCGGCGACGCCCAGCCGTCGCTCGCCACCGGCGTCGCGTTCACCGCGCCGGCCCAGCCGCTGACCGACGCGGCGACGCTGCCGACGGCGGATGGCAGTGCCAGCAGCGCCACCAAGGGCGTGACC
This sequence comes from Pseudoxanthomonas sp. USHLN014, assembly GCF_037153335.1. NCBI lineage: Bacteria > Pseudomonadati > Pseudomonadota > Gammaproteobacteria > Lysobacterales > Lysobacteraceae > Pseudoxanthomonas > Pseudoxanthomonas sp. USHLN014. Next base: position 31,578 of record NZ_JBBCKO010000007.1, read on the forward strand.
GCCGCGCTGATCGCCGGCAACGCCGCCGGTGCCCTGCAGCAGTCGCCAGGCCTGGTCTCGACCGGTGCGCTGGCCGCCCTGCTCGACCCCAAGGCCGCCGCCACTGCCGCCCCGGCCGACGCGCTGAAACTGGCGGTCGGCGCCGCGCTGGAGCGCGAGGGCGCCAGCGGCTTCGCGCTGCCGGACAGCAAGGACGACAGGTCCGACGCGCTGAGCTTCGGCGGACTGGTCCAGGGCACGCCGAGCCTGGATCGCCCGCTCACCGCCAATGCCGTGACCGCCACGCCGATGAGCATGCCGGCGCAGTTGGACGACGGCTTCGACGACAGCTTCGGCACGCGCATCGCGTGGATGGCCGAGCAGAAGCTGGGCCACGCCGAGATCCGCCTCAACCCGGAGCACGCCGGCCCGATCGACGTGCGCATCCAGCTGGACGGCACCCAGGTCAATGCCGCCTTCCACAGCGCCAACGCCGATGTGCGCCAGGCTTTGGAAGCCAGCCTGCCGCGCCTGCGCGACCTGCTCGGCCAGCAGGGCCTGCAGCTGGGCAACGCCGACATCGGCCAGCGCCAGCAGTCCGGCCAGCAGCAGGATCAGGGCGCCGCACCGCGCTCGCAGGGGCAGTCCTTCGGTAGCGATGCGTTTGGAAATGGGCGCGCGACCGCGCAGGCCTCGGTCGCCCCTGTGACTGTACGTAGCCGCGGCCTGCTCGACGAGTACGCCTGATCGCTGCGCGCTCTCATCACCATGACGCCGGCAGAGGACAGCCGCGGCTCCCGTTGAGACGCGAAGCCAGCGCCTTGATCCTTCGCATGTAAAGCCACTGGGTTCCCGCTTTTGCGGGAACGACGGTAGGGAGGTTTTGCTAGTGGTGACGATAGGGAGGCTAGCTGCTAGGTGCGGCGCGCGCCTTGAAGCCACCTACTCGCCGAAAGCCAATCCCACTCCGCGCGAATGAGTTCAAAGCCCGTCATCCCCGCGAACGCTGGGATCCAGGGACGTCCGTGCAGATCGAGCAACGTCCATGGGTTCCCGTCTTCGCGGGAACGACGGTAGACGTTTCGTGGGGGCGCCAAGGCGCATCGGCGCCAGCGGAGCGTTGGGCGCGAGCCCATGGCCGCGACGGAATTCCGCCGCCAACAAGGCGCATCGGACGTTCCCCGCAGGCTCACCCAGGCATCGGACGCACGGCACGCCGCTTGCATCACGCGGGGCAGTCTCCCCTTTCGTCGATACCGGAGTGGTTCCCGTGGCTTCCAAACCCGCAGCAGCGGCCGATGCGCCCAAGAAGAAGAGCAAGCTGCCCCTGATCCTCGGCGCCGTGGTGCTGCTCGGCGGCGGCATGGCGGGCGGCTGGTTCATCCAGCAGCGCGCCGGCGGCGGCCACGCCGCGGCGGAAGGCGCGCCGGCGGGCGAACACGGCGCGAGCGCCAAGGCCAAGGCCGGCGCGACCTACTTCGCGCTGGACCCGGCCTTCGTGGTCAATCTGGCCGATACCGACGCCACGCGCTATCTGCAGGCCGACGTGCAGGTGATGACGCGCGACCCGGAAACGCTCAAGGCGCTGCAGGACCAGGCGCCGGCGATCCGCAACCGCCTGTTGCTGCTGTTCGGCCAGCAGACCGCCGCCGGCCTGGCCCAGCGCAGCGGCAAGGAGCGCCTGCAGGAGGCCGCCCTGGTCGAGGTCAAGAAGGTCCTGGCTGGCGAAGGCGGTCCCAACAAGCCCGAAGCGGTCCTGTTCACCAGCCTGGTCGTGCAGTGATGAGCAACGAACTGCTGTCCCAGGACGAGATCGACGCGCTGCTGCACGGCGTGGACAGCGGCGCGGTCGGCACCGGCCAGGCCGCCGCGCCCGGCGAGGTGCGCCTGTACGACTTCAAGCAGGCCGGCCGCGCGATCCGTAACCGCCTGCCCGGGCTGGACGCGCTCAACGAGCGCTTCGTGCGCAACTTCAGGACCGGGCTGTTCAACCTGCTGCGCCGCGCGCCGGAGCTCACCTACCGCGGCACCGACGTGCTGCGCTTCGACGAGTACGCCAATGCGCTGCCGATGCCGGCCAGCGTCACCCGCGTGCACATGGCCCCGCTCAAGGGCACCGCGCTGGTGGTGTACGAGCCGCGCCTGGTCTTCAGCACGGTGGAGAACTTCTTCGGCGGCGCCGGGCGCCTGCCCGCGCGCATCGACAACCGCGAGTTCACCCCGACCGAGCAGCGCGTGATCCAGCTGATGCTCAAGCAGACCCTGGCAGACCTGGCCGAGGCCTGGACGCCGCTGGCGCCGGTGGCGCTGTCGGTGCTGCCGCCCGACCCCAACCTGGCCACCGCCGACCTGATGGACGGCCGCGACTACATCGCGGTCAGCCGCTTCTCGGTGGCGCTGGAAGGCGGCGGCGGCGATCTGCACGTGGCCATGCCCTACAAGATGCTCGAGCCGGTGCGCGAACAGCTGGAGGTCTCGAGCAAGCGGCCCAAGGCCGAGGCCGACGCCGGCTGGTCGCGCGCACTGCGCGCCGGCCTGCAGGACGCCGACCTGGAGCTGAGCCTGTCCATCGCCCACCGCCAGATCAGTCTGCGCGATCTCTCGCGCCTGCGCGTGGGCGACATCATCCCCATCGAGCTGGCACGCCCCGTGCATCTGGAAGTCGAGCGCACGCCGATGTTCGCCGGCGAGTTCGGCGTCCACAACGGCTTCAACGCCTTCAAGGTCACGCAGGTGCAGTTCCCGCGCGTGCCCTCCTCCAACGATTCCCCCGAGTCCGACCTCCTATGAGCACCGATCCCGCCGCGCCCGCCGCCTTCGATTCCCTCACCGCCGAACCCGGCGCCGTGGCGGGCGATCTGAATCTTGACGTCATCCTGGACGTGCCGGTGCAGCTGTCGCTGGAAGTCGGCCGCACCCGCATCCCGATCCGCAACCTGCTGCAGCTCACCGCCGGTTCGGTGGTCGAGCTCGAACGCGCCGCCGGCGAGCCGATGGACGTCTACGTCAACGGCACGCTCATCGCCCAGGGCGAGGTGGTGGTGGTCAACGACCGCTTCGGCGTGCGCCTGACCGACGTGGTCAGCCCGGCCGAACGCATCAAGAGGCTCAAGTGAGCACGGCGGCGTCCGCAGCGGCGTCGCTGGCGCCGGACGCGGTCGTCGCCCCCGCCGATACGCTGCCGGCCACGGCCGCCGCCAGTCCGCAGAGCGACGGCCATGCGCCGGCGAGCACGGCACCGGCCGCGGCCACCAGCGTCGCGGCCTCTTCCGCGCCGGCCACCGCCGACCAGGCGTCCGCCGCCGCGCTGCCGACCAATGTCGAGGCCGAGGCCGCAGCCGCGTCCACGGCGCAGCCGGCCAAACAGTTCACCGTGCCGGGCCGTCCGGCCGCGCAGGCCACCACGACCCAGCTCGGCGCGCCGGTCGGCGCCCCGGCCAGCGGGACCGGCGCCGGCAGCATCGGCGGCGCGGTGCTCGCCCTGGTGCTGGTGGTCGGCCTGATCCTGCTGCTGGGCTGGCTGGCCAAGCGCATGCCCGGCATCGGCGGCGCCAGCAATCCGGCGCTGAAGGTGGTCGGTTCGCTGTCGCTGAGCCCGCGCGAGCGCGTGGTGGTCGTGGCGGTCGGCGACACCCAGCTGGTGCTGGGCACCGGCGCCGGCGGCACGCGCGTGCTGCACCAGCTCGACACCCCGCTGCCGCTTCCCCAACACAAAGCGCCGCCTGCATTCGCCCAGGTGCTGGCGCAGCACTTCGGTAAGAAATCATGAGCCTGTCGCGTTCGCGCCTGATGCCGCTGCTGGCGGTGCTGCTGCTCGGCCTTGGCCTGGCCTTGACCGGCAGCGCCCTGGCCCAGCAGGCCGCCCCGCAGGCCGCACCGGCGCAGGCTGCCGCCGCGCCGCAGAACAACCTGCCCAGCGTTACCGACCTGGCCGGCCAGCCGCTGCCGCAGGTCAACGTCGGCCAGGTCGGCGGCGAGAAGGTCAGCATGCCGCTGCAGGTACTGCTGCTGATGACCAGCATCACGCTGCTGCCGGCGGCGCTGCTGGGCATGACCGCCTTCACCCGCGTGATCATCGTGCTGGGCCTGCTGCGCCAGGCGCTGGGCACCGGTCAGACGCCGTCCAATCAGGTGCTGCTGGCGCTGGCGCTGTTCCTGACCTTCATGATCATGACGCCGGTGTTCGACGCGTCCTGGACCCACGGCATCGCGCCGTACCTGGACAAGACGATGGACTTCAAGTCGGCCTGGAGCGCGGCGATCGAACCGTTCCGCGGCTTCATGCTGGCCCAGGTGCGGCAGAACGACCTGATGACCTTCGCCAACCTCTCGCATACCGGGCCGTACGCCAACCCGCAGGACGTGCCGTTCGGCGTGCTGGCCGCTTCGTTCCTGACCAGCGAGCTGAAGACCGCGTTCGAGATCGCCTTCCTGATCTACATCCCGTTCGTGATCATCGACCTGGTGGTGGCCAGCGTGCTGATGTCCATGGGCATGATGATGCTCTCGCCGATGCTGATCTCCGCCCCGTTCAAGATCCTGCTGTTCGTGCTGGTCGACGGCTGGGTGCTGGTGGTGGGCTCGCTGGCGTCGAGCTTCAATCCGTTTTGATGGGGTTGGTTGGCTCGCGAGCTGCGATCCATCTGGTTGTTTGGGGCCGCTGGCCTCCAGCTTGCCTTCGTTCTGGAGTTCGAGCTCCGGCTCTTCTGACAGGTCCCCGCGAAGAGCCACCCCTCCCCAGCCCTCCCCTTGGCCTGCGGCCAAAGGGAGGGGGCAAAAGCAAGGCCAAGCACTTCTCCGCGACGGCAAGATCAAGCGACTCTGTTACCGCCCCCATGACCCGCCCCCTCCCTTTCGCGAAGCGAAGGGGAGGGCTGGGGAGGGGTTACGCCGTTGCCGTTGCTGTTGCCACCCGCATCAGCCCTCCAACCCCAGCGCGCGCAGGATGTCCTCCAGCACCGCATCCGGCCGCTGCAGCACGTCATGATTCCAGTAGCGCAGCACGCGATAGCCCGCCGCATTGAGCGCCCGCGTCCTCGCCGCATCGGCCCGCAGCTGTTGGGCGTGCTGCCCGCCGTCGAGTTCGATGATCAGCCCCATCGCTGGTGCCGCGAAATCGGCGATGTAGCCGGCGATCGGCATCTGGCGCCTGAACTTCACTCCGGCCAGTCGCCCGCCGCGCAGGCGTTGCCAGAGTCGGTGTTCGGCGTCGGTCGGCGCGTTGCGCAGCTGGCGTGCGCGGTGGCGCAAGGCATCCATGCCTGAGCTCCTTGGATGGTCGCTACAGAATGCGACGTAGGAAATGCGAAAAAGCGGAAAAGCTCACCCCTCCCCAGCCCTCCCCTTCGCTGCGCGAAAGGGAGGGGGCAAAAGCACGGCCGTGCGGTTTCAGGCTGAGCTCATGACCTGCCCCCTCCCTTTGGCCGTAGGCCAAGGGGAGGGCTGGGGAGGGGTTAGCTTTTGCTCCTGGGCTCCAGGCACGCGCCTTGCAGCCTTGCCGGCATTCGCCGGAAACCCGGCACCCGACGCGCTTTGCCCGATACGGCCATGACCCCTGAAACCGCCCTCACCGAAATCTCCCGCGGCCTGGAAATCGCCCTGGTCCTGGGCGCACCGCCGCTACTGATGGTGCTGGTGGTCGGCGTGGTGGTGGGCATCGTGCAGGCGGCCACGCAGATCAACGAGGCCACCATCGCCTTCGTGGTCAAGGCGCTGGCGCTGGTGGCCACGCTGGCGATCGCGGGCAACTTCCTGCTGGGGCGTCTGACCGCCTTCACCATCGACCTGTTCCACCGCATCCCGCAGCTGATCGGCTGAAGCCTCAAGGCGCGCGACGATGGATGCCGTCACCCTGACCACGTCCACCGGCGTGGACCTGTTCGGCCTGCTGGCCACGGTGCTGTGGCATGGGCTGCGCATCGGCGCGGCGTTCCAGGTGCTGCCGGTGATCGGCGGGCGCACGCTGCCGGCGCGTGTGCGCCTGATCCTGGTGGTGGCGCTGTCGGCCACGCTGTCCACGGTGCTGCCCGCCGCGCCGCCGCTGGCGATCGATTCGGCCACGGTGCTGGGCGTGCTGCGCGAGTTCACCGTGGGCCTCGCCATCGGCCTGGTGCTGCGCCTGGCCTTCGAGGCCGGGCAGCTGGCCGGCGAATTGGTCTCCCAGGGCATGGGCCTGTCGTTCGCGACCATGGCCGACCCGCTGTCCGGCGCGTCCTCGCCGGTGCTCTCGCAGTGGTTCTTCCTGGTGTTCTCGCTCCTGTTCTTCAGCTTCGACGGGCACCTGGCGCTGATCAACCTGCTGGCCGGCAGCTATGCCAGCCTGCCCATCGGCGCGGCCCTGCCCGATCCGCATGCGGTGCTGTCGGCGGTGCCGGACTTCTTCGGCGCCGCGCTGCGCGCCGGGGTGCTGCTGGCGCTGCCGGTGATCATGGCGCTGCTGGCGGTGAACATCGCCTTCGGCGTGCTCTCGCGCGCCGCCCAGCAGCTCAACCCCATGCAGATCGGCCTGCCGGTCTCGCTGCTGGTCGGCCTGGTGCTGCTGATGCTGCTGGCACGCCAGCTGCAGGCCCCGGTGCAGGCGCTGTTCGACCAGGCCTTCGCCGCCGCCCGCGCGATCACGGGCTGACCAGGAGCGCAGGACGATGAGCGAAGACCAGGAAGACCGCACCGAATTACCCACCGAAAAACGCCTGCGCGAGGCCCGCGAGAAGGGCAACGTGCCGCGCTCGCGCGAGCTGGCCAACGTGGCGGTGCTGGGCTGTGCGGTCATCGCGCTCAAAGCCAGCGCCGGCCACATCGGCGCGGTCAGCCGCGACTGGATGCGCGGGGCGCTGCAGCTGGACCGGGCCATGCTCGACGCGCCCGAGCGCCTGCTGCCGCACGCCGCCTCGCTGGCCGTGGCGCTGTTCAAGCCGATGCTGCCGCTGTTGGCCGCCGCGCTGGCGGCCTGCCTGATCGCACCGGCGATCATGGGCAGCCTGCGTTTCACCAGCCAGGCGCTCAAGCCGGATTTCAGCCGGCTCAATCCGATGACCGGCCTCGGCCGCATGTGGGGCAAGGAGAGCCTGGCCGAGCTGCTGCGCTCGCTGCTGCGCGTGGGCCTGATCGGCGGCATCGGCACCTGGATGGTCTACCGCGCCTTCAAGGCGCTGCTAGGCATGCCGCAGGCCTCGTTGGAGCAGTCGGTGGCCGGCGGCGTGCAGATGGCCATGTCCACCCTGCTGGCGATGATCGGCGCGCTGGGCGCGCTGGCCCTGCTGGACGTGCCCTGGCAGCACTACCAGCACCGCGCGCGGCTGAAGATGACCAAGCAGGAGATCAAGGACGAGTTCAAGGAGGCCGAGGGCAACCAGGAGGTCAAGGCGCGCGTGCGCCAGGTCGCCATGCAGATGTCCAAGCGCCGGATGATGGAGGCGGTGCCCACCGCCGATGTGATCCTGATGAACCCCACCCACTACGCGGTGGCGCTCAAATACAAGGCCGACGCCGGCATGCGCGCGCCGGTGGTGGTGGCCAAGGGCGTGGACGAGACCGCCCTGGCCATCCGCGAACTGGCCCAGGCCCACCGCATCGCCGTGGTCGAGGCGCCGCCGCTGGCACGCGCCTTGTACAGACAGGCCCAGGTCGATCAGGAAATCCCGGTGAAGCTCTACGCCGCCGTTGCCCAAGTGCTGTCTTACGTCTACCAGCTGCGCGCCTGGGCGCCGGGCCGTGGCCCGATGCCGGCGCTGGCGCCGCTCGACGCCGGCCCCGAGGGCGCGGTGGATTACGACCCCCACGCTGCCGGCGCCATCGCCAAGGAACCGTCACCGTGAGTGCGCAGCAAGGTCGGTTCTCCGTCGATGGGCTGATGGGCGCGGTGCGCTCGGGCGCGGCCGCGCCGCTGGTGGTGGTGGCCATGCTGGCCATGGTCATCGTGCCGCTGGCGCCGTTCGTGCTGGACGGGCTGTTCACCATCAACATCGCCCTGTCCCTGGTGGTGCTGCTGGCGGTGGTCTACGTGCGCCGCCCGCTGGAGTTCTCGATCTTCCCCAGCGTGCTGCTGCTGGTCACCCTGCTGCGCCTGGCGCTGAACGTCGCCTCCACGCGCGTGGTGCTGCTGCACGGCCACAAGGGCCCCGGCGCGGCCGGCCATGTGATCGAGTCCTTCGGCCAGTTCGTGATCGGCGGCAGTTTCGCGGTGGGCATCGTGGTGTTCGCGATCCTGACCATCGTCAACTTCGTGGTGGTGACCAAGGGCGCGGGGCGCATCTCCGAGGTGTCGGCGCGCTTCATCCTCGACGCCCTGCCCGGCAAGCAGATGGCCATCGACGCCGACCTCAACGCCGGCCTGCTGACCCGCGAGGAGGCCAAGGCCCGCCGCCAGGAAGTGCGCGAGGAGGCCGACTTCTACGGCTCGATGGACGGCGCCAGCAAGTTCGTGCGCGGCGACGCCATCGCCGGCATCCTGATCCTGGCGATCAACATCGTCGGCGGCCTGCTGATCGGCGTGCTCCAGCACGACATGTCCTTCGCCGACGCGCTGCGCACCTACACGCTGCTGGCCATCGGCGACGGCCTGGTCGCCCAGCTGCCGGCGCTGCTGATCGCCACCGCCGTGGCGATGCTGGTGACCCGCTCCACCGGCGAGCAGGACATGGGCGCCACGGTGTCCAAGCAGGTCTTCGGTCATCAGCGTGCGCTGACCATCGCCGCGCTGCTGCTGGGCCTGATCGGCATCATCCCGGGCATGCCCAACGTGCCGTTCCTGATCCTGGCGGCGGTGCTGGGCTATGCGGCCTGGCAGCTGCACAAGCGCCGCCTGGCCGCCCCGCAGGAAGACGCCGCGGCCGCGGCGGCCGCCGCCAGCACGCCGGCCGGCAATGCCGAGCTGAGCTGGGACGAGATCCGCCCGGTCGAGCCGCTGGCCCTGGAAGTGGGCTACAAGCTGATCGCGCTGGTGGACAAGAACCAGGGCGGCGAACTGCTGGCGCGCCTGAAGGGCGTGCGCCGCAAGCTGACCCAGGACCTGGGCTTCCTGATTCCCGCCGTGCACGTGCGCGACAACCTGGAGCTGGCACCGGGCCAGTACCGCGTGCTGGTCCACGGCGTGCCGCTGGCCACCGGCGACATCCATCCCGACCGCGAGCTGGCGCTGGACCCGGGCCGCGTGTTCGGCGCGCTGGACGGCATCCCCGGCAAGGACCCGGCCTTCGGCCTGGATTCGACCTGGATCCTGCCCGCCCAGCGCGCGCATGCCGAATCGCTGGGCTATACCGTGGTCGACGCGGCCACCGTGGTGGCCACCCACCTGTCGCACCTGATCCGCGAGCGTGCCGCCGAACTGCTGGGCCTGGAAGAGGTGCAGCAGCTGCTGGCCACGCTGGGCCGCGGCGGCAACGCCAAGCTGGTCGAGGACCTCACGCCCAAACTGCTGCCGCTGTCGGTGGTGGCCAAGGTGCTGCAGTCGCTGCTGGCCGACAAGGTGCCGCTGCGCCAGATCCGCCAGATCGTCGAGACCCTGCTCGAGCACGCCGTCCACACCCAGGACCCGGCGCAGCTGACCGCCGCGGTGCGCGTGGCGCTGGGCCGCTTCATCGTGCAGGAACTCAACGGCATGGCCGACGAACTGCCGGTGTTCACCCTGGCCCCGCAGCTGGAGCGGGTGATGCAGGACTCGGTCAGCGGCCAGGGCGGCGCCCTGGAACCCGGCCTGGCCGAGCGCATCCACCAGAACCTGAGCCAGTGCGTGACCCAGCAGGAGAGCAAGGGCGAACCGGCCGTGCTGCTGGTCCCCGGCAACGTGCGCGCCGCCATCGCCCGCCTGGTCCGCCACAGCGTGCCTTCGCTGTCGGTGCTGGCCTATTCGGAAGTGCCGGAGGACAAGCGGTTGCGGCTGGTGGGGGCGGTGGGGTGAGGAGGCCGGGATTCGGGATTCGGGATTCGGGATTCGGGATTCGGGCGAAGCTAAGAGCTTTGTCAGAAGTGGGCAAGAAGAACTGGTGATCGAGGCGAGATCCAGGAATCAAGCGACGTTCGCACTAGCCGCATGACCCGCCCCCGCCCTTGCGCGCAGCGCAAGGGAGCTCGAAGTCGCGCTAGCGACCGAGGGGTGAGAGGTCAGCTGTTGCTGTTGCTGCTTCGCTCTCCTCCGGCCACGCGCGAAAAGCCCCCCTCCCCAACCCTCCCCTGCGCTACGCGCAAGGGAGGGGGCAGAACACTTGGGCTCACGCTTCCCGCGATCCCGAATCCCGAATCCCCAATCCCCGCCCCACCCACGGCACAACTCCTGCATGAGTCCAACCAAGCGTGATGCCGGAGGGCCGGCAGCGCAGGAGACCACCGCCCGATGAACATCAAGAGTTTCGTTGCCAGCGACATGCGCACCGCGCTGCGGATGATCCGCGACGCGCAGGGGCCGGACGCGGTGATCCTGTCCAGCCGGCCGGTGGCCGGCGGCATCGAAGTGGTCTCGGCCACCGAGTACGACCAGGCCGCGCTGGCCCGCGCCATGCGCGCGGCGGGCGCCGACCCGGCCGATGCCAGCCCGGCCGCGCTGTCGGCGCTGGCCCAGCAGCAGCTGCCCGCCGGGATCCCGGCATCCGTCGGAATCCCGGCGCAGCCGGTCGCCGCCGCCCAGCCGATCGCCGCACCGCCGCCGCCGAGCGCGCGGCCCGATCCGGCCGCCGCCTTCGCCGCGGTCATGGACAAGGCCCGCCCCGCAACGCACGGCGCCGACTCGCTGCTGGCACGCGCCCGCGCGCGCCTGCTCGGCCAGCCCGCCGAACCGGCGCCGGCCGCCGAGCCCGCCCAGGTCCACGTCGCCGCACCCGAAGCCGCCGCCCAGGTCGACGTGCAGGATTTCGCCGCCGCCCTGCGCGCGCGCCTTGCCGAAAGCGAGGCCCAGGCCACCGTCACCCTGGACATGACCCGCCCCGCGCAGCCGATCACCGCCGCCCCGGTGGCCGAGGCCGCCGCCCCGATCACCGAGGCCCCGACCGAACCCGCCCGCCCCGCCCTGGCCCTGGTGCCCGGCATCGAGACCGACCCGGCCATCGTCGCCATGCGCGAGGAAATGGCCCGCATGCGCGCGTTGATGGAGGCGCAGATGGAGCAGCTCTCGCTCGAACGCCTGCGCGGCTCGCCGGCGCGCGCGGCCGCCTTCGACGCCCTGACCGGCTACGGCTGCGAACAGGCCCTGGCCCAGGCCGTGGCCCTGCGCGTGGACCCGTCCCTGACGCTGGCCGAGGTCAGCGCGGCGATGCTGGCCGAACTGGCCGACAGCCTCAGCATCTGCGCCAGCGAGACCATCGACGAGGGCGGCGTGATCGCCCTGGTCGGCCCCACCGGCGCCGGCAAGACCACCACCGCGGCCAAGCTGGCCGCGCGCTTCGCCGCCCGCCACCGCGCCCGCGACGTGGCCCTGATCACCACCGACTGCGAGCGCCCCGGCGCCCACGAACAGCTGCAGGCCTACGGCCGCAAGCTCGGCATCACCGTGTGCGAGGCGCGCGGCATCGGCGGCCTGCAGCTGGCGCTGGAGCAGCTGGCCGACTATCCGCTGGTGCTGGTGGACACCACCGGCTACGCGCCGACCGACCGCGCGCTGTTCAACCAGATCCTGTGGCTGCGCGCGACCACCAAGGTGCGCAGCCTGCTGGTGCTGCCGGCCAACGGCCACGCCCAGGACATGGGCGAGGTCATCCGCCGCTACCGCCCGGCCGCGCCGGAAGGCCTGATCCTGACCAAGCTGGACGAGACCGGCTACCTGGGCAGCGCCCTGTCGGTGGCCGCGCGCACCGCCATGCCCATCGCCTACACCACCAACGGCCAGCGCATCGACAGCGACATCGACGCCGCCGACGCCCTGGCCATCGCTCAGGCGATGGAAAGCGCGCGCCGCAGCAGCGATGTGGCCACCCACGGCATCGAGACCCGCCATGCAGTCGCCTGATCCCCGCGCCCCGCGCATTCCCCGCGTCATCGCCGTGGCCAGCGGCAAGGGCGGCGTGGGCAAGACCACGACCTCGATCAACCTGGCCGCGGCCATGGTCAACGCCGGCCAGCGCACGCTGCTGCTGGATACCGACCTGGGCCTGGCCAATGCCGATGTGATGCTGGGCCTGTCCCCGCGCTTCACCCTGGCCGATGTGTTCGCCGGCAAGTGCACGCTGGCCGACACGCTGCTGGAAGGCCCGGGGGGCCTGCTGGTGGTGCCGGCCGCCTCGGGCAAGCAGCACATGGCCCAGCTGACGCCGGCCGAGCACACCGGCCTGATCCACGCCTTCTCCGAGCTGGACGTGCCGCTGGACGTGATGGTGATCGACAACGCCGCCGGCATCGCCGATGGCGTGCTGACCTTCTGCCAGGCCGCGCACGACGTGGTGGTGGTGGTCTGCGACGAACCGGCCTCCATGACCGATGCCTACGCGCTGATCAAGGTCCTGGGCCGCGACCGCGGCGTGCGCCGCGTGCACGTGCTGGCCAACCAGGTGGGCGATGCGACCGAGGGCCCGGCGCTGTTCGCCAAGCTCGAACGCGTGGTCGGCCGCTTCCTGGACATCACCCTGAACTATCTCGGTGCGGTGCCGCGCGATGAATGGCTGCGCCGCGCGGTGCAGCGCCAGGAGGCCGTCGTGGACGCCTTCCCCTCAGCGCCCTCGGCCATCGCCTTCCGCGACATGGCCCGCCGCGCGCGCCAGTGGCAGCAGCCCACCGCCCCACGCGGCCATGTCGAATTCTTCCTCGAACGCCTGGTCGGCCAGCCCGCCCAAGGGAGCCCGGCATGAACCTCATGGCCGCCGCCCAGTACCGCGCCCACCAGCAGGGCTCGCCCGCCGAGATCGTCGAGCGGCACGGCGAACTGGTGCGCCGCATCGCCCACCACCTGGCCGCGCGCCTGCCGGCCAGCGTGGAGATCGACGACCTGATCCAGGCCGGCATGCTGGGCCTGATCGACGCGGCCCGGAATTTCCAGAACGACCAGGGCGCCACCTTCGAGACCTACGCCTCCATCCGCATCCGCGGGGCGATGATCGACGAGATGCGCCGCGGCGACTGGACCCCGCGCTCGGTGCACCGCAACTACCGCGAGATGGTCTCGGCCGTGCGCCAGGTCGAGCAGGCCACCGGCCGCGCCGCGACCGCCGCGCAGGTGGCGGCGGTCATGCAGATCCCGCTGGACGAGTACCACCACCTGGTCGAGGACGCGGCCCGCGGCCAGCTCACCAGCCTGGACGCGCACATCGCCGAACACGACGGCGAGGCGCGCCTGGCCGGCGCCGACAGCGCCACCCCGGCGCGCGCCTTCGAGCAGACCGCCTTCCGCGATGCCCTGGCCGAGGCCATCGCCGGCCTGCCCGAGCGCGAGGCGATGGTGCTCTCGCTGTACTACGAACAAGAGCTCAACCTGCGCGAGATCGGCGCGGTGCTGTCGGTCAGCGAATCGCGCGTCTGCCAGATCCACGGCCAGGCCGTGATCCGCCTGCGCGCCCGCCTGTGCGAATGGAAGCGCGAGCCGGCGGAGATCGACTGAGGGTGGCTGTTTGGCGGGGTGCTGAAAGTCGAAGAGCTAGAAGCTGAAAAGCTCAAAGCTGAAGAGCTAGAGAGCTAAAAAGCACCCCCTCCCAACCTCCCCCTTCGCTACGCGAAAGGGGAGGGGCTGATCGCCTGGTGGGAGCCGCCATGGCGGCTCCCACTTGTAGAGCGGAGCTTGCTCCGCTAGGGCTTTCCCACGAACCGAACCAACAGCAGCGGAGCGAGCTCCGCTCTACAGACGGGCGGCCGCTAGATTTGAGAGATAGTTGCTCCCACGACAGCAAGGCACTCCCAGCAAAGCCCGAAGCCGGCTCCTGCCTTTCGCGGGAGCGATAGCCTCAGCCATTTGAAAGGCCGCGCGCGGTCTGCCCCATCCCATTGGCCGCAGGCCAAGGGGAGCTCGAAGTCGCGGCTAGCGACTGAGGGGCTGGGGGTGCTCTTCGCGGTAAGCCAGAAGATCCCCGCCTCCCAACTCCCCTCGCTGCGCAAAGGGACCGCACGGATTCCAGCCACATCGAGAAACCGCGCACTGCATCACGCCGCGACAGTGATCCATCGCGGAGCCGCGCCATGAGCCTGGCGCGTATCTTGCAACACAGGGTCAGCCGCAACGCATCCCAGGTGCATGAGGCGCGCGCATCGCGCGCGCCGCATCCCGCCTGTCGCGCCGCGTGCGAAAAACCTCTCTTCAGGAATCCGGCGCGCGGCCGTCATACAGATCATGGACAAGCTCAGCCTCGTTGGTGCCATTCTCGCGCTGGTCGCGCTGCTGCTCGGCAGCGTGCTCAAGGGCGCCGGCATCGAAAGCCTGTGGTCGCCGGCCGCGTTCGTGATCGTGGTTATCGGCACCTTCGCCTCGATCATGCTGCAGACCCATATGTCTACCTTCCTGCTGGCCTTCAAGCTGGTCAAATGGGTGTTCATGCCGCCCGCGCAGGACCGCGCCGGCGTGCTGGCCAAGATCGTCGAGTGGTCCAACACCGCGCGCAAGCAGGGCCTGCTCGGCCTCGAGGCGCAGGTCAAGGAGCAGGACGACGCCTTCATCAAGAAGGGCCTGCAGATGGTGGTCGACGGCATCGAGCCCGAGTCGATCCGCAACGTGCTGGAGACCGACATGCACCACCAGCAGACCCGCGACACCGCCGCGGCCAAGGTGTTCGAGGGCATGGGCATCTACGCGCCCACGCTGGGCATCATCGGCGCGGTGCTGGGCCTGATCGCGGTGATGAAGAACCTCGCCGACCCGTCCAAGCTGGGCCACGGCATCGGCGCGGCGTTCACCGCCACCATCTACGGCATCGGCATGGCCAACCTGATGTTCCTGCCGGTGGCGGCCAAGCTCAAGGCGCTGATCGCCGAACAGAACGAGTCCCGTGAGATGATCCTCGAGGGCCTGATCGCCATCGCGCAGGGCGAAAACCCGCGCAACATCGAATCCCGACTGTCGGTCTACGTGGCGCACTAGAACACAAGGACGACCTCCCCCCATGGCGCGCAAGCACCAGCACGAAGACCACGTCAACCATGAGGCCTGGGCGATCCCCATGGGCGACCTCATGACGTTGCTGCTGGCCTTCTTCGTGGTGATGTACGCGATCTCCTCGGTCAACGAGGGCAAGTTCCGCGCGGTGTCCGACGCGCTCAACGCCGAGTTCGGCGGCCCGCCGCGCTCGGTCTCGCCAGTGCAGCTGGGCAAGCACCAGCTGCTGGGCTCCTCCTTCGACCGTCCCTCGCTGGCGACCTCGGCCGCGCGCATCGGCCCGGCCCCGGCCAGCCAGCTGATGCAGGCCAAGATGCGCCAGGCGCTGGACGCGCCGCGCTACGGCCAGTCCACCGTCGGCATGACGCCCACCGCGTTCGACGCCACCGCCAGCCAGGGCCCGGGCATCGGCGGCGGCCAGCTGGGCGCGGTCGGCGAGAACATCCAGGCCGTGCTTTCCGACCTGGTGGCCAAGCACCAGGTCACCGTGCGCCGCGGCGAGAACTATCTGGAAGTGGAGATCCAGAGCGACATCCTGTTCCCCAGCGGCGTGGCCACGCCCAGCCCGGTGGCCGCCTCGACCGTGCAGCGCGTGGCGCAGGTCCTGCGCGACGTGCCCAACGCGGTGCGCGTGGAGGGCTATACCGACGATCAGCCCATCGCCACGGCGCAGTTCGCCTCCAACTGGGAGCTGTCGGCCGCGCGCGCGGCCAGCGTGGTCCACGTGCTGACCCAGACCGGCGTATCGCCGGCGCGGCTGGCGGTGGTGGGCTACGGGCAGTTCCAGCCGGTCGCCGACAACGCCACCGCGCAGGGCCGCAACGCCAACCGCCGCGTGGTGCTGGTGATCCTGGCCACGCCCAACGGCGGCCGCCCGCGCGGCCCGGACTCGGTCAGCCCCGACACGCTCCAGCCGCAGCCGTCCACGCCGGTGGCCGTCACCCCGCTGCCCGCCAACGTGGAGGCCGCCGGTTGATGAAGACCTGGGCGATCGCCAACCAGAAAGGCGGCGTGGGCAAGACCACGACCACGCTGTGCCTGGCGCGCTGCCTGGCGCAGGCCGGCCGCCAGGTGCTGATCGTGGACATGGACCCGCATGCCTCGATGACGCGGGCGTTCAACGTGCCGCGCCATCCGGTGCCCAGCGGCACGCACGAGCTGTTCGCCCACGGCGCCCCCGGCGCGGATACGCTGGCGCGCACCACGCCCATCGAGGGCCTGCGCCTGCTCGCCGCGCAGCCGGCGCTGGCCACGCTGGAGCGCCGCAGCGCCAGCCAGCCGGGCCTGGGCATGGCGCTGCAGCGCGCCCTGTCCGGCGTGGCCGACCTCTACGATGAGGTCCTGCTGGACTGCCCCCCCACGCTGGGCCTGCTGATGGTCAACGCCCTGGCCGCCGCCGACGCGCTGATCGTGCCCACCCAGACCGATCCGTTGGCCTTGCACGGCCTGACCGACATGCTGCATACCGCCGAGATGGTCGAGACCTCGCGTCGCCGGCCGCTGCCGCGCTTCGTGCTGCCCACGCTGTACGACAGCCGCACCACCCTGGGCACGCAGAGCCTGGAGCTGCTGCACGACCTGCACACCGGCCGCGTGTGGCCGCAGGCCATCCCGATGGATGCGCGCCTGCGCGATGCGCGCGCGCTGGCCTCGGCCGCGCCCATGACCGGCCCGGGCGCCAATGCCTACCGCCAGGCGCTGGCCTGGCTGCAGGCCCAGCCGCCGCTGTCCGCCACACGGAGCCAGGCCGCGTGAACCGCTCGCCCTCCGACGATCCGATCGCCGGCTACGTCGATGCCCTGCTCGACGATCCCGCGCGCGAGCGCGCGCGCACCGAAGAGGATCCGGTCACCGGCCTGCCCACGCGCAACGGCCTGCTGGTCGCGCTGGACGAACGCCGCAACCAAGGCATTCCCACGGCGGTCGCGGTGCTGGGCCTGGACAACTTCCGCTCGATCATCGTGACCCTGGGCCACGCCACCGCCGATACGGTGCTGCAGGTGGTGGCCGCGCGCCTGTTCGCGCGGCTGCCCGACGATGTCTTCCTGGCGCGGCTGGAGGGCGATGAGTTCGCGCTGTGCTTCCCCAGCGCGCGGCAGAAGCCGATGGAGGCCATGCTCAACGCGCTGCTGCTGGACCTGGCCCAGCCGTGCGAGGTCGATCTGCATCGCGTGCACCTGGATGCCTGCATCGGCGTGGCGATGGATGGCGAGGCCGAGCCGGCGCTGCCGTCCGTGCCGGCCGACGAGGTCGCCGCGGTCGACGATTCGCCCGAGCTGCCCGATGCGCTGGAACTAGTCACCCGCGCGCAGCTGGCCATGCACCACGCCAAGCGCAGCCGCGGCCGCTCGCTGCGGCGCTTCGAACCGAGCATGCGCACCGAGGCCATCGACCGGCGACGGCTGGACCTTGAGCTGCGCCGCGCCCACCGCGACGGCGAGTTCGAGCTCCACTACCAGCCGCAGATCGAGCTCAAGTCCGGCCGCGTGTCCGGCGCCGAGGCCTTGCTGCGCTGGCGCCACCCCGAGCGCGGGGTGCTGCTGCCGGCGGAGTTCATCGAGGCCCTGGCGGTCAGCGGCATCGCCACCACGGTGGGCTGGTGGGTGCTGGAACAGGCCTGCAAGGACGCGGTGAGCTGGCCGCTGATGGACGGCCGCCCGCTGGCGGTGAGCGTGAACCTGTTCCCGGTGCAGTTCGCCCACGAGGATCTGCTCAAGGAAGTCGACAACGCCCTGGCCAGCAGCGGCCTGGCGCCGGCGCGGCTGGAGCTGGAACTGACCGAGATCATCGCGCTGCGGGAAGACGGCAATGCCGCCTCCACGCTGCAGCAGCTGCGCCGGCGCGGGCTGCGCGTGGCCTACGACGACTTCGGCACCGGCTATGCCTCGCTGTCCACGCTGCATCACCTGGCCGTGGACCGGGTCAAGATCGATCGCGGCTTCGTGCGCGATGTGATGCAGGACCGCGGCGATGCGGCGATCGTGCGCTCGATCCTGCTGATCGCGCGCAACTTCGACCTGCAGGTCACCGCCGAAGGCGTGGAGACCGACACCCAGGCCGACTTCCTGCGCGCGCTGGGCTGCAACGAGGTGCAGGGCTATCTGTACTCGCCGGCGCTGCCGCGGGTGGACTTCGACGTCTGGCTGGACCGCTACCAGCGCAGCCGCGCCCTCCCGCACGATCGATAATGAGCTGCAGCCGCGCGGGCTCCGACGCCGGCGCGGCTGATCCACTTCGAGATCAAGCGCGCGACGCGCCAGCGTGCGGCTGTACCGCGCGGCTCGATTCGAGGCGCTCCCTGCCGACCCATCCTCACGTCGAAGCCCGTCGCACGCTTTAGGCTGGCGCCCATGCCCGACCCTGCCCATGACGCGGCCCACGACCCCGCCTTCCGCGACGCCCTGATCGCCGCCCAGGACGCCGAGCGCGCGCGCATCGCCCGCGAACTGCACGACGAGCTCGGCCAGCTGCTCACTTCCCTGCGCCTGAGCCTGGCCGAACTCTCCGCCACCCTGACCGTGCCGCAGCAGCAGGATCTGGCCTGCGATCTCGACGCGCTCTCGGCCCAGGCCCTGCAGGCCGTGCGCGGCATGACCCACGCCCTGCAGCCGCCGCTGCTGCAGCAGGCCGGCCTGGTCGCCGCGCTGGAGGCGATGTGCCAGCGCCACGACGCCTCGGGCGCGGTGCGCTGCACCCTGCAGGCCCCGGCCGAGCTGCCGCGCCTGCCCGACGCACTGGAGCTGGCCGTGTACCGCATCGCCCAGGAGGCATTGACCAATGCCCTGCGCCACGCCCGCGCCACCCAGATCCAGGTCAGCCTGCTGGTCCGCGCCAGCACGCTGCAGCTGACCGTGCGCGACGACGGCGCCGGCTACGACGTGGGCAGCCCGGCGGGCTTCGGCCGGCGCGGCATGCACGCCCGCGCGGGGCAGCACGCAGGCCAGCTGCACGAGAGCTCGGACGATGAGGGCACCTGCGTGCGCGCGACCTTCCCGCTGGGCGGGGCAGGCTGAGCGAACCGGCCGGCGTCCCCGACCAAAGGCACGCCAACGCCGCGATTGCGATAAATAGCGTTGCTATCATGCGGGCATCGCATCGCAACACCTCCTGAGGGCTCCGTGCACATCGTCGTGGCTGGTGAAACCAGCGAACAGGCAGCGCAACTCCAGATCCACCTGGCCGCGCGTGGCCGCGACTGGGGGGTGAGCTGGCTGCAGCTGGGCGATGGTCCCACCCCGCATCTGGACGCCCTGGCGCCCGACGCGCTGGTGTGCTTCTCCGGCACCGGCTGGAACCGCTGCAACCTGATGATGCACGAGCTGCGCGAGCGCTTCCCGCTGGCCGCGCGCGTGGTGCTGGTGCCCGATCCGCAGGGCGAGGAGATGATGCAGGCGCTGGACGTGGCCCACCGCGTGCTGCCCGAGCCGTTCGATCCGGTCGCCCTGATCGATGCCATCGACGACATCGTCGAACTGCGCTCGCTGCTGGACGATGCGCGGCTCAAGCAGGCCATCGAGCAAGCCGGCCCGCTGCCGGCCGCGCCCAAGCAGTACCTCACCCTGAGCCGCCTGCTGCGCAACGACAGCACCCAGGCCGCCGATCTGGTGGACGTGGTCACGCAGGACCCGGCGCTGGCCGCGCGCGTGCTGCGCCTGAGCAACTCGGCCTACTACTCCGGCGGGCGCGAGATCAGCGACCTGCGCATGGCGGTGGTGCGCCTGGGCCAGGACGCGCTGCGCCGGCTGGTGCTGGCCAGCGAGGTGTTCTCCTCCGGCCCCGGCGTGGACGAGGTGCGCGAGCGCGCGCTGCGCATCTCGCGCCTGGCCGACCAGCTGCTGCCCGAGGCCGGCACCGGCGTGGCCGCCACCGCCGGCCTCCTGTCCCAGGTCGGCCGGCTGCTGCCGCCGCTGGAACTGCACGAGCCGGACGGCCCGACCCTGCTGCCGCACAGCGTCGCCGGCGCCTATCTGCTCGGCCTGTGGGGCCTGCCCGCGCCGATGATCGAAGCGGTCGCCTGGCACCAGCAGCCGGCGCGCGCCGGCACGCTGTTCTGGGTCGCCGGCGCCGTGCACGTGGCGGCGGCACTGATCGACGGCAGCGAAGTCGACACCGACTACCTGCGCCGCGTGCGCAAGCTGCACGAACTGCCGCGCTGGCGTGCCCTGGCCGACGCCGACCAGGCCCTCGCTCAAGCCTGAAAGCCCCTCCCCTCAGTCGCTAGCCGCGACTTCAAGCTCCCCTCGGCCTACGACCAAAGGAAGGGAGCAGGCGCGCTCCGCTGTGTGAGAAGACGCAGGCACCGCCCCTCCCCTTTCGCGCAGCGAAGGGGGAGGCTGGGAGGGGGTGCTTTTGCTTTTGACTTAGCCGCGAAAAGCCCCCCTCCCCCTCCGTCACTAGCCGCGACTTCGAGCTCCCCTTGGCCTTCGGCCAAAGGGAGGGGGCGGAGCGCGTCGTCTGAAGGATGGCTGGAAGGCCGCCGCGCCCGCGGCTAGCGCGGGCCGAGGTCAACCCGAACGCCGCTTACTGTGCCGGCGGCTTGGTCGCGGCAGGCGTGCTCGCGGCCGGCGTCGAAGCCGCCGGTTCGGCCTCCGGAGCCGGCGTCGAGACAGGCGCAGAGGCAGCCGGCGCCGCCGCCTGACCCGCCTTGTCCAGCATCGCCTCCACCGAGCCGGTGGTGATCGGGTGATAGCCCGGCTTGGCCTTGGCGAACACCTCGCGGGCGAACTGCAGCCCCTCGGGCGTTTTCACCAGTTCGGCGTAGATCGGCATGATCAGCTTGCGCCGGCCGACGCGGCCGATGAACTCGCCCGCCGCCGGCCACACGTCGCGATCGCCGCTGCGGATGGCCAGCGGATACCAGCGCATGGCGATCTCGCCGTTCGGCGTGCCGGTGAAGTGGTAGGCCGCATCGAGCTGCTTGAGCTTGTCCACCGGCAGGGTCTGGCCCAGGCCTTCGATGAAGTGCACCCACTGCTGGGTCACCCAGTCCTCGGTGACCTGCTTGTTGGGCAGCGTGCCGCTGCCCAGCCAGGCGATGCGCGCGGTGTCCACCAGCGCGAACCCGCGCGACTGCGCGCGCGTGGCGAAGGCGGGAATGCCCGGCTGGTCGAGCCAAGCATCCAGCTCCGCCTGGGCGACCGCATTGGGATTCTTCGGCAACAGGTGCTGCTTCATGTAGGCGACGAACTGGTCGGTGGTCGCGCTCTGGAAGGCGTGGTCGTTGAACCAGCCGCGCAGGAACGGGTCGAACACCGCCCGCCCGAAGCGCTGCTCCAGGAACTGCAGGAACCAGGCGCCCTTGACGTAGGCGACCTGGCTCAGCGCCTCGTCCGGATCGGTCTCGCCCAGCGGCGGCAGCGCCAGCGCCTGCTGCGCCGGGGTCATGTCCTTGAGCTCGTTGAGCAGATCGGTCTGGTCGATCTGGCGCTCCATCTCGGCCATTTCCTGGCCATACACCGCCTCGGTGATGCGGCCCTGCACGTAGGTGGTGAAGCCCTCGTTGAGCCAGATGTCCTTCCACGAGGCGTTGGTCACCAGGTTGCCCGACCAGCTGTGCGCCAGCTCATGGGCCACCAGCGAGACCAGCGACTTGTCGCCGACGATCACCGTGGGCGTGGCGAAGGTCAGCGTCGGGTTTTCCATGCCGCCGAACGGGAACGAGGGCGGCAGCACCAGGATGTCGTAGCGGCCCCAGCGGTACGGGCCATACAGATCCTCGGTGGTGGTGATCATCTTCTCGGTGTCGGCGAACTCGGCCGCGGCCTTGTCGGCCATGGCCGGCTCGGCCCAGATGCCGGCGCGGTCGGAGAGCTTGCGGAACACCAGGTCGCCGGCGGCGATGGCCAGCAGGTAGGACGGGATCGGCTTGTTCTGCACGAAGAAGTAATCGCCGTCGCGCACCGCGGCCGGGTCGTTGCCGGCGCTCATCAGCACCATCACGTCGGGCCGGCTGGTCACGTGCGCGGTGTAGGTGAAGCGCACGCCCGGCGTGTCCTGCAGCGGCACCCAGCTGCGCGCATGGATCGCCTGGGACTGGCTGAACATGAAGGGCAGCTGCTTGCCCTCGGTCATCGACGGCGCCAGCCACTGCAGGCCCGAGGCGTCGGGCGAGGTGTGGTAGGTCACGCGCACCACCGGATTGCGCTGCGGCGCCTGGATGGTCAGCTTGCTGCCGAAGGTCTTGTCCGCGTCGGCCAGCGCGTACTGCAGCGGCGCGAAGGTCTTGCCGTCGGCGCCGGCGCCCTCGACCTTCTCGATGGTCAGCGCGCGCGTGTCGAGGACCAGCTCGGTGGCCTTGGGGTCTTTCCAGTCCAGCCGATAGGTGGCGGTGCCGCCGATCTGCTTGGTGTCGAAGTCCAGCTTGACGTCCAGCGCCAGGTCCTTGATCACGACCTTCTCGGGCTGGGCGTAGGAACTCTCGTCGTGGCGACGGTCGGGCTTGGACACGGCGGCGGCCTTGGGCGTGGCGGTGGGTGCGGTCTCGGACGTGGCCGATTCCTTCGAGCAGGCCGACAGCAGCAGGGCCGCGCAGGACAGGGTGAACAACACAGAGCGCATCGGGGGAATCAGCCGGTCTGGGACGGGAACCGGCATTCTAGCCCCTGCGTCCCGGGCCAATCCCACAACGCACAACGCCCGGCCTGGGCCGGGCGTTGCGTCGCGTGCCTGCGAGTGCGCCTGCGACCTCCAGGCGCCCGCCGGGCCTCTTAGACCTTGTAGCCGTCGTGGATGGCGACGATGCCGGCCGACAGGTTGGTGTAGCGGGTGCGGGCGAAGCCGGCCTCGGTCATCATCGCCTTGAGCTGGTCCTGCGGCGGATGCTTGCGGATCGACTCGGCCAGGTACTGGTAGCTGTCGGCGTCGCCGGCGAACAGCTTGCCCAGCTTGGGCAGCACCTTGAACGAATGGAAATCGTAGATCGGCCGGAACCACTCGGGCTTGACCTCGGAGAACTCCAGCACGCGCGCCTGGCCGCCGACCTTGAGCACGCGATGCATCTCGCGCAGCGCCGCGTCCTTGTCGGTCACGTTGCGCAGGCCGAAGGCGATGGTCACCAGGTTGAAGCTGTTGTCCGGGAACGGCAGCGCCTCGGCGTTAAGCTGCACGTATTCCAGCCCGGACACCAACCCGCGGTTGGTCAGCCGGTCGCGGCCGACGGTAAGCATGCCGGCATTGATGTCGCCCAGCACGATGCTGCCGGCCTTGCCGACGCGATCCTTGAGCAGCGCGGCGATGTCGCCGGTGCCGCCGGCCAGGTCCAGCACGCGGTCGCCGGGCTTCACCTGCGCGGTGGCGGCGAAGTAGCGCTTCCAGATCCGATGAATGCCCAGGCTCATCAGGTCGTTCATCAGGTCGTACTTGCCGGCGACCGAGGTGAAGACCTCGCCGACCAGCTTCTGCTTGTCGCGCGCGGCGACATCACGGAAGCCGAAGTGGGTGGTGCCGGAGGTATAGGGGGATTCGCTCATGCCCGCGATTATCGCACCGACCGGCGCGCGATGGCGTCGAGACCCCGCGCGCCGCCCCAAACGCAAAAGGCGCACCGAAGTGCGCCCTTGAATCTGCTCCCCCGCCGGCCTTTTGCCCCCTCCCTTTCGCGCAGCGAAGGGGAGCTCGAAGTCGCGGCTAGCGACTGAGGGGGAGGGGTGCTCTTCGCACTACGCCAAAAGACCTCGAGCCCCTCCCCCTTCGCCAGAGAGTCGATCCGCCCTCAGCGCTGCACCCCAGCCACCGGCACCGGCTCGCGCACCTTCGACCCGCTGATGCCGTAGTAAGCGATGTACAGATAGCACACCAGCGGCAGCACGAAGGCGTGGTGCAGACCGATATGGTCGGCCAGGAAGCCCATCAGCAGCGGCAGCACCGCGCCGCCGACGATGGCCATGATTAGCAGCGAGGAGGCGCGGTTGGTCAGCGGCCCCAGCTTGGCCATGCCCAGCGTGAAGATGGTCGGGAACATGATCGAATTGAACAGGCCGATGGCCACCACCGCATAGACCGCGGTCATGCCCGTCGTGGCCAACGTGACCAGCAGCAGCACCGTGGCCACGCCGGCGAACACCGCCAGCAGCTTGCCCGCGTCGATGCGCACCAGCAGCGCCGAGCCGACGAAGCGGCCGACCATCGCGCCGGTCCAGTAGGCCGACACGTAGTTGGTCGCCGCCTTCTCGGTCATCGCGCCGATGTCGGGCATGGCCAGGAAGTTGACCAGATAGCTGCCGATGGACACCTCGGCACCGACATAGAAGAACAGGCCCAGCACGCCCAGCAGCACGTGGCGATGGCGCAGCGGCTCGAAGATGCCGTAGTGGCGCCCGTCGCCCTGCTCGCTCTCTTCCGACAGCTTGGGCAGGCGGAAGGCGAAGATGAACACCGCCAGCGCGAACAGCGCGATCGCCAGGCCCAGGTAGGGCATCTGCACCGAGCTGGCCTCGGCGGTGCGATAGGCCAGCGCATCGGCCTGCGACATCGCGGCCACCTGCTCGGGCGTCTTCGGATCGGCCGCCAGGATCAGCAGGCCGCCGAACAGCGGCGCG
Source organism: Pseudoxanthomonas sp. USHLN014 (assembly GCF_037153335.1). Taxonomy (NCBI): domain Bacteria; kingdom Pseudomonadati; phylum Pseudomonadota; class Gammaproteobacteria; order Lysobacterales; family Lysobacteraceae; genus Pseudoxanthomonas; species Pseudoxanthomonas sp. USHLN014. The sequence goes on from NZ_JBBCKO010000007.1 coordinate 56,088, forward strand.
ATCGCGGTGCCCAGCGAGTTGAAGGCCTGCGACAGGTTCAGGCGGCTGGAGGCGGTCTTTTCCGGCCCCAGCAGCGCGACATAAGGATTGGCCGCCACCTGCAGCACGGTGATGCCGGTGGCCAGCACGAACAGCGCGAACAGGAACAGCGGATAGCTGTGCGCCCCGGCCGCCGGCCAGAACAGCAGCGCACCGACGCCGGCCACCGCCAGCCCGCAGACGATGCCGCCCTTGTAGCCCAGCGCGGCGACCACGCGACCGGCCGGCAGCGACATCAGGAAGTACGCGCCGAAGAAGGTGAACTGCACCAGCGCGGCCTGGGTGAAGTTCAGCGTGAACACCGACTTCAGATGCGGAACCAGGATGTCGTTGAGGCAGGTCAGGAAGCCCCACATGAAGAAGATGATCGTCACCACCGCCATGGCCAGCTTGGGCGTGGAGCGCGCCACCGAGGTCGAGGTGGGCGTGGGGGTGGCATGCATCATGGACAATCCTGGATTGGGGTGGTCGGCGACGGCGCAGAGTATTCCATGTCGCCCGTCCAGCTCCTGTTGCGATGCAATATCCTTTGGTCTAACGGCGATGTCCTCGCCCCTGCTGGAGCCCCTGCATGATCGCCACCCCCGACTACGCCGCCCTGCTGCGCACGGCCATCGACGAAGCCCGTGCCGGCCTGGCCGAAGGCGGCATCCCCATCGGCGCGGCGCTCTACCACGGCGACGGCCGCCTGCTCGGCTGCGGCCACAACCGCCGCGTACAGGAGGGCGACCCCTCCGTGCACGGCGAGACCGACGCCTTCCGCAAGGCCGGCCGCCAGCGCAGCTACCGCGACACGATCATGGTCACCACCCTGGCCCCGTGCTGGTACTGCTCGGGGCTGGTGCGCCAGTTCGGCATCGGCACCGTGGTGGTGGGCGAATCGCGCACCTTCCAGGGCGGCATCGACTGGCTGCGCGAATCGGGCGTGCAGGTCATCGACCTGGACGATCAGGAATGCGTCGACCTGCTCGGCGGCTTCATCGCCGCCCACCCCGAGGTGTGGAACGAGGACATCGGCGAAGACTGAAGCGGCTCACCGCCGTTCTTCGTCGTTCCTGCAAACGCGGGCCCCACCACGCAACCCACACCTCGTCGTTCCCGCGAACGCGGGAACCCAGGGACTTTGCTCGCCCAACACCGCGCACGATCGCCCCGCGCCGGCGCCGCGCTGCAATCAGCGCGGCTCGATATGGAACGCGCCGAAGGCCACGCCCAGATCCCAGCCCTTGCCCGTGCCGGCCAGCGACAGCGATACCTCGCCCTTGGTCATCACCTGGGCCTTGCTGGATTTCTCCACGCCTGCATGCGCTTCGGCGGTGGCATAGCTGCCCAGCAGCTCATCGATGCCGCGCACCTCGGTGAACTCGCCGCGCCCGTGGATGCTGGACTTGCCCACGGTCAGCCCGCCGCCCTTGGCGCTGACCTTCACCGCCATGCGCTGGCCGTTGTCGCAGGTGATTTCACCGGTGCCCTGGGAGGTCTTGTAGAACACCGACCATCCCGACATCTGGAAGGTCAGGTGGCAGGTGGTGCGCGCCTGCGCAGGCGCGGCGACGGCGGCCAGCGCGAGCGCCGACACGAGCACGAGAGGACGCAGCATGACGCACCTCGATGACGGGAAAGACAGGCGCAGCGTATGCCGCGCATCCAGAACGGACCGACAACGCGCTGTGACTACGCTGGGAGCCCTTGTCTGTTCCGACCACGTCGCGGCTTCCCTGTAGAGCGGAGCTTGTGGCAATCCCCTCTTGGGGGCTCCGCTGCATTTCGGCCGGATCGTGGAAAGCCCCAGCGGAGCAAGCTCCGCTCTACCTATGGGAGCCGCTGATGGCGGCGAGGGGCTTGATCGGCAAAGCCTCATCGCCGCCATGGCGGCTCCCACCAGGCATGGCATGCGTTGCCGGCACCACACGACGAAGGCGCCCGCAGGCGCCTTCGTCATCTCGACCGCCGGCCTCGGTCAGAGGATGTAACGGCTCAGGTCCGGATCCTGCACCAGCTCGCCCAGGTACTTGTCGACATAGGCGCGATCGACCGTCACCGCCTCGCCGTCGCGATCCGGCGCCTCGTAGCTGAGCGTGTCCAGCAACCGCTCGAGCACGGTGTGCAGGCGGCGCGCGCCGATGTTCTCCTGGCGCTCGTTGACCTGGAAGGCGATCTCGGCCAGTCGCTCCACCGCGTCGGGCTCGAAGGCCAGGGTCACGCCCTCGGTCTGCATCAGCTGCACGTACTGCCGGGTCAGGGCGGCCTTGGGCTCGGTGAGGATGCGCACGAAGTCCTCCTTGCTCAGCGCGCCCAGCTCCACGCGGATCGGGAAGCGGCCCTGCAGCTCGGGGATCAGATCGCTGGGTTTGGCCAGGTGGAACGCGCCGGAGGCGATGAACAGGATGTGGTCGGTCTTGACCGTGCCGTACTTGGTCGACACGTTGGAGCCTTCCACAAGCGGCAGCAGATCGCGCTGCACGCCCTCGCGACTGACATCGCCGCCGCCGACGTTCTCGCCGCGCTTGGCGACCTTGTCGATCTCGTCGATGAAGACGATGCCGTGCTGCTCGCAGGCCTCGATCGCCGCCGCGCGTACGTCGTCCTCGTTGACCAGCTTGGCGGCCTCTTCCTCGATCAGCTGCGGACGCGCGGCCTTGATGGTCACGGTGCGCTTGTGGGTCTTGGCCGCGCCCAGGCTGGAGAACATCTGCTTGAGCTGCTGGCCCATTTCCTCCATCCCCGGCGGGGTCATGATGTCCACGCCGCCGACGCTGGCGGCCAGCTCCAGCTCGATCTCCTTGTCGTCCAGTTCGCCCTTGCGCAGCATCCTGCGGAACTTGGCGCGGGTGTCGCTGTCCTGCGCGGACGGCTCGCTGGACACCACCGCCGGATCGAAGCCGATGCCGCCGCTGCGCTTGGGCAGCAGCGCATCGAGGAGGCGATCCTCGGCGCGCTCCTCGGCCTGGGTGCGCACCCGGGTCTTGGCCTGTTCGCGATACAGCTTGACCGCGGTATCGGCCAGGTCGCGGATGATCTGCTCGACGTCCTTGCCCACATAGCCGACCTCGGTGAAGCGCGTGGCCTCGACCTTGACGAACGGCGCATTGGCCAGCGTCGCCAGGCGCCGCGCGATCTCGGTCTTGCCCACGCCGGTGGGGCCGATCATCAGGATGTTCTTGGGCATGACCTCGTTGCGCAGCTCCGGCTCGAGCTGCGCGCGGCGCCAGCGGTTGCGCAGCGCGATGGCCACCGCGCGCTTGGCCGCGTGCTGGCCGACGATGTGCCGGTCCAGCTCCTGCACGATCTCGCGCGGGGTCATGGTGGAGTTATTCGCTTCGTTCATTGTGGGAATCGGGAATGGGAAATGGGGAATGGTCAAAAGCGGAGCCATCGGGATACGGGAAACCGCCTTTGCGATTCCCAATTCCCGACTCCCCATTCACAGCTCTTCGACCACCACGTTGCGGTTGGTATAGATGCAGATGTCGCCGGCGATGTTGAGCGCCTCGACCGCGATGGCCTTGGCCTCCAGCTCGGTATGCGCCAGCAGCGCGCGCGCGGCGGACAGGGCATAGGAGCCGCCGGAGCCGATGGCGATGATGCCGTCCTCCGGCTCGATCACATCGCCGGTGCCGCTGATGATCAGCGAGGTGTCCTTGTCGGCCACCGCCAGCAGGGCCTCGAGCTTTCCGTAGCGGCGCTCGGTGCGCCAGTCGCGCGCCATCTCGACCGCGGCGCGCTGCAGCTGGCCGTGCTTTTCCAGCTTGGCCTCGAACAGCTCGAACAGGGTGAAGGCATCGGCCGCGGCGCCGGCGAAGCCGGCCAGCACGTGGCCGTCGCGGCCCAGCCGCCGCACCTTGCGCGCATTGCCCTTCATCACCGTGTGGCCGAGCGTGACCTGGCCGTCGCCGGCGATGGCGACGTGGCCGTTGCGGCGCACCGACAGGATGGTGGTGGCGTGGAAGACGTTGGGGTTCTGACTGGGGTCCATGGCAGGCTCCGGAATGCTCCAGAGCAGATGGGGCGCCCAGCGCGGGTCTTCAACCCGCCCGCCGCGCCTGGGCCCAACGCCCAGGCGCGGCGGATCGTGCTTACTTCTTCGCCGGGCCCTGCTGCAGCGCCTTCAGGCGCTCGCACATCTGCTTGCCGCCATCGGGCGCGGACTTGATCCTGGCGATGCCCGCGTTGAAGCCGGCGTCGTACAAGGCATCGAAGCCGCTCGAATCGGCGCCCTTGCCGTAGATCGCCACGCGCGACTGTTCCTTGCGCGTCTTGGCCTGTTCCGGGGTGATGTTTCCGCACTGCTGCGCCAGTCCGTTGAGCTGCGCACCGTTCTTGATGATCGCGTCGCGGGTGGCGGCCGCGTCCTGGGCCATGGCGGGCGCGGCGATGGCCAGCGATAGCGTCAACGCGGAAAGGAACTGCCTCATGCAACGACTCCTGGTCCTGTTGAAGGGAGCCGCATCCTTGCCGGTCCAAGCTGAACCTTGACCAGATTGTCAGCCAGCGCAATACGCGGGTGTCATGTTCCTGCCATGCCCGCGGATGCACGCCTTCGCGGATCCTGCCCATATCCCGGGACGACTTTGCCTTCGTGGCGGATAAACACGCTCGTGGCGTCATGGATCACGCCTTGGTCCGGCGTGCGTCGATACGACTTTCAGGAGCGGGGCCCCTGCTGGGCCTTGCCAGCGCCCGACTCCGTTTCATCCCCGGTCAGCCTGCGCAGGACGCGGAGACCTTGCTAAGGTGCCTGGCATGGCAGCGCTCACATGCCTTTGCCCTGGATGATCATGCCTGCCATCAGACCCTTGCGTTCGCCGACGCGTCGCGCCCCTGGCAAGGCCGGCTTCTGGCTCGTGCTGGCGGCGCTGAACCTGCTCCTGCCCGCCGACGGCAATGCCGAGCGTGCCCTGGCGCCGGTCGAGGTGCGCACGCCGTGCGCGCCGATACCAGTGGTGGGTGACGATGGCCGCACGCACCTGGCGTACGAGCTGCATGTGACCAACTATTACCGCGACACCGGCGTGTTGCGGCTGCAGCGCATCGAGGTCTTCGCCGGCGAGGAGACCACGCCGCTCGCGAGCCTGACCGGCCGGGATCTGGTCCAGGCCGTGCAGCCCCGGACTGCCGACGAGGATGCCACCCAGGTTCTCGTCGCTGCGAGCATGCGCGCGGTCGCGTTCCTGTGGCTGACCCTGCCCGATGGCCGGCAGACGCCACGCGTGCTGCGCCATCGGCTCGTCTTCGTCGACGACAAGGGCCGGACCTCGCTGGTCGATGGCGCGTCTGTGGAGGTGGGCACGACCTCACCGCTCGTGCTGGGCCCGCCGCTGCCACCGGGACTGTGGCTGGCCAGCGAAGGGCCGGGCAACGCGCAATCGCATCACTGGGGCAGCCTGGTCGCGGTCAATGGCCAGCTCACCGTTCCACAACGCTATGCCATCGATGTGTTCGGCCTCGACGCGAACGGCCGCGCCCTGCGCGGTGGTGCGGTCGACTTCAGCAGGAGCCGGCGCGAGGACTGGATCGGCTACGGCGCGCAGGTCCTGGCCGTGGCCGACGGCGTGGTGCGCGATGTCCATGACGGCGCCCCGGAGCACGCGCCCCTGGAAGCGCAGGCCGAGCCCGATTCGCTGACCGCGCAGGGCCTGTATGGCAACTACGTGGTGCTTCAGATCGCGCCGAAGGTGTTCGTCCACTACGCCCATCTGCAACCCGGCAGCGTGGCGGTCACCGTGGGACAGCGGCTGCATCGCGGGCAGGTGCTCGGGCGCCTGGGTCAATCGGGTAATTCCAACGGGCCCCACCTGCACTTCCACGTCTCCAACGCGGCGACGTTCGAAGGCTCGGAAGGCTTGCCGTTCGTGTTCGACAGCAATCGGTCTCCGGGCCACTGGTCGCTCACTCAGGCGATCGACCCGGAGGCAAAGTTCAGCCCGGATCGCATCCCCCATTCCAGACAGATGCCACTGGATGGCGAAGTGCTCGGGTTCTAGGCCGCGCAGCGCGTGCCGGAATCGGCCGGGCGCGCCGGATCAGACCTTGCGCTTGGCGCGCGGATGCGCGCCGTCGTAGACCTTGGCCAGGTGCTGGAAGTCCAGGTGCGTATAGATCTGCGTGGTGGCGATGTCGGCATGGCCGAGCAGTTCCTGCACGCCGCGCAGGTCGCCGGAGGATTCGAGGATATGGCTGGCGAAGCTGTGCCGCAGCATGTGCGGATGCACGTGCTTGAACAGCCCCTGGCGCTGCGCCAGCTGCTGGATGCGCAGCTGCACGGCGCGCTGCGAGATCGTGCCGCCGCCGCGGCCGGGGAACACCGGCGCGGCGTCCTCCGCCGGCTTTTCCTCGCGCCAGGCCGCCAGCGCGGCGCGCGCGTGCGAGCCCACCGGCACGATGCGCTGCTTGCGGCCCTTGCCCAGCACGGTGACCACGCCGGCGGCCAGATCCAGGTCGGACCAGCGCAGCGCGCACAGTTCGCTCAGGCGCAGCCCGGAGGAATAGAACAGTTCCAGCAGCGCGCGATCGCGCAGGCCCAGCGGCGCATCGGTCGGCACCTCGACCAGGCGCACGGCCTCGTCGGCGTCGAGCACCTTGGGCAGCTTGCGCGGCGCCTTGGGCGCGCGCAGCCCGGCCACGGGACTGGCGGCGATGCGCCCGTGCTTGAGCAGCCACAGATAGAAGCTGCGGCAGGCCGACAGCCGGCGCTGCAGACTGGTCGGCGCCAGCCCCTGGCGATGGCCGGCGGCGATGAAGGCCCGCAGCTGATCGGCCTGCAGCGCCTCGACCGGCGTGCCGTCCTGCGTCTGCGCGGCCCACTGGGTCAGCGCCGTCAGGTCGCGGCGATAGGCGTCCAGCGTATGCGCCGAGACCTGGCGCTCGACACGCAGGTGATCGAGGAAGGCCTCAACGGCGGACATGCCGCGGCCTCACTGCTGCATCCGATGGCGCAGCATGCGCTGCACCAGGCGCAGGTAGCGCGCCGGCGCCTGCGGCAGCAGCGCCATCGCCACCGACAGCAGCAGCACCGCGGTGACCACCGCGGGCACCAGCAGCGCATCCACGTACAACCAGCCGGTGCTCATCGCAGCGCCGATCGCGAACAGGCCACGCGTGTGCGAGAGGTGTTCGCTGGAACAGCGCATGGCCGAGACCTGGGCGATCACCAGCAGCACGCAGGTCGCCGCGAGCGCGACGCCCCAGGCGCCCTGCGACACCGGTTGGCGCCGCGCGTACACGCCGGTGGCCAACAGCGGCCATAGCCGGAAGATCGCCATGGACAGCATGACCCAGGCGCGGAAGAACATCGCCCTCGCCCTAGGCGTCGAAGCGCTTCAACGCGGTGGTCAGCGCCTCGCCCATCATGCGCAGGAACAGCGTGCCCATGCCGGGGTAGAAGCGGTTGCCATCGCGGCTGCCGACGGCCACCAGGCCCACGCCGGGCAGCGGCAGCAGCGCCGAGGAACCGATCTCCTCGGCCTGGGCGGCGTAGAGCAGCGTGTTCTTCTGCGGCTGCAGGCGCCCGCACAGCGGCTCGCCATCGGCCAGGCAGTCGCGGAACGGGACCAGGTGCGAGCTGCCCTCGGCGATCGACTGCAGCCAGGGCGCGTCGGCCAGCGACTCCGGCAGCGGCGCGAAGATCACGATCCGCACCAGATCGCCCTGGAAATCCTCCTCCAGCGAGGCCGCCATCGCCGCCAGCGTGTCGGCGACGCTGGACTGGCGCATCAGCGCCAGGGTCAGCTGGTGCACGCGCACGGCCAGGCGCTCGTTCTCCAGCGCGTTGGCCGACAGTTCGCCCAGGCGGCGCGAGAGCTCGCGGTTCTTGTCGCGCAGCACCTCCAGCTGGTAGCTGGCCAGCGAGGCGGCCGGGCCCTTCTCGCGCGGCACCACCAGGGTCTGGGCCAGGTCCGGAAACTGCTGCAGGAAACCCGGATGCCGGCGCAGCCAGGCGGCCACCTCGTGGCTGCCGAGTTTCTCGTTGGTCTCGCTCATTGCGTCCATTCCCCTTCGAACACGAATGTCGCCGGCCCGGACATCACCACCTCGGCGGCATCGTCGGGCCAATCGATCTGCAGGTCGCCGCCGGGCAGCGACACGGTGACGCTGCGCTCGACCAGGCCGGCGCGCATCAGCACCACCGCCGCCGCGCAGGCGCCGCTGCCGCAGGCCAGGGTTTCGCCGACGCCGCGCTCGAGCACGCGCAGCCCGATGCGCTGGCGGCTGATCACCTGGGCGAAGCCGACGTTGACCGATTCGGGAAACGTCGCGCTGGCCTGCAGCGCCGGGCCCAGCTCGGCCACCGGGGCGCTGGCGACATCGGCCACCTGCACCACCGCATGCGGATTGCCCATCGACACCGCGCCGAACACCACCGCCTCGCCGTCGATCCGCACCGAATAGCTCGGCTGCTCGCTGTCGAACCCGGCCAGCGGCACCTGCGCCGGCTGCCAGCGCGGCACGCCCATGGCCACGGCGAAGCCGGCCTCGGTGCGCTCCACGCGGTGGGTACCGGCGGGGCTGTCCATCTGGAAGGGCGCCTCGGCCTGGGCCAGGCCGGCACGCACCAGCCAGGCGGCGATGCAGCGCGCGCCGTTGCCGCACTGGCCCGAGAGCGAGCCGTCGGCGTTCCAGATCCGGTACGAGGCGACCGAGCCCTCGGCCCGCGGCGCCTCGATGGTCAGCAACTGGTCGCAGCCCACGCCGCGATGGCGGTCGGCCAGGTGCGCGGCCAGGGCCGCGTCCGGCGCGGAGCGTCCGCCGCGCAGGTCGAGCACGACGAAGTCGTTGCCCGCCCCATGCATCTTGGAGAACCGCAGCGGTGAGGTGTCAGGGCTTGCCATTGCCACTGCCCTGGTCGATGGCCTGGGTGGCAGCATCGTCCTGCGGGCTCGGTGCGGAGGTGGGTTCCTGCGGCTTGACCTGCACCGGCGGCGCGCCGGTCTGGGTCTTGGGTGCCGGGGCGGGCTGCTGCACCGGCGTGGGCCGCTCCGGCAGCACCAGCGGACCCTTGTTGCCACAGGCCGACAGCGCCAGCAGCACGGCGCTTACGAGCGCGATTCGCGATACGGTCTTCATGGCTCGAGTATAGCGATTGCCGGCGCACAACCGCCGGCGCGGGCCGCACGCGATCAGCGCCGCGTCACGGCGCCGGCGGCGGCTCGGGCCGCTGCCACATCCACAGCACCACCGCCGACAGACAGGCCACCGGAATGGCCGACAGCCACCAGTGCGCCGGCGTCAGCCAGACCATCGCGGTCACGGTGAATGCGGCGCTGGCCAGCATGGTCCAGCTCGCCAGCCACTTGGCCCGGCGCGGGATCGCCCCGTGCGCCTGCCAGTCGTGGATCAGCGGGCCGAAGTGCCGATGCGACAGCAGGGCACGGTGCAGGCGCTCGGACCCGCGCGAGGCGGCGAAGGCCGCGATCAGGATGAACACCGTGGTCGGCATCACCGGCAGGAACAGCCCGATCAGGCCCAGCAGCAGGCTGGTCCAGGCCAGCAGCCACCAGGCCCAGCGAAAGCGGCTGGGGGGCGGCGTCAGTTCCGGCGGCAGGGGCGTGTCCACCTGCGTATTGTCGCCCGCCGCGCGTGTAGGCGGCATCGCGAAAGGCGCACGCTGCGTTGCAGGCCGCGCCGATGTCCCCACGGGTGGGAACATCGGTGCGCCGGGTCGGCCGGGGCGGGTCAGCCCCGGGCCGGGGTGCGCTCAGTGCTGCTGGGTCACGCCCAGCTGGTCGAGCATGAAGGCGTAGTACTCGGACATTTCCTGGTAGCGGCGGAAACGGCCGGACTTGCCGCCGTGGCCGGCTTCCATGTTCGTGCGGAACACCACCGGCTGCTTGCCGGTGTCCAGATCGCGCAGGCGCGCCACGTACTTGGCCGGCTCCCAGTACTGCACCTGCGAGTCCCACAGCCCGGTGCCGACGAACATCGCCGGGTAGGCCCGCTTCTTCAGATTGTCGTAGGGCGAGTAGGCGACGATGTAGTCGTAGAACTCGCGCTTCTCCGGGTTGCCCCACTCATCGTACTCGTTGGTAGTCAGCGGGATGCTCGGGTCGAGCATGGTGGTGACCACGTCCACGAACGGCACCTGCGAGATGATCACGCGGTAGTCGTCCGGCGCCATGTTGGTGATCGCGCCCATCAGCAGGCCGCCGGCGCTGCCGCCCATGGCCGCGACGCGGTCCTTGGCTGCGTAACCCTGTTTGACCAGCGCCTCGGTGACGTCGATGAAGTCGGTGAAGGTGTTCTTCTTCTTGAGCAGCTTGCCGTTGTCGTACCAGGCCCGGCCCATCTCCTCACCGCCGCGGATGTGAGCGATGGCGTAGACCATGCCGCGATCGAGCAGGCTCACCACCGGCCCGGAGAAGCCAGGATCCATCGACATCCCGTAGCTGCCGTAGCCGTACTGCAGCAGCGCGGCGGTGCCGTCCTTCTTGAAGCCCTTCTTGTAGACCAGCGACACCGGCACCTTGGTGCCGTCGCGCGCGGTCACCCACAGCCGCTCGGTGGTGTACTTGGCCGGGTCGTAGCCCAGCACCGGCTGCTGCTTGAGCAGGCGGCGCTCGCCGGTGACGGTATTGAGCTCGTAGGTCGTGGCCGGCGTGGTCAGCGAGGTATAGCTGTAGCGCAGCCACGGCGTGTCGTGCTCGGGATTGGCGTCCAGGCCCATCGAATAGGCCGGCTCATCGGCCTGGACATAGGAGGACTTGCCGTCCTTGCCCAGCAGCCGGATGCGCTCCAGCCCTTCCGAGCGCTCGCCGATCGCGGTGAAGCCGTCGAACAGCTCGAAGCCGTCGATGTAGACGCTGTCGCTGTGCGCGATCCAGTCCTTCCAGTCCTTGCGCGCGGTGGCGCCGTCGGCGGCGGTCACGATCTTGAAGTTGGTCGCGCCGTCGGCGTTGGTGCGGATCACCCAGCGGCCGTCGAAATGGTCGGCGTCGTATTCCACATCGCGCGCGCGCGGCGCCAGCACGGTGAAGGCCTGCGGATCGGCCGCCGGCGCGTAGCGCTCCTCGCTGGAGACCGTGCTGTGCACGCCGATGGTGATGTACTTGTCGTCGCGGGTGCGGCCCAGGCCCATGTAGAAGCTGTCGTCGTGCTCCTCGTAGACCAGCGTGTCCTGCGCCACCGGGGTGCCCAACACGTGCTTCTTCACGCGCACGGTGAGCAGCGTCTCCGGGTCGTTCTCGACGTAGAACAGGGTCTTGTTGTCGTCGGCCCAGACCACGTCGGGCGACACGCCCGGGATCTGGTCCGGCAGCACCTGGCCGGTGCTCAGGTCCTTGAAGCGGATCGTGTACTGCCGCCGGCCGACCGCGTCGTCGGCATAGGCCAGCAGACGGTTGTCCTGGCTGACCTCCCAGGTGCCGACGCTGTAATAGCCCTTGCCGTCGGCCAGCGCGTTGACGTCCAGCATCACCTCTTCCGGCGCCTCCATGCTGCCCTTGCGGCGGGCGTGCACGGGATAGTCCTTGCCGGTCTCGAAACGGGTGTAGTACCAGTAGCCGCGCTCGCGGTACGGCACCGAGGCATCGTCCTGCTTGATGCGCGCGACGATCTCCTTGTACAGCGTGTCCTGCAGCGGCTTGAGCGGCGCCAGCACCGCATCGGCGTAGGCGTTCTCGGCCTTGAGGTAGTCGAGCATCTGCGGGTTGGTGCGCTTATCGTCGCGCAGCCAGTAGTACTCGTCCTGACGCTGCGCGCCGAACGGCGCGGTGACCACGTGCGGCTTCTTGGCCACGTCCGGCGGCGTGGCCTGGGCGGCGGCGAGGGTCGAGGGAATGGAAGTGCTCATCAGCAGGGTCGCGGCCAGCAGGGCGGGAAGGGGCTTCATGGATAGGTCCGTCTGGATCGGGTTGCAAGGGCCGGACGCGGGCGCCGCGCATCCTGCGGCGCCCGCGCCCTGCGTCGGCGGCTCACGTCACTTGCTCAGCTGTTCCCACAGGAAGGTGTAGGCCAGCGCGTTCATGTGCGCGGACTGGGCGTTGTTGGCCGCGCCGCCGTGGCCGCCCTCGATGTTCTCGTAGTAGCGCACGTTCTTGCCGGCGTCGAGCATCTTGGCCGCCATCTTGCGCGCGTGACCGGGGTGGACGCGGTCGTCGCGGGTGGAGGTCAGGAACAGCGTCGGCGGGTAGTCCTTGCCCGCATCGAACAGGTGATACGGCGAGAAGGTCTTGATGTAGTCCCAGTCGGCCGTGTCCGGGTTGCCGTACTCGGCCATCCACGAGGCGCCGGCCAGCAGGTGGCTGTAGCGCTTCATGTCCAGCAGCGGCACCTGCACCACGATCGCGCCGAACAGCTGCGGATACTGGGTCAGCATGTTGCCCATCAGCAGGCCGCCGTTGCTGCCGCCCATCGCGCCCAGGTGGGCGGGCGAGGTGATCTTGCGCGCGGCCAGATCCTGGGCCACCGCGGCGAAGTCCTCGTAGGCCTTGTGCCGGTTGGCCTTGAGCGCGGCCTGGTGCCAGCGCGGTCCGTATTCGCCGCCGCCGCGGATGTTGGCCACCGCGTATACGCCGCCCTTCTCCAGCCAGCCCTTGCCGATGCCGCCGGAATAGCCGGGCGTCATCGAGATCTCGAAGCCGCCATAGCCGTACAGCAGGGTCGGCGCGCGGCCGTCGTACTTCAGGTCCTTGGGCCGCACCAGGAAGTACGGCACGCGCGTGCCGTCCTTGGAGGTGGCGAAGTGCTGCTCGATCACATCGCGCGAGGCGTCGAAGAAGGTCGGCATCGTCTTCAGCGGCGCCAGCGCGGCCGTCGGCGCGTTGGCGTCGGCCAGCATCAGCGTGGTCGGCGTCAGGTAGTCGGTGACGGTCAGCCACAGCGCGTCGGAATCGTCGCCGTCCACGGCGCTGGCGCTGATCGCGCCGAAGGCCGAGTCGCCCACCTTCAGCGGCGTGGACACCCACTTGCCCTCGGTGTGGGTCAGCACGCTGAGGCGGTTCTTGACGTCCTGCATGACGTTGAGGACGACGTGGTGCCGGGTGAAGGTGACCCCGGCCAGCGAGGTCGTGTCGGTCGGCTCGAACAGCACCTCGAAGTCGCGCTTGCCGGCCATGAAGTCGTCGAAGCGCGCGACCAGCAGCGAGCCGGCCTTGTAGGTCTTGCCGCCGACGGTCCAGGGCTCGCGCAGCTCCAGCGCCAGCCATTCGCGCTGCACGGTCTTCTGCGCCGAGTTGGGCGCATCGATCTTGGTCAGTGCGCCATCCTTGCCGCGCAGATAGAGCTCGTCGTTGTAGAAGGCGATGGTGCGGGTGACGAAGTCGCGCTCGAAGCCCGGCGTGGCGTCATGCGCGGCCGCGATGTACATGTCCTCCGGCTTGCCCTCGTAGACGAGCTTGGCCGAAGCCAGCGGCGTGCCGCGCTTCCATTCCTTGACGATGCGCGGATAGCCCGAGGTGGTCAGGCTGCCGTCGCCGAAATCGGTGTAGACATAGACGGTGTCGGCATCGATCCAGCCCAGGCCGCCCTTGGCCGCCGGCCGGTAGAAGCCGTCCTTGACCCAGGTCTTGGTGGTCAGGTCGAACTCGCGGGTGACATCGGCATCCGAGCCGCCGCGCGAGAGCGCGATCAGGCAGCGGGTGTAGTCGGGCTTGCGGCATTCGGCGCCGTGCCAGACCCAGGTCTCGTGCTCGGCGGCGTTGAGCGCGTCAAGGTCCAGCACGGTCTCCCAGGTGGGATTGGGCTTGCGGTACTCGGCCAGCGTGGTGCGGCGCCAGACGCCGCGCGCGTGGTCCTTGTCCTTCCACAGGTTGTAGTAGTAGTCGCCGATCTTGCTGACGTAGGGGATCTTGGCGTCCGAGTCCAGGATCGCGCGGATCTGCCCTTCCAGCTGCTTGAACTGCGGCGTGCCGGCAAGCTGCGCCTCGGTGACCGCGTTGTGCTCCTTGACCCAGGCCAGCGGCCGGGCGCCTTCGACCTCTTCCATCCACTGGTAGGGGTCGTTGTCCACGGGGGTCTCCTGGGCATGGGCGCTGGCGGCGGCGAGGCCGGCGACCAGGGCGAGGGCGAATCGGTTCAAGGCGGGCTCCATACGAGGCATTGCAGCCGCCGCACGCTAGCACAGCCCTCGCGGTGCCCTGCCCGTGCCGAAGGTCAGGCCACGCGGGCGGGCGAACGGCTGCGTGACCCGATGGTCATCGAGCGGCGGCGGCGGGCCTGCTGACCGCCGCGCCGACGCCGCGGCACCGCATCGATGGCCGGATGCGCCGGCGCGGGCCAGGACGGCAGGCGGAAGCGGTGCAGCGACCACCACGCTACCAGCGGCAGACCGGCCAGCCATAGCGGGGTCCAGCCCAGGGCCTCGGTCGATCCGCGCGCGGCCGGCAGCAGGACCACCAGGGCCAGGCCGGTCAGCGCGATCGTGCGCAGGGTCAGCTCCAGGCGGGGATCGGCGTGGGAAGCGGTGCGGGCAGCGTGCGAAACGTGGGCCATGGCGGTGCGTCCGGTCGGAGGTGGAAGCGCAGGCTGCCCGCGCCCCTTCTCACCGGTTGCGACCGCCGCGCGGGCGAACGCGGCCTTGACGCCGGCCGGCCTAGCCTGCTCGCCGATGCCCGCCCTGCCGACCATCGCCTCGCCCCGGAAGCGCCGCCACCTGCTGGCCCTGGCGCTGCTGCCCCTGATCGCCGCCTGCGGGACCGTGCCCATGCCGACCACAAGTACCGACGCCGCCCCGCCGATCGACCTGCCGCGCTTCATGGGCGCCTGGCATGTGATCGCCCATGTGCCCTACTTCGGCGAGCGCGGCCATGTCGCCAGCCGCGACGAGTACCGGCTCAAGCCCGGCGGCGGCATCGCGGTGCATTACGTCTATCAGGAAGGCTTCGGCGAGCCGGTCAAGACCCTGGACTCGCGCGCCACGGTCAAGGCCGGCACCGGCAACCGGCGCTGGACGACCTGGTTCTTCGGCGTGATCCCGACCAAGTACCGCATCCTGGAGACCGCGCCGGACTACTCCTGGGCGCTGGTCGACTATCCGGGCCGCGACCTGGCCTGGATCTTCTCGCGCACCGCCGACCTGCCCGATGCGCAGTACGCCGACCTGGTGGCCCGGATGCGCGCCCACGGCGTGGACACGGGCAAGCTGGTCCGCGTACCGCAGCTGGCCGAGCAGGAAGGCAAGCCGGGCTTCGCGCCGGCGAAGAAGCCGCAGGCGCGCTAGCACGCGCTCCGGTCTCGCAGTGCCGCCGCTGTTCCGTAGAGCGGAGCTCGCTCCGCTGTGGCTCTCCCAACAATCCGACCGAAGAGCCGTAGAGCGGAGCTTGCTCCGCTATGGCTCTCCCGATGATCCGAACGAAGAGCAGCGGAGCAAGCTCCGCTCTACACGGTGCGTGGTCCGGATCATGCGAGTGCCGCAGTGCCCGGAACGAGAAAAGCCCGGATGGCGACATCCGGGCTTCTTCGTTTTCACCGGGTGCTGGGCCTGGATCAGCTCAGCTGGCCGTGGCAGTGCTTGTACTTCTTGCCGCTGCCGCAGGGGCAGGGATCGTTGCGGCCCACCTTGGGCTCGTCGCGGAACACCGTGGCCGGAGCGGCGGCCGCGGCAGCCTGCGCGGCCTGCACCTGCGCGGCTTCCTCGTCGGCGCCATAGCCACCGGTGGGCGCGTGCTGGAACTGCATGGCGCGCTGCTGGGCCTCGGCCACGCGGCGCTCCTGGGCCTCCAGTTCGGCCACCTCCTCCTCGCTGCGGATGCGCAGGCGCGCCAGGATGGTGATCACCTCCCGCTTGACGCCTTCCAGCATCTCCGAGAACAGCTCGAAGGCTTCCTTCTTGTACTCCTGCTTGGGCTGCTTCTGCGCATAGCCGCGCAGATGGATGCCCTGGCGCAGATAGTCCATGCGCGCCAGATGCTCCTTCCAGCCCTTGTCGAGCACGGTCAGCATGACGTGCTTCTCCAGCGCGCGCATGGTCTCGGCGCCGATCTGCTCTTCCTTCTGCGCGAAGTGCGTGTCCATCGCCTCTTGCACCAGCGCCTCGATGCGCTCGGCGTCCAGTTCCTCGAACTGGGTCGGCCACTGCGTCACCGGCAGGTCCAGGCCCGCCTCGGCGGCCAGCTCGGCCTGCAGGCCGGGCAGGTCCCACTGCTCGTCGACCGAATTGGCCGGCACGTGACGCGCGACCAGGTCGGCGACCACGTCGCCGCGGATGCCCTCGATGTTCTCCTTCACCGACTCGGCGTCCAGCAGCTCGTCGCGCTGGGCGTAGATGACCTTGCGCTGGTCGTTGTTGACGTCGTCGAAGTCCAGCAGGTTCTTGCGGATGTCGAAGTTGTGCGCCTCGACCTTGCGCTGGGCCTTCTCGATCTGGCGGCTGACGAGGCGATCCTCGATCACGTCGTCCTCCTTCATGCCGATCAGCTTCATCGCCTTCTGCACCCAGTCGCTGGCGAAGATGCGCATCAGGTTGTCTTCGAGCGACAGGTAGAAGCGCGAGGAACCCGGGTCGCCCTGGCGGCCGGAACGGCCGCGCAGCTGGTTGTCGATGCGGCGGCTCTCGTGGCGCTCGGTGCCCACGATGTGCAGGCCGCCGGCTTCCTTGACCTGCTCGTGGCGGGTCTTCCACTCCGAACGCACGCGGGCGATGTCCAGCTCCGAGGCGTCCTCGCCCAGCGCGGCCAGTTCGGCCTCCAGCGAACCGCCCAGCACGATGTCGGTGCCGCGGCCGGCCATGTTGGTGGCGATGGTCACCGCGCCCGGACGGCCGGCGTTGGCGACGATCGAGGCCTCGCGCTCGTGCTGCTTGGCGTTGAGCACCTCGTGCGGGACCTTGTTCGTGCGCAGGTGCTCGGAGAGCATCTCCGAGGTCTCGATCGAGGTGGTGCCCACCAGCACCGGCTGGCCGCGCTTGTAGCAGTCCTGGATGTCGGCCAGCACCGCGTTGAACTTGCCCTTGCGGTTGAGGAACACCTGGTCCGGCGAATCCTTGCGGATGGTCGGCCGGTGGGTCGGGATCACGATCACTTCCAGGCCGTAGATGCTCTGGAACTCGTAGGCCTCGGTGTCCGCCGTACCGGTCATGCCGGCCAGCTTGTTGTACATGCGGAACAGATTCTGGAAGGTGATCGAGGCCAGCGTCTGGTTCTCGCGCTGCACCTGCACCCCTTCCTTGGCCTCGACCGCCTGGTGCAGGCCGTCGGACCAGCGCCGGCCCACCAGCGTGCGGCCGGTGAACTCGTCGACGATCACCACCTCGCCGTCGCGCACGATGTAGTCCACGTCGCGCTGGTAGATGGCATGGGCACGCAGGGCGGCGTTGAGGTGATGGACCACGCCCAGGTTCTGCGGCGAGTACAGGCCATCGTCCTCGTCGTCCTTCAGGATGCCGGCCTGGCGCAGCAGGTCCTCGGCGTGGGTCTGGCCGGCCTCGGACAGGTGCACCTGCTTGGACTTCTCATCGACCCAGTAGTCGCCCTCGCCTTCCTCGCTCTCCTGCTTGATCAGCGCCGGCACGATGCGGTTGACGCGCACGTACAGTTCGGGCGAATCGTCGGCCGGGCCGGAGATGATCAGCGGCGTGCGCGCCTCGTCGATCAGGATCGAGTCGACCTCGTCGACGATGGCGAAGTTGAGCTGGCGCTGGTAGCGGTCCTCGCGCGCCATGGCCATGTTGTCGCGCAGGTAGTCGAAGCCGAACTCGTTGTTGGTGCCGTAGGTGATGTCGCTGGCGTAGGCCGCGCGCTTGTCGCCGTGCGGCATGCCCGGGTAGACCACGCCCACGCTCAGGCCCAGCCAGTTGTACAGCTTGCCCATCTGCGCCGCGTCGCGGCGGGCCAGGTAGTCGTTGACCGTGACCACGTGCACGCCCTTGCCTTCCAGCGCGTTGAGGTACACGGCCAGGGTCGCGACCAGGGTCTTGCCCTCGCCGGTGCGCATCTCGGCGATCTTGCCCAGGTGCAGCACCATGCCGCCGACCAGCTGCACGTCGTAGTGGCGCAGGCCCAGCACGCGGCGCGAGGCCTCGCGGCACACGGCGAAGGCCTCGGGCAGGATCTTGTCCAGCGCCTCGCCCTCGGCGACGCGCTTCTGGAATTCGGGGGTCTTGGCCTTCAGTTCCTCGTCGCTGAGCTTCTGCAGCTCCGGTTCCAGCGCATTGATGCGCACCACCAGGCGGTCGAGCTGTTTGAGCAGACGTTCGTTACGGCTGCCGAAGACGCGGGTGAGCAAGCTGTTGATCATGAAGAAGAACCGGAATGGGAAGGAGCGTCGGCACCACCGCTGGCCTCTTTGCTTCCCCAAGGCCGGATGCCGAAAAACGCAACGCGGGCGCAAGGCGCCCCGTCACGAGAACACGACATTGTAGCTTGGGGCGCCGCTGATCGAATCAAGGCGCCCCGCGGAGGCGCCTCAGCCTCGGCCGCGCACGCCCACCGGGGTGGGGCCCTGGCCCAGGAACTTGCTCGGGTTCACCACCTGGCCGTCCTGCCAGACCTCGAAATGCACGTGGGCGCCGGTCGAACGCCCGGTGGAACCGGCCTTGGCCACTTCCTGACCGGCGCGCACCAGGTCGCCCGGCTTCACCACCACGCGCGAGTTGTGCGCGTAGCGGGTCACATAGCCATTGCCGTGGTCGATGTCGACCACGTTGCCATAGCCGCTCTTGACCCCGGCGAAGCTGACCACGCCGTCGGCCACGGCCATGACCGGATCGCCGACGTTGGCCTTGAAGTCGATGCCCTTGTGCCGCTCGCCGCCGCCGCCGAACGGATCGGCGCGGCCGCCGAAGCCGGAGGTGATGTAGGTATTGGCCAGCGGCATGCGCGAGGGCGTGGCGTTGCGGTCCAGCTGGCGGTTGAACAGCAGCGACTCGAGCACCGAGAGCTGCTGGCCGGAGGCGTCGAACTTGGCCCCCAGCGCGTCCAGGCCCTGCGCCAGCTCGCGCGGCGGCATGTCGCTGACCGCGCCTTCCGGGCCGCCCACGCCGACCGGCTCGTTGAAGTCGAACTCGCCGTCGTCCAGCTTGCCCATCTGGGTCAGCCGCTCGCCCAGCGCGTTGAGGCGGTTGGCCTGGGCCTGCAGCTCGCCCAGGCGCGCGGACATGGCGTTGATCTCCTGCTGCGCGCCGCGCTTGACCTGCTCGAGCTCGGCCTGCTGCCTGGCGGTCTTGGCCTGCAGGTAGGACACCTGCGCCAGGCCGAAGGCGCTGCGCGTGGCCAGGCCGGCCAGCAGGCCGGCGGCGAGCAGGATGCCGGCACTGGCCAGCGGGCGGGCGTGGCTGAAGCGGCGCGCCTGCACGGCCCGCAGGGCCAGGTGATGGCGTGCCCAGGAGCGCGTATTGTGAAGAACGTTGTTGAAGCTCATGGAATATCGATGTCTCAAGCCAAGTCCCAGTCGCGTCGGCCGGCGGCGCCGGTGCCGGCCCTGGAGGCCGCGCTGGCGTCGGCGGCGGCCGATCCGCTGCGTCATGCCATCCGGCTCGACGCGCTGGAACAGCAACTGCGCCCCTGTCTGCCCCCGGCGCTGGCCGCGCACTGCCGCCTGGCTAATGTGACGGGGGACCGTCTGGTCTTCGTGGTGGATTCGCCGGTCTGGAACGCCAAGCTCCGCCTGGCCTCCGCACACCTGGTCGAAGTCGCCCGCTCCCTCGGTCTTGGGATCAACTCCGTGATCGCCCGGACTTCCCTGCAACCCCTCTTCCAGGCCGAGACCGCCGGCCAGCGCTCCGGCACGGGCTCCCCGGTCGCGCGTGCCGCCCTGCGCGAGGCGATGGAGATGCTGGAGGCGTCTCCCGCGCCAGGCGCGGGTGGAACAGCAGGGCCGCGTCCCAGGTCCAAACGTTAAGACCGGGTGGAAGGCCGGCAGGCATCGTACCGACCCGGGCTGGGCCAGTCGTTAGCTCAAAGTTAGAAAACAGTTAAGTCGCGCCTGTTCAGGCGATCGGATTCACGTTTCGTCGACGCGCTCGACCCGCGCGCCTCGGCGCGGGCAGGCGTTCAGTGCGCCAGCGCGGGGATGGCCGCGTAGTGGATCGGCGGCGGCGGCTCGGTGGCCTCCGGACCGAAGGACACCTCTTCCCAGGCGTCGGTCTGGGCGATCAGCGAGCGCACCAGGGTGTTGTTGAGCGCGTGACCGGACTTGTAGCCCTCGTACTTGCCCAGGATCGCGTGGCCGGCCAGGTAGAGGTCGCCGATGGCGTCCAGGATCTTGTGGCGCACGAACTCGTCGGCGTAGCGCAGGCCGTCGTCGTTGAGCACGCGGAACTCGTCCAGCACGATCGCGTTGTCCATCGAGCCGCCCAGGCCCAGGTTGCGCTCGCGCATGTACTCCAGATCGCGCATGAAGCCGAAGGTGCGCGCCCGCGCGACCTCGCGGATGTAGCCGCCGGTGGAGAAGTCCACCTCGGCGCGCGACTGCGAGGCCGGGATCATCGGGTGGTCGAACTTGACCGTGAAGCCCAGCTTGAAGCCGTCGTAGGGCTCGAACCGCGCGATCTTGTCGCCGTCGCGCACTTCCACCGGCTTGGTCACGCGGATGAAGCGCTTGGGCACGTTCTGCTCGACGATGCCGGCGGACTGCAGCAGGAACACGAACGGGCTGGCCGAACCGTCCATGATCGGCAGTTCGGCCGCGGACAGTTCGACATAGATGTTGTCGATCCCCAGGCCGGCCAGGGCCGACATCAGGTGTTCGACGGTCTGGACCTTGGCCGGGCCACAGCTCAGGCCCGTGCACAGCGTGGTCTCGGTGACCAGCGAGGCATCGCCGGGGATCTCCACGACCGGATCAAGATCGACGCGACGGAACACCACGCCGGTGTTCGGGGCCGCCGGGCGCAGGGTCATGAAGACCTTGTTGCCGCTGTGCAGGCCCACGCCGGTGGCGCGGATCACGTTCTTGAGAGTGCGCTGGGGGATCATCGGGGAGCTCGCACGCGAAATGTCAACAATTCGTGATGATACCACCCGGGTCTGAACCTGAATGGAAGCGTGTCACGGCACGCGCACCTGCCCCACGGGCGCGGCGCGCGTCCTGGCGGTGAAAAGCCCGCCGGACCGGGCACGCCGGCCCGGCGGGAAATCACTTGGACACGTCACGGTGTGTACTGCGCCGGGGTCGGCGCGCGGCCGGCAGCAGGCTGCCGGTTCGCGCGCGTGACCGGGTGAAACGGTGGATCAGTCGGCCTGGCGGCGCAGAAACGCCGGGATGTCCAGGTAGTTGTCCGGCAGCTCGGCCGCGCCGGCGGGGCCGCCGACGCTGGGCTCGCTGCCGGCGTTGCGACGCAGGCCCAGGCCCTGGGTGGCGCCCATCACCGGGTCGATCTTGCCGGTGGCGGTGGTGTTGGGCAGCGGCACGGCGTCGACCGGCAGGCCGGTGGTGGCATCGCGCACCAGCTTGATCGGCGCACGCACCGTCTCGCGCGGCTGGTAGCCACCGCCCAGGTCGGTGCCACGCACCGGCTGGCGGGCGACGGCGCGGTTCAGGCCGGTGGCGACCACGGTCACGCGGACTTCGTCCTGCATGTTCGGGTCGAGCACGGTGCCCACCACCACGGTGGCGTCCTCCGAGGCGAAGCCCTCCACGGTGCGGCCGACCTCGTCGAACTCGGCCATGGTGAAGTCCGGGCCGGCGGTGATGTTGACCAGGATGCCGTTGGCGCCGGACAGGTTGACGTCGTCCAGCAGCGGGTTCTGGATCGCGGCCTCGGCGGCGGCCTGGGCGCGGTCGTCGCCGCGGGCGGCGCCGGTGCCCATCATGGCCAGGCCCATCTCGCTCATCACGGTGCGCACGTCGGCGAAGTCGACGTTGATCAGGCCCGGACGCACGATCAGGTCGGCGATGCCCTGCACGGCGCCCAGCAGCACGTCGTTGGCGGCGCGGAAGGCCTGGATCATCGTGGCGTTGCGGCCCAGCACGGTGATCAGCTTCTCGTTGGGGATGGTGATCAGCGAGTCGCAGTGGGTGGACAGCTCCTCAATGCCCTTCAGCGCGACCTGCATGCGGCGACGGCCTTCGAAGGGGAACGGCTTGGTGACCACGGCCACCGTCAGGATGCCCATCTCCTTGGCCAGCTGCGCCACGACCGGCGCGGCGCCGGTGCCGGTGCCGCCGCCCATGCCGGCGGTGATGAACACCATGTCCGCGCCGGTCAGCGCCTCGATGATGCGGTCGCGGTCTTCCAGCGCGGCCTGGCGGCCGACTTCCGGGTTGGCGCCCGCGCCCAGGCCCTTGGTGACGTTGCCGCCGAGCTGCAGCTGCTGCTTGGCGCCGCAGTTCTTGATCGCCTGCGAATCGGTGTTGGCGGTGATGAACTCCACGCCGTCCACGCTGCTGGCCACCATGTGCGCCACGGCGTTGCCGCCGCCGCCGCCCACGCCGATGACCTTGATCACCGCGTTGGGAGCCATCGTTTCAACCAGTTCGAAATGTGCCATGTCCGTTGTCCTCATCTTTGTGTGGGTATGTCTTTTGAATACAGCTGGGTGACGCTCAAATCCCGTTGTCCCTGCCCTCGCCTCACGCCGGCGCGCCCTCGCGTCGGCGTCGTGCCTCTTGCCGCGTCGAATCAGAATTCGCCGCGGTACCAGTTCTGCAGTTTCTTGAACAAGCTGCCGGCCTTGCCCGTGGGCAGCGACGGCCGGCGCGGATGCTCGATCTGGCTGCCCATCAGCAGCAGGCCCACGCCGGTGGCGTGCACCGGATTGCCGACCACCTCGCCCAGGCCGGTGACGTGCTGGGGGATGCCGATGCGCACCGGCATCTGCAGCATCTCCTCGGCCAGTTCGACCACGCCTTCCATCTTCGAGGCGCCGCCGGTGAGCACCATGCCGGCGCGCACCAGTTCCTCGAAGCCGGAGCGGCGCAGCTCGGCCTGGACCATTTCGAAGATCTCCTCGTAGCGACCCTGCACGGCCTGCGCCAGCGAATGGCGCGGCATGCGCCGCGGCGGGCGGTCGCCCACCGACGGCACCTGGATCGATTCCTCGGCGGTGGCCAGCTGGGCCAGCGCGCAGGCGTAGCGCACCTTGATCTGCTCGGCCTCCGGGGTGGGCGTGCGCAGCATGTGCGCGATGTCGTTGGTGACGTGGTCGCCGGCGATCGGCAGCGAGGCGGTGTGGCAGATCGCGCCGTGCACGAACACCGCCAGGTCGGTGGTGCCGGCGCCCATGTCGACCAGGACCACGCCCAGCTCGCGCTCGTCGGCGGTCAGCACCGCCACCGAGGAGCCCAGCGATGACAGGATCAGGTCGTCGATCTGCAGGCCGCAGCGCTGCACGCACTTGGAGATGTTGGCCGCGGCCGACTGCGCGCAGACCACCAGGTGCGCGTCCACCTCCAGGCGCACGCCGGTCATGCCGACCGGATTGCGGATGCCTTCCTGCGAGTTGTCCAGCTTGTACTCGCGCGGAATGGCATGAAGGATCTTCTGGTCGGCCGGGATGGCCACGGCCTTGGCGGCGTCGAGCACGCGGTCCAGGTCGGCCCAGGTCACCTCGCCGTCGCGGATCGGCACGATGCCGGGCGAGTTCTTGCACTGCACGTGGGCGCCGGAGATCGAGGCGTAGACGCTGCGGATCTCGCAGCCGGCCATCAGTTCGGCTTCCTCCACCGCGCGCTGGATCGACTGCACGGTCGATTCGATATCGACCACCACGCCGCGCTTGAGCCCACGCGACTCATGGCTGCCGATGCCGATCACCTCGATCGGATTGCCCGGGGAATATTCGCCGACCAGCGCGGTCACCTTGGAGGTGCCGATGTCCAGTCCGACGATCAGGGATTTGTCGCCCTTGCGGTTCATGCGTGGAATGCCTGCTGCGATGCGTGTGCGGTCAGCGCGGCCATCGGGGCCGGTGCGCTGACGGGAGGAGGAGTCGTGGCGGCGCCATCGTTGGCGGCCGGCCTGGCGTTGCCCCAGGTCAGGGCGAAGCCGTTGGTGTAGCGCAGGTCCACGCTGGCCAGCTGGCGCGGATCGCCGAGCAGGCGCGGCAGCAGGCGCACGAAGCGCTGCAGGCGCGGACGGGCGTCGGCGCGGCCGATCACCACGTTCAGGCCGTTGCCCAGGGTCAGCGACCAGCTGCCGCGCGCATCCATCGCCAGCGCGTCCACCTTCAGCCCCAGCGGCGCGAACAGCTGGGTCGATTCGTTGTACAGGGCCACCACCTCGGCCACCTGGCTCTCGGGACCGCCGAGCTGCGGCAGCGCGCTGGCGTCGACATTCTTGGGCAGCGGGAACAGCGCGCCATCCACCGACAGCAGCTTGTCGCTGCCCCAGCGGGCGAAGGGCTTGTGCTCGATCACGGTCACTTCCAGCACGTCGGGCCAGCGCTTGCGCACCTGCGCGCGCTCGACCCACGGCAGGCGCTCGACCGCGCGCTGCGCATCGCTCAGCTGCACGGCGAAGTAGCCGCGCGCCGCATACGGCAGCACCACCGCGCGCAGCTGCGCCGGATCGACGCGGTGCAGCTCGCCGCCGACGCGAAGCCGCTTCAGCGGCCAGCGTTCGGCGCCGATCCAGCCGTTGAACACGGCCACGACCGGCAGGGCGACCAGCGCCAGCGCCAGGATCCAGGTCAGCACGCGCAGGGCATTGCTCATGGGCGCGCTCCGTGCGCGGGATTGGGGATTCGGGATTGGGGATGGGAAACGGCCGCGGCGACGCATGCGGCGCCGCTGTCGACCCATCCCGAATCCCGAATCCCGAATCCCGGCTTCATACCGTCTGCTCCAGGATGCGCCAGCACAGATCCTCGAACCCCAGCCCTGCCTGGCGCGCGGCCTTGGGCACCAGCGAGTGGCTGGTCATGCCCGGCGCGGTGTTGACCTCGAGCAGGAAGAACGCGCCGCTGGCGGCGTCGCGCATCACGTCCACGCGGCCCCAGCCGCCGCAGCCGGCGGCGTTGAAGGCGGCCAGCGCGATGCGCCGGATCTCTTCCTCGGCCTCTCCCTCCAGGCCGGGGCACAGGTACTGGGTGTCCTCGGCGATGTACTTGGCGTTGTAGTCGTACCAGGCGCCCTTGGGCACGATGCGGATCGAGGGCAGCGCGGTCTGGCCGAGGATGCCGACGGTCAGCTCGTCGCCGACCACCAGCTGCTCCATCAGCAGCTCGCCGTCGTAGCGCGCGGCCAGCGCCACCGCCTCGTCCAGCTGCGCGTCCTCGAACACGCGGGTGACGCCGACGCTGGAGCCTTCGTTGGCCGGCTTGACGATCACCGGCAGGCCCAGCTCGGCGGCCGCGGCGTGCACGGCCGCTTTCGGCATCCTGCCTTCAGCGGCACTCGCGGGATCCTGCGCATCGGCCGTCGCCGCCAGGCGCACGTAGCGCGGGGTCGGCAGACCCAGCGACAGCCAGACCTGCTTGGTGCGCACCTTGTCCATGCTCAGCGCCGAGCCGAGCACGTTCGAGCCGGTATAAGGCACGCCGAAGGCCGTCATCAGGCCCTGGACCACGCCGTCCTCACCGCCACCGTTGTGACCGTGCAGCACGTTGAACACGCGATCGCAGCCGCCCTGCGCCAGCAGCGTGGCCAGCGCGGGGATGCCATCGACCGCGAAGGCGTCCACGCCGCGCGCGGTCAGCGCCTCGAGCACGTTGGCGCCGGAGTTCAGCGACACCTCGCGCTCACTGGAGGTGCCCCCCATCAGCACCGCGACGCGGCCGAACGCGGCCGCATCGGCGATGCGCGAGGACGGAAGCGACAGCGCGCTCATGCCTGGCCTCCCGGGCCGAAGCCCTGCGCGGCGATCTGCTGGGCGACCGCGCCGATGTCGCCGGCGCCCATCATCAGCAGCAGGTCGCCGTCTGCCAGCACGTCGGGCAGCACGGTGGACAGGTCGGCCACGCTGCTGACCACGACCGGCTCGTTGCGGCCGCGCGCGCGGATGGCGCGCGCCAGCGACTTGGCGTCGGCCCCGGCGATCGGCGCCTCGCCGGCCGGATAGACCTCGCTCAGCACCAGCGCGTCGACCTCGCTCAGCACCGCGGCGAAGGCGTCGAACTGATCGCGCGTGCGGCTGTAGCGATGCGGCTGGAAGGCCACCACCAGGCGTTTGTCCGGCCAGCCGCCGCGCGCGGCGGCGAACACCGCGGCCAGCTCCTTGGGATGGTGGCCGTAGTCGTCGATCAGCTGCACGGTCGCGCCGCGCCCAGTGTCGATGGCGCCCAGGTCGTTGAAGCGCCGGCCGATGCCGGAGAAGTTGGCCAGGGCGCGCGCGATCGTGCCCGGCTGCACGCCCAGCTGCCAGCCCACCGCGGCGGCGGCCAGCGCGTTGAGCACGTTGTGCTTGCCCGGCAGCGCCAGGGTCACGCCGACCGACACGTCCTCGGGCAGGCACAGGGTGAAGCGCATGCGCCCGGCCTCCTGCACCACGTTCTCGGCGCGGATGTCGGCGCCGTCGGACAGGCCGTAGGTCATCACATGGCGCGGCGTCTCGGCGGCCAGCGCGGCCACTTCCGGATCGTCGATGCACAGCACGGCCAGGCCATAGAAGGGCAGGCGCTGCAGGAACTCGGCGAAGGCCGCCTGCACGCGGGCGAAGTCGTTGCCGTAGTTCTCCAGGTGATCGGCATCGATGTTGGTGATGACCGCGATCAGCGGATTCAGGCGCAGGAAGCTGCCGTCGCTCTCGTCGGCCTCGGCCACCAGCCACTGGCCGTCGCCGAGCTTGGCGTTGGCGCCGGCCGAGAGCAGCTGGCCGCCGATGACATAGGTCGGGTCCAGGCCGCCCTCGCTGAGCACCGCCGCGGTCAGCGAGGTGGTAGTGGTCTTGCCGTGCGTGCCGGCCACGGCGATGCCGCGGCGGAAGCGCATCAGCTCGGCCAGCATCATCGCGCGCGGCACGATCGGGATGCGCTGGCTGCGCGCCTCCATTAGCTCGGGGTTGTCGGCCTTGATCGCGCTGGAGACGACCACGCAGTCGGTGCCCAGCACGTTGGAGGCGTTGTGGCCGCGCATCACGCGCGCGCCGAGCGAGGCCAGGCGCCGGGTCGCCGCGTTCTCCGACGCGTCCGAACCGGAGACCTCGTAGCCCAGCGTGCACAGCACCTCGGCGATGCCGCTCATGCCCGAGCCGCCGATGCCGACGAAGTGCACACGGCGAAAGGCCTGCGCCAGGTTGCCGGTGTTCTGCAGCCGGCGTTCACGCGCCGCGGAAATCATGCGGCTTCCTCCAGAATGATGTCTGCGATGCGTTCGGCCGCATCGATGCGGGCCAGCCCGCGCGCGGCGATGGCCATGTCCAGCCGGCGCTGCGGGTCGGCCGAGAGCACGGCCAGCACGCGCTGCAGGTGCACGTTCAAGCTGTCGTCCTGCTTGAGCAGCACCGCGGCGCCGTGTTCGACCAGGTACTGCGCGTTGCGGGTCTGGTGGTCGTCCACCGCCGCGGCGAAGGGCACCAGCACGCTGCCGATGCCGGCGGCGCACAGCTCGGCCAGGGTCGAGGCGCCGGCGCGGCACACCACCAGGTCGGCCCAGGCATAGGCCTGCGCCATGTCGGCGATGAAGCTCTCCACGCTGGCGGGCACGCCGGCCTGAGCGTAGGCCGCGTCGGCCTCGGCGCGCAGCTTCTCGCCGCACTGGTGGCGCACCTGCGCGTCCAGCTTCAGCGCGGCCAGCGCCTGCGGCACGGCGGTGTTGAGCGCGCGCGCGCCCTGGCTGCCGCCCAGCACCAGCAGGCGCAGCGGGCCTTCGCGACCGGCCAGGCGTTCGCGCGGCGGGGCGATGGCGGCGATCTCCTCGCGCACCGGGTTGCCGACGGCTTCCTCGCGCGTGGCGAAGCTGCCCGGGAAGCCGGTCAGCACGCGGCGCGCGACACGGGACAGCAGCTTGTTGGTCATGCCCGGCGCGCGGTTCTGCTCGTGCACCAGCAGCGGCCGGCCCTGCAGCCGGGCGGCCACGCCACCCGGGCCGGCCGCATAGCCGCCGAAACTGATCACCGCGCGCGGCGCACGCCGGCGCAGCACGCCGGCGGCGGCCATGACCGCCGCGGCGATGCGCAGGGGCGCGCCGAACAGCGCCGCGGCGCCCTTGCCGCGCAGGCCCTTGACCGCGATGGTGTCCAGCGCGATGTCGTGCTGCGGCACCAGGCGCGTTTCCATCTGTCCGTCGGCGCCCAGCCAGGTCACCGGCACGCCGCGCGCGCGCAGCACCTTGGCCACGGCCAGCGCGGGGAAGATGTGGCCGCCGGTGCCGCCGGCCAGGATCATCACGGGCGCGTTGCCTGCCATCAACCAATCCGCTCGAAAGTGGGTTCGATGCGTTGCGGGCGCGCGTTGCCGCGCACGGCGGCCTTGGCCGGTGCCGGCTGCGGCGCTTCGGCTTCCGCGGCGCGCGCGGGCTTGGACGCCGGCGCCTTGGGATCGGCCACGACCACCGTCTCGCCGCGGGTCAGCGCGATGTGCTTCTCGGCACGGCTGAGTTCGTAGGACACGCGCAGCAGCAGGCCCATCGCCGCGCAGGTCATCAGCACCGACGAGCCGCCGGAGGAGATCAGCGGCAGGGTCAGGCCCTTGGTCGGCAGCAGGCCCAGGTTGACGCCGATCGAGACGAAGGCCTGCATGCCGATCCACAGCGCGATGCCGAAGGCGATGTAGCCGGCGAAGTGACGGTTGCGGCCGATGCAGCGGTAGCCGACATACAGCGCGCGGCCGACCAGCAGCGCGTACAGGCCGATGATGGCGCACACACCGAGGAAGCCGAGCTCCTCGCCGATCACCGAGAAGATGAAGTCGGTGTGCGCCTCGGGCAGGTAGTTGAGCTTCTGCACCGAGCTGCCCAGGCCCACGCCGGTCCATTCGCCGCGGCCGATGGCCATCAGCGCGTTGGACAACTGATAGCCCGAACCCAGCTGGTCCTTCCACGGATCCAGGAAGGAGGTGACGCGGCGCATGCGGTAGGGCTCGAACACCACCAGCGCCACCAGCGCCGGCAGCAGCGCCAGCACCGGCATGGTCATGCGCGGCAGGTTGGCGCCGCCCAGGATCAGCATGCCGGCGGTGATGCCCAGCAGCAGCGTGGACGAACCGAAGTCCGGCTGCAGCAGCAGCAGCGCGATCAGCACCAGCACCACGCCGATCGCCTTGATCAGCGCGCCCCAGGTCGCATTGACCTCGTCGCGGAAGCGCACCAGGTAGCTGGCCAGCCAGACGATGTAGAGCACCTTGACCGCCTCGACCGTCTGGAAGCGGGTGAAGCCCAGATTGATCCAGCGCCGCGCGCCGTTGACCGTGCTGCCCAGCCCCGGCACGAACACCACCACCAGCAGCGCGAAGCAGCCCAGCAGCAGCAGCTGGTTGTACTTCTCGATGGACTTGAGCTCCATGCGCATGGCGGTGATCGCCAGGCCCACGCCCAGCGCCAGGAACACCACGTGGCGGCTCAGGTAGTAGTACGGCGTGGAGGCCATGGCGATCGAGGCCGAGGCCACCATCACCACGCCGATCGCCGCCAGCGCCCCGGCGGCGGCCACCAGCCAGAAGTCGTACTGCCCACCGATCGATTCCAGGCGCATGGCCTGCTTGCGGAAGTCGTTCATCAGCGCACCTTCAACGTGGCCAGACCGACAAGGACCAGGATCACCGAAATGATCCAGAACCGGACGATGACGCGCGGTTCGGGCCAGCCCTTGAGTTCGAAGTGGTGATGGATGGGCGCCATGCGGAACACGCGCTTGCCGGTGAGCTTGAAGCTGGCCACCTGGATCATCACCGAGAGCGTCTCGACGACGAAGATGCCGCCCATCACCACCAGCACCAGTTCCTGACGCACGATCACCGCGATGGTGCCGAGCACCGCACCGAGCGCCAGCGCGCCGATGTCGCCCATGAACACCATCGCCGGATAGGTGTTGAACCACAGAAAGCCCAGGCCCGCGCCGGCGATGGCCGCGCAGATGATCACCAGCTCGCCCGCGCCCGGGACCTGCGGGATCTGCAGATAGTTGGAGAACACCACGTTGCCCGAGGCGTAGGCGAACACCGCCAGCGCGCAGGCCACCAGCACGGTCGGCATGATCGCCAGCCCGTCCAGGCCGTCGGTGAGGTTGACCGCGTTGGAGAAGCCCACGATCCAGAAGTAGGCGATGGTGACGAAGCCCACCCCGGCCAGCGGCAGCGCCACGGCCTTGAACAGCGGGATGTAGAACGTGGTCGCCGCCGCCACATCCGCGGTGTGCCACAGGAAGATGCCCGCGGCCAGGCCGAAGATCGACTGCAGCAGGTACTTCCAGCGCGACTTCAGGCCGTTGGGATCGCGGCGCACGATCTTGATCCAGTCGTCGTACCAGCCGATCGCGCCGAAGGCCACCATCACCGCCAGCACCAGCCACACGTAGCGGTTGCGCAGGTCGCCCCACAGCAGCGTGGCCAGCGCCACGGTCATCAGGATCAGCGCGCCGCCCATGGTCGGCGTGCCGGCCTTGGAGAAATGCGTCTGCGGGCCGTCGCTGCGGATCGGCTGGCCGCCCTTGAACTGCGCCAACCGGCGGATCACCGCCGGGCCCATCCACAGCGACAGGAACAGCGCGGTCAGCGCCGCCAGGATCGCGCGCAGGGTCAGGTAGTTGAAGATCGCGAAGACCGAGTCCAGTTGCCTCAGCCAGCGGGCCAGTTCAAGCAGCATGCGCGGTGCCTCCCGTGGATTGCGCGGGCGCGGCGGGAAGCAGCGCGGTGACAATGCGGTCCATCGCGCTGCCGCGGGACCCCTTGACCAGGATCACGGGACGCGAGACCGGCGAAGCGGAACCGGACGCGTCCAGCTCCGAGGCCAGCGCCTGGGCCAGCGCGGCGTGGCTGTCGAACACGCGCGCGCCGTCGCCGAAGGCCGCGGCCGCGTGGGCGCTCAGTTCGCCCAGCGCGTACAGGCGGGCGATGCCGGCCTGCCTGGCCTGGGCGCCGGCGGCGGCGTGCAGCGCCGCGCCTTCCGGCCCCAGCTCGCGCATGTCGCCCAGCACCAGCCAGCCGTGCCGGGTGGTGGCGGCCAACGTGTCGATCGCGGCGGCCAGCGAACCGGGGTTGGCGTTGTAGCTGTCGTCGATGAGCACCGCGCCGGAGGGCAGCGTGTGCGAGACCTGGCGGCCGGCGACCGGGCGCGCGGCCTGCAGGCCTTCAACGATGGTGGCCAGCGCCACGCCGCAGCCCAGCGCCAGGCCGGTGGCGGCCAGCGCGTTGCGTACGTTGTGCCGGCCCGGCAGCGGCAGACGCACCTGCGCCTCGCCTTGCGGGGTGAGCAGGGTGAAGTGCGAGCCTTCCGCGTCGGTGACGATGTCGCGCGCACGGATGTCGGCGCTGCCTTCCAGGCCGAAGCGCAGCACGCGCCGGCCCGCGGCCAGCCCGGCGAAGTATTCGACGAAGGCATCGTCGGCGTTGATCACCGCCACGCCCGTGTCGGGCAACGCGCTGTAGATCGCGCCCTTGGTCTGGGCCACGCCGAGCAGGCTGCCCATGCGTTCCAGATGCGCCGGTGCGATGTTGTTGACCAGCGACACGTCGGGGCGCGCGATGTCGGTCAGGTAGGCGATGTCGCCCGGCTTGCCGGCGCCCATCTCGTAGACGGCGTACTCGGCCGCGTCCGGGGCCTCGATCACCGCCAGCGGCAGGCCGATCTCGTTGTTGCGGTTGCCCGGTGTCGACCAGGTCTGGCCGGCGCGCTCGAGGATGGACAGCACCAGCGCCTTGACGCTGGTCTTGCCGTTGCTGCCGGTGATGGCCACCACCTTGCCCGCGCGATCGCGCTGCAGGCCGGCGGCCAGGCGCGCCAGCGCCTGCTGCGTGTCGGCCACCACCACCTGCGGCAGCGCGCTGTCCACGGCGTGATCGACCAGCAGCGCGCCGGCGCCCTGCGCGGCGGCCTGGGCGATGAAGTCGTGGCCGTTGAAGCGCTCGCCGCGCAGGGCCACGTACAGGCTGCCCGGGCGCAGCGCGCGGGTGTCGTTGGACACCGCCGCCACGGTGACGTCTTCGCCATGCAGCTCGCCGCCGGCCAGGTGCGCGATCAGCGACAGGGGCAGGCGGTTCATCGCCGCGCCTCCAGGTCCCGGTCCAGCGTCGCGCGCGCCTCGAGGGCCGCCCGCGCCTGCACGGTGTCGTCGAAGGCATGCCTGACGCCGTGGACTTCCTGATAGGGCTCATGCCCCTTGCCGGCGATCAGCACGATGTCGCCAGCCTGCGCCTGGCTCACCGCGTGGGCGATGGCGCGCGCGCGGTCGCGCTGCACCTCGAAGCGCGCGCCGTGCGCGTCGAATCCGGCCACGATGTCGGCGACGATGGCATCGCCGTCCTCGCTGCGCGGATTGTCGTCGGTGACGATCACCGCGTCGGCGTGTTGCTGCGCGATGCGCGCCATCTGCGGACGCTTGCCGCGATCGCGGTCGCCGCCACAGCCGAACACGCAGATCAGGCGCCCCTCGAGGTGGCCGCGCAGGCTGGTCAAGGCCTGCTGCAGCGCGTCGGGGGTATGCGCGTAATCGATCACCACCAGCGGCTGACCGTCGACGCCGCCGAGGCGGTTCATGCGGCCGTGGATCGGCCGCAGCTGGCCCAGCACCTGGGCGATGCGCGCCGGCGCGATGCCGGTGGCATGCAGCACGCCGGCCACGGCCAGCAGGTTGTCCACGTTGAAGCGGCCCAGCAGCGGCGAGCGCACCGGGTGCACGGCATCGCCGAGCGCCAGCGAGAAGCCGATGCCCGACGCATCCAGCACGACATCGCGCGCCTGCACGGCGGCCTGCGCCGCGCCGAGCGCGCTGACGCCGACCAGCTGCACCCCGTCGGCCAGCTTGCCCGGCAGGGTCGCGCCGAAGGCATCGTCCAGGTTGACCACCGCGGCCCGCAGGCCGGCGCGCTGGAACAGCCGCGCCTTGGCCGCGCCGTAACCTTCCATGGTGCCGTGGTAGTCCAGATGATCGCGGGTGAGGTTGGTGAACACCGCCACGTCGAAGGCGACCGCGTCCACGCGGGTCTGCACCAGCGCGTGCGAGCTGACTTCCATCGCCACCGCCTGCGCGCCGGCCTCGTGCAGCTGCGCCAGCAGCGCATGGGTCTGCAGCACCAGCGGCGTGGTGAAGCCGGTCGGCTGCACCTGCCCGTACAGGCCGGCGCCGAGCGTGCCGATGCTGCCGCCGGTCACGCCGAGCAGATGCCAAGCCTGGCCGAGCAGCTGCACGAAGGAGGTCTTGCCGTTGGTGCCGGTCACCCCGACCACGGTCATCTGCCGCGAGGGGTGGCCGTAGAAGGTGTCGGCCATCGCGCCCAGCCGATGACGCAGACCGGGCACGGCGATCGCATCGGCCGGGGCCGGCAGCGTGTCGGGCGCCGGCGGTTCGAACAGGATCGCCGCCGCGCCGGCGGCGCGCGCCTGCTCGACAAAGCCCAGCCCGTGCCAGGTCGAGGGGCTGTTGTCGACCGGACCGATGGCCACGAAGGCATCGCCCGGCCGCACGATGCGGCTGTCCTGGGTCAGCCCGTGCACGATCAGGCCCGCCGGGACGGCGGGCACGTCGGGCAGCAGCGCGGACAGGGCCATGGCGCGGCTCATTCCAGGCTCCTGGGCAGCGCCGGCTCGGCCTTGGCCTGGATCGGCGCGGGCAGTGGCGCGGGCAACGGCTTGGGCAGCGCGGCGACGGTCGGCGGACGCTTGGGCGCCTGCGCGGCACGCTTGGCCTCGTCCTTGGCCTGCGCGGCCAGCCAGCTGTCGATGTCGTCCGGCGGCACGTCCATCAGGCGCAGCGCGTCTTCCATCACGTTGTGGAACACCGGCGCGGACACCAGGCCGCCGTAGTACTTGCCGGCCTGCGGGTCGCGGATCACGGTGACCATGACGAAGCGCGGATTGGTCGCCGGCACCAGCCCGGCGAACAGCGCGGTGTAGTGGCCCGAGGCGTAGCTGCCGCCCGAGGCGATGCGCGCGGTACCGGTCTTGCCGGCCACGTGATAGCCCGGCACGGCCGCATCCTTGGCGCCGCCCTGGGTGACCACGGTCTCCATCATGGCGATGACCTGCTTGGTCACTTCGCGGGGCACGACCTGCACGCTGTTCTCGCTGCGCATGCCCTTGATGAAGGTCGGGGTGACCAGCACGCCACCGTTGCCGATGGTCGCGTAGGCGCGGGCGATCTGCAGCGGCGACACCGCCAGGCCGTAGCCGTAGGACATCGTGGTCTTGGACGTGCCGCTCCAGCGCGCGGGCGAAGGGAACAGACCCGAGGCTTCACCCGGGAATCCGCTATGCGGCGCGCTGCCGTAACCGAAGGCCTTGACCGTGTTGTAGAAGGTCTGGTCCTGGATCTTGTCGGCGATCTTGGCCGCGCCGATGTTGGAGCTGTGCGTGATCACTCCGCCCACGGTCAGCACGCCGTTGTTGCGCGGCACGTCGCGGATGGTGAAGCCGCCCTTGAGCGCCATGTAGCCCGGGTTGGTGTCGATCAGCGTGCTCGGCGTGACCACACCCGCCGCCAGCGCGGTGGAGATGGTGATGGGCTTCATCGTCGAGCCCGGCTCGACCAGGTCGGTGACCGCGCGGTTGCGGTGCACGTCCGGCTTGCCCAGGTCCTGCGCGTTGGGGTTGAACGTGGGCAGGTTGGCCATGGCCAGCACCTCGCCGGTGGCCACGTCCAGGATCACCACCGAGCCGCCTGCGGCCTGGTTGTCGTCGATCGCGCGGCGCAGCTCGCGCGCGGCGATGTACTGGATGCGACGGTCCACGCTCAGGGTCAGGTCGTTGCCCGGCTGCGCCGGGCGCACCAGGTCGATGTTCTCCACGATGTGGCCGGCCTGATCGCGGATGACCTTCTTCAGGCCCGGCTTGCCGCGCAGCCAGTCGTCGAAGGCCAGCTCCAGGCCTTCCTGGCCGCGGTCGTCGATGTTGGTGAAGCCCAGGATGTGGGCCATCACCTCGCCCTGCGGGTAGAAGCGCTTGTACTCGCGCTGCGAATACACGCCGGGCACGCCGTGGGCCAGGATCGCCTTGGCCGCATCGGGATTGATGCGGCGCTTGAGATACATGAACTCCTTGTCCGCCTTCTGGCTGACGCGGCGGGTCAGGCTCTCCAGCGGCTCGCCCAGCGCCTGGGCCAGCTCGGGCAGGCGGTCGGGCGACTTGAGCAGTTCGCGCGGATCGCACCACACCGACTCCACCGGCGAGGACACGGCCAGCGGCTCGCCATTGCGGTCGGTGATCATGCCGCGCGAGGTGGGGATGGCCAGCTCGCGGGTGAACCGCGCGTCGCCTTCCTTCTGATAGAAGTCGCTGTTGATCAGCTGCACGTAGGCGGCGCGGCCGACCAGGCTGACCGAGCACAGCACCAGCGCGCCGCCGACCAGCAGCAGGCGGTTGCGCAGGTCGTAGCGCGCGCGGTTGCGGTTGCGCGGCAGCGCACCCTTGCGCTCGCCGTTGCGCTTGATCACCCGCTCGATGGCATCGCGCAGGCTCATGGGCGGATCACCACGACGTCTGCCGATTCGGGCGACTTCATGCCCAGACGCTCGCGCGCGATGCGCTCGACGCGATTGCTCTCGCCCACGGTGGCCTGCTCCAGCTGCAGCCGGCCGAATTCGATGTTCAGCTCATCGCGCGCCTTGTCCAGCTGGTTGAGCTGGACGAACAGCACGCGGTGCTGGTGACGCGCGTACACCACCGCGATGGCGGTGGCGATGTTGGCCACGATCACGACGATGAGCAGCAGGCGGGTCATGCGGCCTGCCCCAGCTTCTCGGCCACGCGCAGCACCGCGCTGCGGGCGCGCGGATTGGCGGCGGTTTCCTCGGCGTCGGCGCGGGCCGCGTCCTGGATGATCTTCAGCGTGGGCGTGAAGTCCTGCGCCACCGGCAGGCGGCGGTTGCCGGCCGGCGCCTTGGCGTGGCCGGCGATGAAGCGCTTGACGATGCGGTCTTCCAGCGAATGGAAGCTGATCACCGCCAGCCGGCCGCCGACCTTCAGCCGCGACAGCGCCGCGTCCAGGCCCAGCTCCAGATCGGCCAGCTCGCGGTTGATGTGGATGCGGATGGCCTGGAAGCTGCGCGTGGCCGGGTGGATCTTGTCCTTGCCGCGCGGCATCACGCTGGCGATCAGCTCGGCCAGCTGCGCGGTGCGGGTCAGCGGAGTCTCGCCGCGGCGCGCGACGATGGCGCGGGCGATGCGCCGGCTCATACGCTCCTCGCCGTACTGCCACAGCACGTCGGCGATCTCGGATTCTTCGGCGCGCGCCAGCCACTGCGCGGCGCTCTCGCCCGCGTCAGGATCCATGCGCATGTCCAGCGGGCCGTCCTTGCCGAAGGAGAAGCCGCGCTCGGCCACGTCCAGCTGGGGCGAGGACACGCCCAGGTCCAGCAGCACGCCGTCCAGGCCATCGGCCGTGGCGTCCCACTGCGCCAGCTCGGCGAAGCTGCCGCGATACACCGACACGCGTGCATCGCCGTCGAACACGGCGTGCGCATGGGCGATCGCGTCGGGATCCTTGTCCATCAGCAGCAGTCGGCCTCCCGGGCCGAGTCGTTGCAGCACGCCGCGCGCATGGCCGCCGCGGCCGAGCGTGCCGTCCAGATACGTTCCGTCCACCTTCACCTGCAGCCCGTCCATGCACTGGGCGAACATCACCGGAAGGTGGCCGGGCTGCGCGTCGGGGCGCATCCGGGCACCTGCCGTCACAGCCTGAGCTCGAGCAGCTCCTCGCCCAGATCCTCGTCAGACAACGTCTGCTGGATCTGCGCGCGGTGCGCCTGCTCGCTCCATAGTTCGAACTTGTCGCCCATGCCCAACAGCACGGCCTTCTTCTCGATGCCGACCGCGGCGCGATGGCTCGGCGGCACGGTCACCCGGCCGTTGCCATCCAGCTCCAGGAACGCGGCCGAGCCCACCAGCTTCTGCTGCAGGGTGCGCACGGTGCGCTTGGTGTTGGGCATGGCCATCACCTCGTCGCGCACGCGCTCCCAGGCCGTGGCGTCGTACAGCCACAGGCAGCCGGCCTCGAAGGGGTTGTAGGTGAGCACCAGGCGGTTGCCGCACGCGCGCGCGACCTGGTCACGGTAAGCGGTGGGGACCGCCAACCTGCCCTTGTCGTCCACTGTGATGGCGGTTTCGCCCTGGAACACGTCCCCTCTACCTCGACTTCAGCACTGCGGCGATCATTGAACCACGAAAAACCACAGAAACCCCGGATTTCCCGCTCGTGCCCACCTTAGCACTGGGCAAAGGGTTGTCAACAACTCGCACACGGGAAAATCACTTTCCGGATCAATGGCTTGCAACGAACTTCAGAGACTTGTTCAAGCCTTATCCACAAGTTGCTGTTTCGTCTCAAATTTTGAGATTGGACGGAGATTCAGGGCTGTGCAGGGGATGTGAAGTGACCGCTGTCACGGCCACGCCCGGGCAGCGGCCGGGCGCGCGCACTGCGCAGACTCGGCCGACAATGGGCGCATGTGCCTGGTCGCGATCGCCTGGAAAACCCACCCCCGCTGGCGCCTGGTCCTGGCCGGCAACCGCGACGAATTCCACGCCCGTCCCACCGCCGCGCTGGCGCCCTGGGCCGACCGGCCCGGCGTGATGGCCGGCCGCGACCTGCGCTCCGGCGGCAGCTGGGCCGGCGTGGGGCCCCACGGGCGGATGGCCGTGGTGACCAATGTCCGCGACCCGCGCCTGGCCGCCCCGCCCGGCGCCCCGTCGCGCGGCGCGCTGGTGGCCGACTTCCTGGCCGGGCCGACGTCCGCGGCGGAGGCGGCCGACGCCCTGCACGCCCGCGCCGCGGCCTTCGCCCCCTTCAACCTGCTGCTGGCCGACGCGGTCGACTGCCGCTACGTGGGCAACTGGCCCGGCCCGCAGACACGCACCGTGCCGCCGGGCGTGCACGGCGTGTCCAACGGCCCCTTCGACGCCCCCTGGCCCAAGACCCGGCGCCTGTGCGCGGCCCTGGCCGGCTGGCTGGACGGCCCGGCCGAGGACCCGGCCGCACTGTGGGCCGCCCTGGCCGACCGCAGCCTCGCCCCGGACGACCAGTTACCCGACACCGGCATCGACCTGGACCTGGAGCGCCGCCTGTCCGCCGCCTTCATCGCCGACCCACGCTACGGCACCCGCGCCAGCACCCTGATCGCCCTCGACCACGCCGGCCGAGGCTGGATCGCTGAGCGGCGGTTTGGTCCTGATGGTGTTCCTGTGGGGGAGACCAGGCTGGAGATCTGAGGGATTGGGATTGGGATTGGGATTGGCGTTGGCAGCGTCGTGTCAGGCCGCTTGATTGGCCCCCTCCCTTGCGCGCAGCGCAGGGGAGCTCGAAATCGCGGCTAGCGATTGAGGGGGAGGCGTCGCTTTTCGCGGGGAACTTGAAGAGGCCAAGAGCCAACGGCAACGGCAACGACAACAGCAACAGCAACAGCTAACCCCTCCCCGACCCTCCCCTGCGCTACGCGCAAGGGAGGGGGCCTGAAATTCGACGTTCCTGCGCCTGCGCCTGCGCCTGCGCCTGCGAGAAGGCGAGAAGGCGAGAAG
Source organism: Pseudoxanthomonas sp. USHLN014 (assembly GCF_037153335.1). NCBI lineage: Bacteria > Pseudomonadati > Pseudomonadota > Gammaproteobacteria > Lysobacterales > Lysobacteraceae > Pseudoxanthomonas > Pseudoxanthomonas sp. USHLN014. Next base: position 94,530 of record NZ_JBBCKO010000007.1, read on the forward strand.
GCGAGAAGGCGAGAAGGCGAGAAAAGACGCTAGGCCCTGTTGGGGAACTCAAGCCCCCTGAGTCAGGGGGCGCGCCGACAGGCGCGGGGTGTGGAGGGCAAAGCGCCGGGGCCCGAAACGTCGCGCCGCGTGCAGCGGTGCGAGGTTTTGGGGGCTCCATCTCGCTGCGCGAGATGGAGGTGGCGGAGCCGGCCTGTAAGCCGGGTTCTGTCGTGGACAGTCATTCCTCTAGGCGCATCGTCACCGATACGCTCAAGCAACCTACCCGGACCCGACGCGGGCCGCGTCATGAGGTCCCTATTCGGTCTTGCTCCCGGTGGGGTTTACCGTGCCGGTCCGTTGCCGGACTCGCGGTGCGCTCTTACCGCACCATTTCACCCTTACCTGATCCCTTGCGGGCCATCGGCGGTTTGCTTTCTGTTGCACTGGCCGTCGGCTCGCGCCGCCCAGGCGTTACCTGGCACCGTGCCCTGTGGAGCCCGGACTTTCCTCGGCGCCCGCTTCCATCGAAATGGAGCAGACGACGCGACTGTCCGGCCGGCTCCGCCGTCGCGGATTGTCGCATGCCGGCAGGAGCCAGGGGGGAAAAACCAAGGAACCGTCGGCGCGAACGGCCTCTACGCCTTCCACGCTTCCCATTCCGCCGCGCCCGTTCCTCGCCTCAGGCCCCGTACAACGCCTTGCGCGGCGCGCCGGTGATCTCGGCGGCGAGCTTGGCGGCGGTCGAGGGCGGCAGGTGGGCCTTGAGCAGGGCGTGGACGCGGTGGCCTTCGGCCAGCTGGGCGTCGGCATCGTCGCCGGCGCCCTGCACCATCACCACGAACTCGCCCTTGCGCTGGTTGTCGTCGGCCTGCACCTGCGCCAGCAGCGTACCGAGGCTGCCGTCGAGCACGGTCTCGAACAGCTTGGTCAGCTCGCGCGCCATGGCAGCGGGACGTTCCGCGCCGAAGGCCTGCGCCAGGTCGGCCAGCGACTCGGCGATGCGGTGCGAGGACTCGTAGAACACCAGCGTGCGCGGCTCGCCGGCCAGCGCGCGCAGCGCGTCGCGCCGGGCGCTGGCCTTGGCCGGCAGGAAGCCTTCGAACACGAAGCGATCGCTCGGCAGGCCGGCCACGCTCAGCGCGGCGATCGCCGCGCAGGCGCCCGGCACCGGGCTGACCCGCACGCCGGCCGCGCGCGCGGCGCGCACCAGCCGGTAGCCGGGATCGGACACCAGCGGCGTGCCGGCGTCGGACACCAGCGCCAGGGACTGGCCTTCCAGCAGGCGTGCGACGATGCGCGCGGCGATCGCCTCCTCGTTGTGTTCGTGCAGGGCCAGCAGCGGCGTGGACACGCCGAAATGCGCCAGCAGCTGGCCGGTGCGGCGGGTGTCCTCGGCGCAGATGGCATCGACGCCGCGCAGGGTCTCCAGCGCGCGCGGCGAGAGATCGGCGAGGTTGCCGATCGGCGTGGCGACGACATGGAGGGTGGGCTGGGCCATGGAGAGGCGCTCATCTGGCAAAGGGTAGAATCCTAGCCCGTTCCTCCAGACCCGGCCCTGCACTGTCCATGCATACGCGCACTGCCCTGCTGTTCGCCCCGGCCCTGCTCGGCCTGCTCCTGGTCGGCTGCGCCACCACGCAGGTGGCCCCGAGCGCGGGCACCGCCACGCGCGCCGAACAGAACGCGGCGTTCATCCAGGCCCAGCAGCTGGCCGCCCAGCGCCCCGGCCTCAGCGGCCAGGCCCTGAGCGACAACACCCGGCGCATCCAGGCACTGCTGGCCGAGCTGGACAACGCCACGCTGACCCGCGAGGCCACCGCGCTGCCGCCGGGCGACCCGCTCTATCCGCTGGCCGGCAACGCGCTGCTGGAGCGCAAGCTGCCGCTGCCGCATCCGTTCGACCACGGCAGCAAGTGGAACTTCGACGCCAACGGCCGCCCACCGGCCGAGCGCGACGGCTACCGCCCGCCGCAGAAGCTGGCCGTGCTGCTGCCGCTGTCCGGCCCGCTGAGCGCCGCCGCCGCACCGGTGCGCGACGGCCTGCTGGCCGGCTATTACGGCGAACACCGCCGCCGTCCGGAGATCCGCTTCTACGACACCGCCAGCAGCCCGGCCGATGCCACCAGCGCCTATGCGCGCGCGGTCGCCGACGGCGCCGAGCTGGTGGTCGGCCCGCTGGGGCGCGAGCAGGTCGATGCGCTGTTCCGCCAGGGCAACCTGAGCGTGCCGGTGCTGGCGCTCAATCGCGGCGAACTGGACCCGCCGCAGGGCGCGGCCAGCTTCTCGCTGGCGCCGGAGGCCGAGGGCGTGAGCGTGGCCGATTACCTGCTCAAGCTCGAGCGCAAGCGCGTGCTGATCATCGGCGGCAGCGACGAGAGCAGCCGGCGCGCGGCCGATGCCTTCGGCAAGCGCTTCAGCGAAGGCGGCGGCGTGGTCGCCGACGTGATGACCGTGGGCGACGCGCCGGCCGACCTGTCCGCGCCGCTGGCGGCGGCCGCGGGCAAGAACATCGATGCGATCTTCCTGGCCGTGCGCGGCTCGACCGCGCGCGTGCTGACCCCGCAGCTGGCCCTGGCCGGACTGGGCGGCAAGACCCGGGTGGGCACCTCGCTGCTGGTGCAGGGCACCGGCAAGCCGGAGGAAGACAACGTGCTCGATGGGGTGATCTACCCGACCGAGACCTGGTCGGCCAATGGCGTCACCGGCCTGCCCTCGGCCGCGACCGTGGCGGCCACGCTGCCGACCGCCCGCGGCGGCGCGGCGCGCCTGTTCGCCTTCGGCTACGACGCCTGGCAGCTGGCGGCCTACCTGCCACGCCTGGTCGGCAACGCCAACGCCGATGTGCGCGGCGCGACCGGCACGCTGACCCTGGATGGCTTCGGCACCGTGCTGCGCGCGCCGGCCTGGGCGACTTTCAGCGGCGGCGTGCCGGTGCCGATCGCCGGCGGCTGAGCGGCCCGATGGCCGAGCGTCAGGCGCGCGGTGCGGCGGCGGAAGCCGCGGCCCGCGCGCTGCTGGAACGCGACGGCCTGCGCCTGATCGCCGCCAATGTCCGCTTCCGCGGCGGTGAACTGGATCTGGTGATGCACGACGCGGCCGCGCGCGGCGGCGCCTGCCTGGTGTTCGTGGAGGTGCGCTACCGCGGCGCCAGCACCTTCGGCGGCGGCGCGGCCTCGGTCGATGCGGCCAAGCGCCGCAAGCTGATCCACGCGGCCCAGCTATATCTGGCCCAGCATCCGCGCTGGGCCAGCCTGCCGTGCCGCTTCGACGTGGTCGAAGCGCACGGCGATCCCGCCAACCCCCAGCTGACCTGGCTGCGCGACGCCTTCCGCGCCGACGAGGCCTAGCGCGTCAGCGCAGCGGCACGCTCAGGCGCGACGGCGCCGCGGTGGGCGACCCGAAGGCCACGCTGCCGCCGACATCGGTGGCGTCGGTGTAGCGCGGGTCGAGCGTGTCGATCGCCAGGACCAGGCGGCTGCCGGCCGGGATCTCGGCGGCGGCGGCTTCCAGGCCGATCTCCAGCGTGCGCGCCTGGCCCGGCACCGCATCGCGCAGGCTGTAGGGCTTGTAGCTGAGCAGCGTGCCGGTGCCCAGGGCATCCATGCTGTAGAGGTAGGCCACCAGGGTCACGTGCGACTGGCTGGGCGTGACGGTCACGCGCAGGCTCGGCGCGCCGGCCAGCACGCGATTGCGCTCGAGTACCGGCCCGGACCACACCGCGCCGCCGACGCGGCTGACCAGCGGGATCGAGGTCTTCATCGGCTGGCCGAACGCCTGCAGCAGGCCGCTGAGCATGACAACACCCGAATCGGCCAGGGTCGGGATGCCGGTCAGGATGGAGGCGCTCCAGCCGGTGGCATCGCCGCTGGACAGCGTGCCGGTCGGCCGCAGCAGGCCGGTGGGCCGGCCCAGGCCGTAGACCACGGGGTCGGCCTGCACCTGCGCCCAGCTGCCGTAGTCCAGGTTGCGCCCGCCGATGCTGGTCAGCCGCACCGAGCCGCGCCCGTCCACGCCGTTGGCCTGGCCCTTGAGGAAGTGGTCGAACCACGCCACCGCCTCGTCGTAGACCGCGTTGGGCAGGCCCAGCGCGCCCGGCAGTTCGGCCGTGGCGTGGTCGCCCTGGCTGAAGATCAGGCGCCGCGGGCCGGTCAGCTGGTTGTAGAAGGCCACGTACTGGCTGGGCGGGAACAGGCCATCGTTGAAGGCATTGGCCAGCAGCACCGCGGTGCCGTTGCGGTTGATCTGCGCCACCTCATGCACCGCGCCGCGGTTGGCGGCCTGCGGCAGGAAGCCGTTCACCGCGCCGTCGAAGTCGCCCAGGGCCACCTTCGCGGTGATCGTCTGCAGGTCAGGACCGGGCCGGCCGGTCAGGCTGCCGGTGGCGGCCAGCATCAGCACCGCCTGCTGGCTCACGGTCTGGTTGGCGTAGAGCGAGGCCTCCAGGTCGGCCCAGCCGCTGAGCGCGGCCACCGCCTTGATGCGCGGATCGCGCGCGGCGGCCAGCAGGCTGGTGCCGGCGCCGTAGGAGATGCCCGATACGCCGATGCGCGCCGGGTCGGCGGCGGTATGCGCCAGCGCCCAGTCGATCACCGAACTCACGTCCTCCACCGTGGCTGGCCCGGCCACGTCGATCTGCCCGGTCGAGTCCCAGAAGCCGCGCGAGGTGTAGCTCACCACCACATAGCCCTGGCTCGCCATCTGGGTGGCGCGGCCGACGTACTCCAGGTTGGGCAGCGACCAGCTGGCCGGCATCACCACCAGCGGGAACGGCCCGCTGCCCTGCCCGGTCGGCACCAGCACCATCGCGCCCAGTTCGGTGCCATCGAAACTGGCGATGCGCTCGTAGGTCTTGTTGAAGCCGCCTGCCCACGCCGTCATCGAACAAAGACACAGCACCAGCAACAGCCCAACCCGCCGCGTGAATCCGTGCATGGAACGCCCTCCCAGACAAGAGCCGGTCGCCGCGAGCGCAGGCCGGCCGTGGTGTTCGAATGCCGCCCGCCGCGGGCGGCCATGACACCGTACTTGCGCGTATGGAGGCAGCCAAGCTGCAGCGCAGCACGGGGCCAGTGTGGGAGCCGGCCCGGTGGGAGCGACTGTCTCCTCAAATCTCGCAACGCCCTGCCTGTAGAGCGGAGCTTGTGGCAATCCCCTTTTGGGGACTCCGCTGCTCTTCATTCGGTTCATGGGGAAGGCCCCAGCGGAGCGAGCTCCGCTCTACAGGGGGGGCGCCGCCCTGGCGGCGATGGGGTTTTACCGGGATGGCCTCATCGCCGCCATGGCGGCTCCCACCGAGCGAGGAACCGCGCGCCCGACCGCGCCCCCGGGCTTCAGCCGAAGTGGTCGTATCCCACGCGCGGCGCCTGCCAGGGCTCGCCGGCGGCGTCGAGGGCCCGCACGCCCTGCCCTGCGACGATGCGGCCGATGCGCGCACCGGGCACGCCGGCGAAATCCAGGGCCGCCCGCACCTCGTCGGCGCGCGTCGGCGCGGCGGTGAAACACAGCTCGTAATCGTCGCCGCCGCCGGCCTGCCAGGCCCAGCGCAGCTGCGGGCGGAAGGCCGCCAGCGCGCGCGAGACCGGCAGCTGTTCCAGCTGCACCTGCGCGCCGACCCCGCTGCGCTGGCACAGATGACCCAGGTCGGCCAGCAGTCCGTCGGAGATGTCGACGCAGGCGCTGGCCAGGCCCAGCAACCCGCGTCCGGCCTCCACACGCGGCGTGGGCCGGTCCAGGCGCGCGCGCAGGGCGCGGTCGACCGCAGCGCCGGACAGCAGCGACTGCAGCGCCGCCGCCGCATCGCCCGGCGTGCCGGTCACCCAGATCTCGTCACCCACCTGCGCGCCGTCGCGGCGCAGCGCATGGCCAGCCTCGACATGGCCCATCGCCGTGATCGACACCGACAGCGGCCCACGCGTGGTGTCGCCGCCGACCAGGGCGATGCCGTGGCGCGCGGCCAGGTCGCAGAAACCATCGAGGAAGCCATCGATCCAGGCCGGATCGGCCTGCGGCAGGGACAGCGACAGTGTGCACCACGCGGGTCTGGCGCCCATCGCCGCCAGATCGGAGAGATTCACCGCCAGCGCCTTCCAGCCCAGGTCGGCGGGCGCCACGTCGGGGAAAAAATGCACGCCGGCATTGAGCGTATCGGCCGTGACCACCAGCGCCATGCCCGGCGGCATCGCCAGCAGCGCGGCATCGTCGCCGATCCCCAGCACCACGTCGTCGCGCGTGCCGGCGCGCGCACGGATGCGCGCGATCAGGTCGAACTCGGATCCGGCCGGCGAGGCGGTCAAGCGAACAGCCCCTCGACCTCGTCGCTCCAGGCCGGGCGCCTCCACCCGGACTCGCGCGCAGGTGCCGGGAATTCGCTGCGGCAATAGCCGCACTTCTCCTGGAAATCGAATGCGGCCTGCGCTTGGTCGTTGATGAACAGCACCGCCTTGGCATCGTCGCGCGACCAGCCGATCTTCACTTCCGCGGGGACCTGGCGATCCACCACGTCCTCGACGTTGTAGACATGCAGCGCGTCGACGATCTCCCACAACGCCAGCGCGGTGTTCCAGCGGTGCGCGTAGAAATACCCGGTTTCGCCGTCGTCCTCGAACACCACCGAGAAGGGCTGCTCCACCGCCGCATCGGACAGGAAGACGCCGCCACCGACGTTGACCGTTTCCCTGGCCTCCACGAACACGTTGAATGCCACGGAACGGGCCCGGCTTACTTGCTCGCGCGCGGATGCTTGGCTTCGGCCGGGCGCCACTCGAGCGCGGCGCGGTCCAGCACCCCGTTGACGTAGGTGTGGCCGTGTTCGGAGCCGAAGCGCTTGGCCGTCTCGATGGCTTCGTTGATCACCACCCGGTACGGCACGTCGATGCGGTGGCGCAGCTCGTAGGCGGCGATGCGCAGCACCGCGCGCTCGATCTGGTCGACCTCGGCCACGTTGCGGTCCAGGTGCGGCAGCAGGGCCTGGTCGAGTTCGGCATGGTGGGCCATGACGCCGCGCACCAGGTCCTCGAAATACTCCAGGTCGGCCACTTCGTGGGCCTGTTCGTGGGCGAACTGGGCGATCACCGCCTGCGTGGTGCCGCCGGCCAGCTGCCAGGCGTAGATCGCCTGCAGCGCACGCCGGCGCGCACGCGCGCGCAGGACCGGATCGACCCCATCGCCGCGACGCGGACCGGGACGGCTCATGCCAGCTTCTCCAGCAGATTGACCATTTCCACCGCGGCCAGGGCCACTTCCTCGCCCTTATTGCCGTGGCTGCCACCGGCGCGCGCCTCGGCGTCCTCGGCCACCTCGACCGCCAGCACGCCGTTGAGCACCGGCAGGCGGTAGTCCAGCTGCACGCGCATCAGGCCTTCGGCGCAGCCGTCGGCCACGTGTTCGTAGTGGCGGGTGTCGCCGCGGATCACGCAGCCCAGCGCCATGATCGCCGCATGCCCGCCGCCGGCCGCCAGGCGCGCGGCCACCACCGGGATCTCCCACGCGCCCGGCACGCGGATCACATCGATCGCGTCCTCGGCCACGCCGTTGCCGGCCAGCTCCTTGCGCGCGCCGGCCACCAGCGCATCGGTGATGCGCGCATTCCAGCGGCTGGCGATGATCGCGTAACGCGCACCGCCGACCGTGCGCAGGTCGCCTTCGTAGTGGGTCATGGGAATCGTGCGGATCGAGGGTCGGACAGTTTATCAGGCGCGGGCAGGCCGGCCTCAGCCACGGGCGGGCGGCGGGACTTCCACCGTCTCCACGATCTCCAGCCCATACCCCGCCAGGCCGACCTGGCGGCGCGGGGTGCCCAGCACGCGCAGCTTGCCCAGCCCCAGATCGGCCAGGATCTGGGCGCCGGCGCCGTTGCGCCGCCACTGGCCCACGTCCTTGTCCTTGCCCGGCGCGCGCGGCGCGGGCTGCTGCAGCAGGCGCGCCAGCAGGGCGTCGGAATCGCGCGGGGCCGACAGCACCACCATCACGCCCTGCCCTTCGGCGGCGATGGCGCGCAGCGCGTCGGTGGCGGCCACGCCGAAGTCCTCGCGCCGCCAGTGCAGCAGGTCGGCCAGCGGGTTCTCCACCTGCACGCGCACCAGCGTCGGCACCTCGGCCCGCGGTGCGCCCTTGACCAGGGCGAAGTGCAGCTCGCGGGCGATGCGGTCGCGGTAGGTGACCAAGCGGAACGGACCGAACTCGGTGTCGATGTCGCGTTCGTCCACGCGCTCGACGGTGTGCTCGGTCGCCAGGCGGTAGGCGATCAGGTCGGCGATCGAGCCCATCTTCAGCCCGTGCTCGCGCGCGAACACCTCCAGCTGCGGGCGGCGCGCCATGCTGCCGTCGGCATTGAGGATCTCCACCAGCACGCCGGCCGGCTCCAGGCCGGCCAGCATGGCCAGGTCCACGCCGGCCTCGGTATGGCCGGCGCGCGTGAGCACGCCGCCGGGCTGGGCGATCAGCGGGAAGATGTGGCCCGGCTGGTGCAGGTCGGCCGGCTTGGCGTCGGGCTTGACCGCGGTGCGGATGGTGTGGGCGCGGTCGTAGGCCGAGATGCCGGTGGTGACGCCTTCGGCGGCCTCGATGCTGACGGTGAAGTTGGTCTGGAACTGGGCGGTGTTGGCCTGGACCATCGGCGCCAGGCCCAGCTGCGCGGCGCGCTCGCGGGTCAGCGGCAGGCACACCAGGCCGCGGCCGTGGGTGACCATGAAGTTGATGTCCGCGGGCTTGACCAACTCGGCGGCCATGATCAGGTCGCCTTCGTTCTCGCGGTCCTCGTCATCGACGATGACGACCATGCGGCCCTGGCGGATGTCTTCCAGGATCTCGGGGATGGGCGCGAAGTTCACAGCGCGGCTCCGCGCTCGCCCAGCAGGCGTTCGACGTAGCGGGCGACCAGGTCGATCTCCAGATTCACCGCATCGCCCACGCCGGTCTGCGCGAAGCGCGTATGCGCCACGGTGTGCGGAATGAGCGCCACCTCGAAGCCCTCGTCATCGACCTCGTTGACGGTCAGGCTGACGCCATCGACGCAGATCGAGCCCTTCCTGGCGATGTACTTGAGCAGCGCGGCCGGCGCCGCAAAGCGCCAGCGCTGCGCGCGCGCGTCCTCGTGCACCGACAGCACCCGGCCCAGGCCATCGACATGGCCACTGACCAGATGGCCGCCGAGGCGATCGGTCGGGCGCATCGCGCGCTCCAGGTTCAGGGCCGCGCCGACCGGCAGCTGACCGAGCGTGGTCAGCGACAGCGTCTCGGTCGAGGCATCGGCCTGGAAGCTGCTCGCGTCGAAGGCGATCACGGTCAGGCAGACGCCGTTGACGGCGATGCTCTCGCCCAGCTGCACCGCGTCGAACGGCAGCGTGCCGACCTCGAAGCTGAAGCGGGTATCGCCGCCGACGGGGGTGGCTGCGGCCAGACGGCCGACACCCTCGATGATGCCGGTGAACATCAGCGCACCTCCTGCGGCAGGAGGGTGGCAATACGCGCACTACTCTGATTCATGATCAACGTTTCTCGCAAAGTGGAAAGCGAAAAACGCCACAAGGCCATGACCCGCGCGCAGCCCAAGGGCCGCGATGCGGGTCGTCTTCTTTCATCCGGACTCTCTGGCGCGGCAAGGCTGCGCCAACCGTCGGCTCCGGCATCGGACCGGATCTGCTGACCTGTGGCAGGCGTGAAGTCCGCAAGCGGAGAGACGCGCTCTCGAGAGGGACCCACCAACCCCAGCGCTCGCGGGCTCATGCGCCGATGGCGCATCTACCGCCGGTGGGGAATCTCACCCCGCCCTGAAGACGTTCTTTAAGGATGCCGGCGAACCGGCGCGCGCATTCTACCAGCGCAGGCTGCACACGCCGCGAAAGGCTGCGTTCCAGGCGGCGACAGGCATGGGACGACAGACCTTAGTCCGCCGGCCGCAGCAGCAGGCGCAGGTCCGCGCCGACCTGGCGCTGGTCGATCACGCGCAGGCGATGCTGCTGCGCCAGGCTGGCCAGGCCCAGGTGCAGCAGCGGCCGGGCGGCGTCGCCGAGCAGGGTCGGCGCCTGGTAGAGCAGCAGCTCGTCGACCAGGCCGGCGGCCAGCAGCGCGCCGGACAGGGTGGCGCCGGCCTCGACCTGGACCTCGTTGATCCGGTGCTGGGCCAGCACCGTCAGCACCGCGCGCAGATCCAGCCGGCCCTCGTGCAGCGGGACTTCCTGGTAGTGCACCTGGCCGTGGTCGGGCACGCGCGGGGCCTGCGGGCCGTGCAGGTAGAGCGTGGGCGCATCGCCTTGCTGCACGCGGGTGTGGGCCAGGCTGGACAGGGTGGCGTCGAGCACCACGCGTAGCGGCGCCACGAAGGGCTGGTCTTCCTCCGGTCGCGCGGTCAGCGCGGGGTCGTCGGCGATGACGGTGCGCGCGCCGGTCAGCAGGGCGCCGGAACGCGCGCGCCAGCGCTGCACGTCCCCGCGCGCGGCCGCGCCGGTGATCCACTTGGACTCGCCGCTGGCCATCGCCGTGCGGCCGTCGATGCTGGCGCCCAGCTTGACCCGCAGCCACGGCCGGCCGCGCACCACCTGCGACAGGAAGCCGCGGTTGAGCTCGCGCGCCTGCGCCTCAAGCAGGCCGACCTGCACGGCGATGCCCGCGGCCTGCAGCTTGCCGAAGCCCGCGCCGTCGACCTGGGCGAAGGGATCGCGCATGGCGGCGACCACGCGCGCCACGCCGGCGGCGATCAGCGCATCGGCGCAGGGCGGCGTGCGGCCGTGATGGGCGCAGGGCTCCAGGGTGACGTAGGCGGTGGCCCCCCGCGCGCGCTGCCCGGCCGCGCGCAGCGCGAACACCTCGGCATGCGGCTCGCCGGCGCGCTGATGGAAGCCCTCGCCCACCACCTCGCCGCCGTGCGCGATCACGCAGCCGACCATGGGATTGGGCTTGGTGGTCCACGCGCCGCGCTGGGCCAGGCGCAGGGCGCGGGCCATGTGGGCGTGGTCGGTGGCGGAGAACTCAGACATGGGGCGATCCCGGTTCGATGGTCATCACCACCACCTGCAACGCTCCCAGCGGCAGGTGGTCGAGGCGTGTCCAGCCCAGCCGCGCGTAACACGGCACGCGCGCCGGCTCACAGTACAGATGCAGGCGGGCGACGCCCAGCGCGGCGGCGGCGGCCACGCAGTGCCGCACCAGCGCCGCGCCCACGCCCCGCGCACGCGCGGCCGGGCGCACGTACAGCGAGGCCAGCCAGGGCGTGTACGCGGCCAGACGCGGATCGTCCTCGGCCAGCAGGCTCACCGAACCGAGCCAGTCGGCACCGTCCAGCGCCAGCCAGGTGTTAGGGACGGCGTTGGGCGCGACATGCGTGGCGAGTTCGTCGCGGGCCTGTTCGAAGGTCCACTCCGGCAGCAGTGCGCCGAAGGCCTGCACATGCGTGCGCGCAAGCTTGTCCAGATGCTGCCGGTGATGGCACAGCGGCGCGATCTGCACGGCCGCGCCGGTCAGCGCTTCTTGTTCTTGTCGCCGGCCTTGCCGAAGGGCAGCACCTCGCCGCCGAGCAGCGGCAGCTGGCCTTCGCCGGGCAGGTCGCGCTCGAGCCGGTCCAGCTCCTCGCGGAAGTCGGCCACGTCCTCGAAGCTGCGATACACCGAGGCATAGCGCACGAAGGCCACATGATCGAGCTTGCGCAACTCGGCCATGACGAACTCGCCGACCCGGCGCGAGGGCAGCTCGCGCTCGGTGGTGCGGCGCAGCTGCTGGATCACCGCGCGCACCGCCGCCTCGACCTGCTCCTCGGACACCGCGCGCTTGTGCAGCGCGCGGTCGAAGCTCTGGCGCAGCTTGCGCGCGTCGAACGGATCGCGCCGGCCATCGGACTTGATAATCGCCGGCAGGCGCAGCTCGATGGTTTCCAGCGTGGAGAACCGCTCGCCGCAGGCCTCGCACTCACGCCGCCGCCGGATGGTCGCCCCATCCTCGGACACGCGCGAATCGATCACGCGGGTGTCGCTGTTCTGGCAGAAGGGGCAGTGCATTTAGTGGGCCGGGAATCGGGAGACGGAAATAGGGAATGGGAACGTCAAAAGCAGCAGCGTAGCGCTTTTGCCCATTCCCGATTCTCCATTCTCCATTCCCGCGTTAGCCGCCGGGAATGGGGAAACGGGAATAGGGAATGGAAACGTCAACAGCGCCGGCCTAGCGCTTCTGCCCATTCCCGACTCCCCATTCTCCATTCCCGCCTTAGCCGCCGGGAATGGGGAAACGGGAATAGGGAATGGGAACGTCAACAGCGCCGGCCTGGCGCTTCTGCCCATTCCCGATTCCCCATTCTCCATTCCCGCCTTAGCCATACACCGGAAACTTCCCGCACTGCGCCGTCACCGCCTCGCGCACGCGGGCGATCACGGTCTCGTCGTTCGGCGCGTCCAGCACGTCGGCGATCCAGCCGGCCAGTTCGACCGTGTCGGCCTCCTGGTAGCCGCGCGTGGTGATGGCCGGCGTGCCCAGGCGCAGGCCCGAGGTCACGAACGGCGAACGCGGGTCGCCCGGCACCGAGTTCTTGTTGACCGTGATGTGGGCCTTGCCCAGCGCGGCCTCCGCATCCTTGCCCGACACCTCCTTGCCGATCATGTCCACCAGCATCAGGTGGTTCTCGGTGCCGCCGGAGACAATCTTGTAGCCGCGCGCGATCAGCGTCCTGGCCATCGCCTGGGCGTTCTTCACCACCTGCTGCTGGTAGGTCTTGAACGCCGGCTCCAGCGCCTCCTTGAAGGCCACCGCCTTGGCCGCGATCACATGCATCAGCGGGCCGCCCTGAATGCCCGGGAACACGATCGACTGCAGCTTCTTGGACAGGTCCTCGAGCTTGTCGCCCGCGCCGGCGGCGCTGGCCAGGATGATGCCGCCGCGCGGGCCGCGCAGGGTCTTGTGCGTGGTCGAGGTGACCACGTGCGCGTGCGGCAGCGGGGTCGGATATACGCCGGCGGCGACCAGCCCGGCCACGTGCGCCATGTCCACGAAGAACCAGGCGCCGACCTTGTCGGCGATGGCGCGGAAGCGCGCCCAGTCCACCACCTGCGAATAGGCCGAGAAGCCGGCCACGACCATCTTCGGCTTGTGCTCCAGCGCCAGGCGCTCGACCTCGTCGTAATCGATCAGGCCGGCCTCGTCCACGCCGTACTGCACGGCGTTGAACAGCTTGCCGGAGGCATTGACCTTGGCCCCGTGGGTCAGGTGGCCGCCGTGGGCCAGCGACATGCCCAGGATGGTGTCGCCCGGCTGCAGCAGGGCGAAATACACCGCCTGGTTGGCCTGCGAGCCGCTGTGCGGCTGCACGTTGGCGTAATCGGCGCCGAAGAGCTGCTTGAGCCGGTCGATGGCCAGCTGCTCGGCGATGTCCACGTATTCGCAGCCACCGTAATAGCGCTTGCCCGGATAGCCTTCGGCGTACTTGTTGGTCAGCTGGCTGCCCTGGGCCTCCATCACCGCCGGGCTGGTGTAGTTCTCGCTGGCGATCAGCTCGACGTGATCCTCCTGACGGCGGACCTCGTGGGCGATGGCCTGGGCCAGCTCGGGATCGTAGCTTTCGATGCGGACGTCACGCGGGAACATCGGGTCTCCAGGGGCAGGCAGGCGGGCGAAGCGGGGCCCGGATTGTAAGCCCCTGAGCCCCCCGAGGCCATGTCGCCCGGGGCTTGCGGCGTGGGCGCCCGCAGGGCGGATGCCGCGCGGGTGGGGCCTTGGCGAGCGCTGGTCGAGCCTCATCGCCGGCATGCCGGCTCCCACAGAAACAAAAAAAGGGCGCGCCGTTGGGGCGCGCCATCTTGTTGCTTCCCTGCGGCCGCCGGCTCAGCGGTTGAGCAGCAGGTCGGTGATGATCCCGGTGGCGATGGCGACCATGATCAGGTTGCCGCGATCGTCGCGGATCCAGTGGTAGCCCGGCGGCGGGCGACGCACGCCGTAGTAATCGTAATCGTTCACCACGATCGGCCGACCGCTGTAATAGTTCACGTAGCGGTAGCCGCGCTCATAGCCGTATGGGCGGTAGTAGGCGACCGGAGGCGGCGGCGGGCGGTAGTACACCGGGGGCGGCGGCGGCGGGCCAGGACGGTAGTAGCCACCGCTGTAGTAGTTGCGCTCGACCACCACCGGGCGGCTGTAGCGGCCGTCGCGATAGCCATCGCGGTAGGCATCGCGACGATCGTGGCGATCGCGGCGCTCGTCGTGGCGGTCGGCCCAACCGCGCGGACCACCGGGGCCAGGGCCGGGGCCGGCGCCCGTGCCGGGGCCCGGCGGGCCGTGGCGCCAGTCGTCCGCCATCGCCGGCGCGGCCGCCAGCGACATGGCAAGGACGGGAATGCTCAGCAGGGTCAGGATCGTGCGCTTCATGAGGGGTCTCCAGTGCTTCGAGGCACGATGCGATGATGCGCCGGGCCAGTGAACGGAAACTGGCTGGAAACGGCTACAAAAATCGCCGTTCACGACGCCTAGCACCCCCTGTTCAGTTTCGGCCCCAAGGCGCTCGCCGGGCCCGGCCCGCTATACTGTGCGCATCCCTTTCCCGCCAGCGTCGCGCGCCTGAAGTCCCAAGCGTGACGGCGCGGCTGCGTCCTCGTCGGAGACCCCATGTCGCAGTACATCTACACCATGAACCGCGTGTCCAAAGTGGTCCCGCCCAAGCGGCAGATCATCAAGGACATCTCGCTGAGCTTCTTCCCCGGCGCCAAGATCGGCCTGCTCGGCCTGAACGGCGCGGGCAAGTCGACGGTGCTGAAGATCATGGCCGGCGTGGACACCGACTTCGAGGGCGAAGCCCGCCCGCAGCCGGGCATCAAGGTCGGCTATCTGGCCCAGGAGCCCGAGCTCAACCCCGAACACACCGTGCGCCAGGCCGTCGAGGAAGGCGTGGGCGAGGTGCTGCAGGCGCAGGCCGCGCTGGACGCGGTGTACGCCGCCTATGCCGAGGAAGGCGCCGACTTCGACGCACTGGCCAAGGAACAGGAGCGCCTGGAGGCGATCCTGGCCGCGGGCGACGCCGCCACGCTGGAGCAGCAGCTGGACATCGCCGCCGACGCGCTGCGCCTGCCGCCGTGGGAGGCCATCGTCGGCAAGCTCTCCGGTGGCGAGAAGCGCCGCGTCGCGCTGTGCCGCCTGCTGCTGCAGAAGCCGGACATGCTGCTGCTCGACGAACCGACCAATCACCTGGACGCCGAGTCGGTGGAGTGGCTGGAGCAGTTCCTGGCGCGCTACTCCGGCACCGTGGTGGCCGTCACCCATGATCGCTACTTCCTGGACAACGCCGCCGAGTGGATCCTCGAACTGGACCGCGGCCGCGGCATCCCGTGGAAGGGCAACTACACCGACTGGCTGACCCAGAAGGAAGAACGCCTCAAGCAGGAAGACAACCAGGAAAAGGCCCGCCAGAAAGCGATCCAGAAGGAGCTGGAATGGTCGCGGCAGAACGCCAAGGGCGGCCGCACCAAGGGCAAGGCGCGCCTGGCGCGACTGGAAGAGCTGCAGTCGGTCGACTACCAGAAGCGCAACGAGACCAACGAGATCTTCATTCCGCCGGGCGAGCGCCTGGGCAATGCGGTGATGGAGTTCAAGCACGTCTCCAAGAAGTTCGGCGACCGCCTGCTGATCGACGACCTCAGCTTCCTGGTGCCGCCGGGCGCCATCGTCGGCATCATCGGCCCCAACGGCGCCGGCAAGTCGACGCTGTTCAAGATGATCACTGGGCAGGTGAAGCCGGACTCCGGCGAGATCGTGGTCGGCCCGACGGTGCAGCTGTCCTACGTGGACCAGAGCCGCGATGCGCTGGAAGGCAACCACAACGTCTTCCAGGAGATCTCCGGCGGCCTGGACATCCTCAACATCAATGGCGTGGAGATCCAGTCGCGCGCCTACATCGGTCGCTTCAACTTCAAGGGCCAGGATCAGCAGAAGCTGGTCGGCTCGCTGTCCGGCGGTGAGCGCGGCCGCCTGCACATGGCCAAGACCCTGCTGCAGGGCGGCAACGTGCTGCTGCTCGACGAACCGTCCAACGACCTGGACATCGAGACCCTGCGCGCGCTGGAAGACGCGCTGCTGGAGTTCCCGGGCAACACCTTCGTGATCAGCCACGATCGCTGGTTCCTGGACCGCATCGCCACCCACATCCTCGCCTTCGAGGGCGACTCGCACGTGGAGTTCTTCCAGGGCAACTACCGCGAGTACGAGGAAGACAAGAAGCGCCGCCTCGGCGACGACGCCGGTCCCAAGCGCCTGCGCTACAAGGCGCTGAAGTAAGGCATCGCCCCATGGCCGCTGAATGCGGCCATGGGCGCATCGGGGCCCTGAATCTGCGCACGCAACGGGGCCGAGAGCAGCGCGCGGCCCACGCCGCCCTGCTGCTGCACACCACGCATCAGATCTCACCTCAACCGCATCCGCGCCCAAGCCGGGCGCGGCTCTTGGCGTGCGCGCGTGAAGCATGCAAGTGGAACTTGGCGTCGCAACTGTCGAAAAATTCACGGCCCGCTCGCACGCGCCCTTCCTAGAATCGCGCCGCACGCCAAGGCGTGTGGTCCTGCGTTCCGTGCGTCGCTGCGTGCGACGGAAGACCGCAGATGCAGCTCGCCGGCGACGCAGCCTGACTCCCCTGCGATCCGCTTCGGGACAGGCGTCAGCGAGTGAAACACCATGGCCCTGGCCATGATCTGGAGTTGTGCATGAACACTGCCGCGCCCCGTCCCGGGCTCCCTCTCTGGCAGAAGATCGTCGCTGTCATCGTCGCCGTCTCCGGCCTGATCCTGGCCGTGGCCGGGGCCTATCTGCTGTCGCTGGGCGGCACCTGGTACTACCTGGTCAACGGCGTGCTGATGCTCATCAGCGGCGTGCTGCTGTTCGCCGGCCGGCTATGGGGCGCCAAGCTCTACGGCGTGGTGTTCCTGCTCGCGCTGGTGATGACCCTGGTCGAATCGGCCACCCGCCTGTGGGGCTGGGTGCCGCGCATGGGCTACATCACCCTGCTGGGCTTCTTCGTCGCGCTGATGGTGCCGCGCCTGTCGGCCGGGCGGCTGCGCAAGCACGGTTATCTGGCGGCGGCGGGCTGCATCGTGTTCGCGGCGATCGCCTTCGCCCTGGTCTTCCGCACCCAATACGTCGAACACGGCGATGACGCGCCGCAGGCCCCGCTGGCCGCCGGCGACAACGCCAAGGCCCGCGCCGCGCAGGCCGACAGCGAATGGGCCGCCTACGGCCGCGACACCGATGCCACCCGTTATTCGCCGGCCGCGCAGATCACCCCGGAGAACGTGGGCAAGCTCAAGGTCGCCTGGACCTATCACACCGGCGATCTGCCGCCCCCGGGCAAGACCAACAAGTGGGGCGCGCAGAACACGCCGCTGATGATCGGCGACGGGCTGTACGTGTGCTCGGCCACCAACAACGTGTCCAAGCTCGACCCGGCCACCGGCAAGGAGATCTGGAAATTCGTCTCCGGGGTCAAGTACGAGAACGTGCCCTACACCGCCGCCTGCCGCGGCGTGACCTACTTCGTCTCCAACGCGGTGCCGGAGGGCCAGAGCTGCCATGCGCGCATCATCGTGGCCACGCTGGACATGCGCCTGATCGAACTGGACGCGGCCAGCGGCCAGCCCTGCGCGCAGTTCGGCAGCGAGGGCACGGTCAACCTGCTGACCGGGATGGGCAAGTCGGTGCCGGGCCAGCTGGCGGTGACCTCGCCGCCGGTGGTGGTCAACGGCACCATCTCGCTCAACCACCAGGTGCTGGACAACCAGCGCCGCTGGGCGCCCTCGGGTGTGATCCGCGGCTATGACGCCGAGACCGGCGCGTTCAAGTGGGCCTGGGACGTCAACCATCCCGGCATGGTGTGGCATCAGGAGCCCGGCCCGGGCCAGGAATACAGCCGCGGCACGCCCAACTCCTGGGGCCCGATGGCCGGCGACAACGCGCTCAACCTGATCTACGTCCCCACCGGCAACTCGGCCGCCGACTACTACGACCAGCTGCGCACGCCGGCCGAGAACGCCGTGGCGTCCTCGATCGTGGCGCTGGATGCGACCACCGGCGAGCAGAAGTGGGTGTTCCAGACCGTGCACAAGGACACCTGGGACTACGACATCGGCTCGCAGCCCACGCTGCTGGACTTCCCCGACCACAGCGGCACGCCGGTGCCGGCGATGATCATCCCGACCAAGCGCGGCCAGCTGTTCGTGGTCGACCGCCGCAACGGCAAGCCGCTGCTGCCGGTCGAGGAGCGCCCGGCCGACACCAAGGTGACCGTGCCCGGCGAGAGCCGCGCCAGCACCCAGCCGTGGTCGACCGGGATGCCGCGTCTGGGCATGCCGGACCTGAAGGAATCGACCATGTGGGGCATGACGCCTTTCGACCAGCTGTATTGCCGGGTCAAGTTCCGCCAGGCGCATTACACCGGCGAGTTCACCGCGCCGCAGCTCAAGCAGCCGTGGATCGTGTTCCCCGGCTACAACGGCGGCAGCGACTGGGGCAGCGTGGCCTACGACCCGGCCCGCGGCATCTTGGTGGCCAACTGGAACGTCACCCCGATGTACGAGCACTACATCCCGCGCAAGCAGGCCGACGCGCAGGACCTGTACTCGATCGACGATCCGCGCTACACGCCCGGCAAGGGCGGCGCCGAAGGCCCCGGCGCGATGGAGGACACGCCGTATGCGATCTCGGTGTCGGCCTTCATGGTCCCGGGCCTGAAGACCCTGTGCAACGAGCCGCCCTACGGCATGATCACCGCGATCAACCTGCACGATCAGAAGGTGATCTGGCAGCAGCCGCTGGGCACGGCCCGCGCCAACGGCCCGCTCGGCCTGCCGACCGGCCTGCCGATCCAGATCGGCACGCCCAACAACGGCGGCCCGGCGATCACCGCCGGCGGGTTGGTGTTCGTCGCGGCGGCCACCGACAACCTGCTGCGCGCCATCGACCTGAAGACCGGCAAGGTGCTGTGGACCTCGGTGCTGCCCGGCGGCGGCCAGGCCACCCCGATGACCTACACGGTCAACGGCAAGCAGTACGTGGTGCAGATGGCCGGCGGCCACCACTTCATGGAGACCCCGATCAGCGACGCGCTGGTGGCTTACTCGCTGCCGTGATGGAGATTCCCGGCGCCCTCACTCGGGGCGCCGGCGTTCTAAACCGAGCGTTGCAACCATCCAAAGCAAAGGCCGCCTGCAGAGCCTCCGCGGGCGGCCTTCGTTTTGGATGTGAGCGACCATCTCTCCCTGTAGAGCGGAGCTTGCTCCGCTGGGGCTTCCCTGTGATCCGGCCGAAACGCAGCGGAGCAAGCTGCGCTCTACGGGAGTCGCCGGCGGCGATAGGCTCTTTCCGGTAATGTCCCATCGCCGCCATTGGCCGAAAAGGCCACAAGGGCGGCTCCCACCTTCAGATCAGCTTGGTGGCGTTGTTCAGCACGTAGTCGCAGGCCTTGTCCTTGAGCTTGCCCGAGACCGCGTCCAGGTTGAACGACTGCCCGCCTTCGCCCTTGAGCACGCCCATCAGGCCGCGCTGGTAGTCCGGCGACTGCTCGGGCTTCTGCGCCCCGCCCAGGCCGTATTTGGACAGCAGCTTGTCCCTGACGCCAGTGACCGCATCGGCGCTGAGGTACTTGCGCTGCACGCAGTACTGCAGCACACCGGCCGCATTGCCCGCGGTGTTGCCACCGATCGCCGGCAGCGACAGCCCGCCAAGCGCCCCCAGCCCACCGGCCGCCTCGCCGCCAGCCGGCGCCGCCTGGCCGGTGTGCTGCTTGAGCAACTGCTTGAAATCCTGCGCCTGCGCGGCGCCAGCCAAGGCCAGCGCGCCCAGCATCAGCGCGATCTTCAGGGAATGGGGCGTGGTCTTCATGGCCTACCTTCGCAAGATCCGTGGACAGGCCGGCAGGCTAGCAGCGTGGCGTTAATGCCGTGCCTTGCCGCGTGTGGCGTGCCTCGGCTCACTTGCCCTCGCCGATCTCCGGGAACAGCACGTCGGTGAACCCGAACGTGGAGAAGTCCTTGATCCGCGACGGATACAGAATGCCGTCCAGGTGGTCGACCTCGTGCTGGATCACGCGCGCATGGAAGCCTTCGGCGACCTGCTCCACGCGCTGGCCCCCGGCGTTCCAGCCGCTGACCCGGATCCGCCGATGGCGCGGAATCACCGCGCGCAGGCCGGGAATGGACAGGCAACCTTCCCAGCCGTCCTCCAACTCGTCGGTGAGCGGCTCGATGAGCGGATTGAACAGCGCCGTGCGCGGCACCGAGGGCGCGTCGGGATAGCGCGCGTTGTGCTCGAAGCCGTACACGATCACGCGCTTGCTCACCGCCACCTGCGGCGCGGCCAGGCCCACGCCGCCGGCCTCGTCCATGGTCTGGAACATGTCATCGACCAGGTCGCGCAGCTCGCCGGTGGCGAAGTGCTCGACCGGCTCGGCCCGGGCCAGCAGCACGGGGGTTCCCATGCGGACGATGTTGCGGATCATGTTGTCGTCTCCTGTTGGGCGCAGCGCGCCATGGACCTGCACGGTTGGCGTTCGTTTCCTGGATCCTCGCACACGCGCTTAGAAGTGGCTCCAATGATCGCGCCAGGCGCCGGTTCCCCAACGCGACCTGTCCGGCCCGAGCGCGAGGGCCTCAGGCAAAAGAAATCATGGAGACCGCTGCGGCGCAAAACCCGCGCGGAAGAAGGCCTGCGCGGGCTTGTTCTGCACGGTGAAGTCGCTGTCGCTCGCGCCGCCGGCCGCCGGATCGGTGTACCAGCACCAGATGCCGATGCCGGCCACGCCGTGCCGCGCCAGCACCTGCTTCCATTCGCCCAGCACGCGCGCCTGCAGAGCCAGGTCGACGTTCGCGGTGCGCTGCTCGGGACTTTCCCACGGCGCCCCCAGGCTTCCACTGGCGGAGCGCAGCCCCAGCTCGGCCACCCAGGCTGGCCGCTGTTGACGTTCCGCCAGGGCCTGCAGACGCGCGGCCACATCGTTCATGGCGTTGCCACGCTCGCGCAGGTCGCCTGGCAAGGCCGGGTAGAGGCTGGTGCCCACCACATCGAACGCCGACCAGTAAGGGAACGCTTCGGCCTGGTCGATGCTGTCGGCCACGTAGACCAACCTGCCCGGGTACACCTTGCGCACCGAGGTCGCCAGCGTCGTCCACTGCGGCGCATTCTGCAGACGCCGCAACTCGGTGCCGAGCACCAGCGCCTCCACGCGCTCCTCGCGCGCCATGGCCGCAAGGGGCAGGATCGCCTTCTCGTAGGCGGCGAACCAGGCGGCCTTGTCGGCAGGATCGATCTCGCCGGCCCAGTGGCCCGGCACCCAGACATGCAGCTTGAGGATGGGCCGCAGTCCGGCCGCGCGAGTCTGCCGCACGGCATCACGCAGGCGCTCCACGCTGCTGTCGCTGCCCAGCACGGGGGTCTGCGAGGCCGGGGTCTCCTGCCAGAGGAAGGCCACCAGCAGGCCAGTCTGCGCGCCCGCGTCCGCCAGGTTGCGTAGCGACTGCCCGGCGGCCTTGCTGCCCCAGGGCGCATCCTCGGAAACCTTGACGTTCGCGCCCAGCCACGGCCCACGGCTCGTCGCGGAACAGCCGCTCGCCAGCGCGAGCGCCAGTAAAGCCATCGCCCATTTCTTCGCCGCGTTCATCGCCTTCCTGCAGGTGGCCGCCAACTCCGGAAGGATTCTTCCACGATCGTGCCGACAGCGCGCGGGCGACGGCCTAACCGGTAACCAGCGCGAACACCTCCGGCGCGCCCGATAACGCACCCAGCAACAACACGCCGATCAACCAGCCTCGCTGTGCGGGCAGGCACTGGCCGGCCGCAAGCGCCGCTGGGGCGAGCAACAGCACCGCATAGTCGCCCGGCCAGGCGCCGCGTGCGAATGCGACAACAATGACAGCGCAGAGCACGGCCGCGGCCAGTGCGTACGTCGCACGCCACGCCTGCGGAGCTCCCTTTCCCGACAGGGCAAGCAACGCGACCACAACGATGCCGCCCGCGCCCCACACGAGGGGCCGCCTTTGGGCCCGGAACACCTCGGTGGGCACGAGCAAACCTCTACCGCCTGCCCAGGTGTCCCGCAGCCAGGCCAGCGTGTCACCATTCCACCACCAGCAGGTATAGAGCAGGGCAAGCACGGTGAACACCACCGGCAGGAAGACCGCCAGGTGGTAGGTCAGCGGCGCGCGCGCCAGCAGCCCTCGCGGCACGCAGGGGAACAGGCACACGGCCAACGCGACGATGACGACCCAGGCGCGGACGTCCGCCATGAACAGCATCAGCATCCAGCTGGCCAGAACCAAGTAGCCGACCACGTCGGCCGCCCGCCGCACCCGCAACGCGCCACGCCCGACCGCATAGAGGGCCAGCAGCATCACCGCTTCGCCATTGCCGGACAGCGCCGCGCCGACGAACAGCGGTTGCAGCAGGAACAGCATGGCCAGCCCCCACGCCCAACGCCGCCCGAGCCGCGCAGCCAGGTCGTGCCACAGCACCGCAATGGTCGCCGCCGCCGCGAGCAGATCGGGAACGATCGGCCACCACGCCGGAATGCTGCCAATCCTGCCCAGCCACACCGCTAGCGCCGCGATGCCATTGGGATACAGCATGCCCAGCGTCACCCTGCCGGCCGCCTGCGCCGTCGCGCCGGCGATCTGCGGCCCGGCGACATAGCGCGCATCGATCAGGCCTTGCGCCACCGACCAGGCCAGCAGCGCCGACAGCAACACCAGCGCGGCGGCCAGGGCCGGCAGGGCATCGCGCAGGGCCCAGGGCTCAGTCTTCCAGGGCGACCTTGCGCTGCTCGGCAACGTACTTGCTGATGCCATGCGTGGTCTTCTCCCAATAGAACGGATTGCGGATGAGCTGCCAGGCGCCTTTGTAGGCGGCGATCGACTGCAGCAACCAGTAGAACGGCGCAGTCAGCGCGTAAGGCGCCAGGTGCTGGTAGCCGCGCTTGAGGCTGGCCACCAGCGTCATGTAGATGAAGAAGAAGTTGGCCACCAGCAGGTTGAACAGGTTGAGGTAATCCAGCGCGCGCGGCAGCAGGTCGCGAAATGTGGAGAAGCCCAGCACCAGCCATACCAGATAGATAAGCCACAGCACGGGCGCGGCCAGCGCGGTGAAGAAACCGCCACCGATGAAGAACTGGAACCCCCAGAAGCCGCGGAACCCGGTGGATCGGTACAAGTGCACCGGGTCGCGCATATGCACCAGCCAGGTCTGCATGTAGCCCTTCAGCCAGCGCGAGCGCTGACGGATCCAGTTGGGGATGCTGACGTTGGCTTCCTCGAAGGTGGTCGAATTGACCACGCTGACGCGATAGCCCTGGCTGATCAGACGCACACCCAGATCCGCGTCCTCGGTCACGTTATAAGGATCCCAGGCGTGGATACCGCGCAGCACCTCTAGACGAAAATGGTTGGACGTGCCGCCCAGCGGAATCGGGATGCGTAGGTATTCAAGCGCAGGCAGGAAGAAATCGAACCACAGCGTGTAGTCCAACGTGAACATCCGCGTGAGCCAGTTCTCATCGGCGTTGTAGTAGTTCAGGCGCGCCTGCACACAAGCCACCTCCGGCGCGGATTTCCGGAAGGTCGCCACCACACGCTTGAGCTGGTCGGGCTCAGGCATGTCCTCGGCGTCATAGATGGTCACCAACTCGCCGCGTGCGAATTGCAGCGCGTAGTTGCAGGCCTTCGGCTTGGTCTTGGGCTGCGACTCGGGCACGCGGATGATCTCGAAGAACGCTTCCAGACCCAGCGACTTGGCCGCTTCGATGGTTTCGATGTCGCCGGCTTCGAGCACCAGCTTCACGTCCAGCTTCGAGGTGGGGTAATCGAGTTTGCGCAGCGCGCTGGCCAGGATCGGCAGGACATCCGGCTCCTTGTACATCGGCACCAGCACGGTATAGACCGGCAGGTCGGCGTCATCCAGCTGCGCGATGTCCTGCTCGTCGACGCGGATGTCGACCTTGCGTCGCGCGCCCAGGCACATCAGCGTGAACTTGAACAGGAACGTGGCGAGGAAACACAGCGCCAGCAGTGCGTCGAGCACGATCAGCGTGGCGATCGGCCGCAGGCACAGCGCGACCACCAGCGCCACGCCGATACCCAAGGCGACCATGCGCTGACCGCGTGTGAACACGGTACGCGCCGAATGCTCAGGGTCGCGTACCGCCAGAAGATTGAGCGCATCGTCGGTGAGGCGCGCGGCCGCAAGCCGTTGCACCACCCAGATGATGTCGAACTTGGAGGTCCCCACGAAGCGCACGTCATCGCCGTACAGGCTGCGCGCCCAGGCGAAGGTGGCCTCACCCGGGTCGGCCACCGCGACCACCATCGCCTCGCCTTCCCGGTGCCACGGTACCGCCAGTCGCTTCAGGTACTCGGCTGCACAATCGACATCGAACGATGCCGCATCCGGCGACTGTTCAAGGAGGTTGACGAAGGGGAGGCCGAATTGCTCGGCCAGCACCGGATAGAACTTCAGCGCCGAGGTCCAGCGCTGGGCGAGGATGACGTCGCCAAGGCGCGAGTGCCAGCGGCGCTGCAGCGCCAGTGCACTCTCCAGCTGTTCGCCATCGATCACACCTGCTTCCACCAGGCGCTGGCCGATCTGCCTGGAGCCGCCAAGGGACAGGGGGACACCCCCAAGGACGCGCGCCGGGTCTGCCTGCACATTCACGGGAACACGTCTCCGGACAGCGAACGCGACCCTTCCATCAGAAGCGCCACCACGCAGCGGCGAACACGGCGGTGCCGCCTCCGGTGTTGCGACCGGCCACCACCTGCTGAACGCCGAGCTGCAGCTGCGCCCCTCCCGGCAAGGTATGCAGCATCGACAGGCGCAGCTTGGTCAGGTCGTAGTTATTGCTGGCAATCAGGTTGCTGCGGTTCCAACCGCGTCCGTTGCCCAGGCCCTGGATCACATTCAATTCGGACAGCAGCACCCACCTGGGCGTCAGCGCCACGCCGGTGGCGATGTCCAGCCTCATCTCGTCGGCAGCGTCGGCGCCGCGCAGGCGCGCGGCCAGACCCATGTCCAGATACGCGTCGTGCTGGCCGAGCCGGTAGCCGCGGCCAACGCTGTAGCGCAACTCCGCGCCGTAATCGCCCAGGCCGATCGCCGGCTCGTCGTCGCGATCGTAGGCAGGAATGCTGAGGAGGAACTGAGCCGCACCGACCCACTGCCCCTGCCCTCCGCCCGGATCGAGCCGATAGCGCAGCCCGACTTCCTGGTCGCCCAAGCCGCTCGTGGTCCGGCTGCCGTAGCCGGCGTCATTTCGATAGCCGACCCGGTCGGCATAGAAGTTGCCGATGAAGCTCAGGTCCGGCGTGACGCCGTGCTCGACGTAGAGGTTCAGCTGGTCGAGCTGGCTCTTGCCGTCGTCGGGAAACCGGGTACGCCGATGCGCATCGTCGAAGGCCACGCCGCTGTCCGAGTGGCTGGCGCTAAGGATCAGCAGCGTCTTGCCATCGTCCTGGACCCAGGCACCGGCCAACGCTTCGCCGGGACAGGTCGCGGCGACAATGCCCAGGCACAACAGCGCCGGCGTGCATGCGGTGAACCTGGGTCGAACCCACCGCGCATGAAGGCTTCGCAACAGACCGGGTCTTAAGTTTGAAACGTCAAACATCAATTTCTTTCGCGCCGCGCCGCGCTTGGTCAGCGCAGTCTTTTATGTGACGAGCATCAATCTATCCTGCCTGTATTCGAGCTTACCAACTTGATCTGAGCGAAGGGACCCGCACGCAACGACGTACACGGATCCATCAGCGCGGGTTCACGAATCGCGCTACGTGACGCTCCCGCCTCACGCTGCCAAGAATCCCAGCATCGGACTGGCGAAGTTGCCCAGACCCGGGAAGATCGCCGCCAGGTCCGAGGCGCCCACACCCATCCACTGGGCGAAGGTGGCGCCGAACTGGTTGGTCGACGTGGTCGGGATCATGCGACCGCGATCGACCGCCTGGTCGCCGTTCAACTCCAGGATCGGATAGCTGCCGAATACGCGGCCGCCGGCCAGCGGACCGCCGGAGGACTGCGGGCCGCCCATCATCAGCTGCACGCCGCCCCAGGCGTGGTCGGTGCCATTGCCGTTGCTGTTGAGCGTGCGGGCGAAGTCGCTGTTGGTGAAGCTGACCACGTCGTTGAGCGCGCCGATTTCCACCAGCGCGTTGCGGAAGGCGAACAGCGCATCGGAGACCTGCCCCAACAGCCGCGGCTGGCCATTGGCGACCATCTGCCCGTCGTGGGTGTCGAAGCCGCCCATGCTGGCGAAGTAGATCTGCCGGTTCTGCCCCAGCGCGCTGGTCCGGCTGGCCTTGATCGAGCGGGCGATCATGCGCAGCTGCGAGGCCAGCCCATTGCCGGACGGGAACACGGTGGCGATGTCGCCGCCGTTGTTCGCATCCAGCGCGGTGCGCATGGTGCTGCCGATCAGCATCGCGCTCTCGCCCTGCAGCGCGTACTGGTCCTGCATCAGCGGCGTGTAGCGATGCTTGACCAGCGCGGCCAGCGCCTCGCGGCGGATGCGGTCGGGCGTGGAGTTGACGTTCTCGAAGTTGCGCAGCGCCGCCGGACCGCCGGTGGACATCACATAGGGCGAGATCGAGGTGCCGGTCTGGAACAGGTTGTTGCCGGCCAGCGAGATGGTCGGCGGCAGCGCGGTGAAGCCGCCGCTGTTGGCGCCCTTGATGCGCTCGCCCAGGGTGCCGCCCCAGCCGACGTTGGAACTGCGCAGCTCCGACTCGCCGCGCATCCACAGCGCCTGCTGGTCGTTGTGCGAGAACAGGTTGTAGGGCAGGCGCTTAGCCTTGGCGGTGTACTCGGCCTTGGTGGTCGGCTGCACCAGCGTGCCGACGTTGGCCATGAACGCCAGCTCGCGGTTGTCGAACAGGGTCTTCATGCCGGCGCAGGCCGGGTGCAGGCCCCAGGCCTTGCCCGCCGTGTCGGTGACCTTGAGCAGCGCGTCGCGGGCGATGCCCAGGCCCTGGCTGTTGGCGGCCGCGTCGTACACGCCGCCGCGGCTCTTGAGGTAGACGTCGTACTCGGTCTGCACATGCGGGATGAGCATGTTGAACGAGTCGTTGCCGCCGAACAGGAAGATGCACACCAGCGCGCGGTAGTTGCCGGTGCCCACCGCGGTGGAACTCTGCGCCAGCGCGCGGCCGACCAGTTCGAACTGCGGCAGGGTCGCGGCGACGGCGCCGCCGGCCAGCATCAGCTGCAGCGAGCGCAGGAAGGTCCGGCGGTCCTGATTGACCTGTCGAGACATGTTCGTGCGGCTCCTATCGCTGGATCACGAAATCGGGGGAGGCCAGCGCCAGCTGGACCAGGGACTGCACCCGCTCTGCGCTGCTGCGCTTCTCGGTCTGCAGCTTGTTGAGCATGTCGATCATCGTGGCGCGGGTGTCGGCGGACAGGTTGCCGGCGAACAGCAGCGCGGAGATCTCATCGACCATGCCGGCGTGGTTGCCGGCATCGGCCAGCGCCTGCAGGCTGGTGGCATCGAGCACCGGCGCGTTGGTCCGCGCGGTCGGCGCGGCGGTCTTCAGATTGCCGCAGGCGGCGTTGCACACCTCGTTGAAGGTGCTCACGAAGCTGGAGTCGTTGAGCAGGTCGAACTCAGGCGCATAGAGGCCATCGACGCCATCGGCGGCCTGCAGGCGCGCGTCGGGCGAGAAGAAGTTGAACACCGACGGCGAGCGCAGCGAGTCCTGGCCCAGCGACACGCTGAAGTCGTAGGACGCGCCGAAGGAGAACGCGTACTGGCCGTCGTCGCGCGGCACGTACTTGGCGTCGAAGGCGCGCCACAGCGTGGTCAGCTGGATCAGCGGCTCGCGCAGCTTGCCGTAGCTGGTGTCGGTGGCGGCCGGCGCCGTGCGCGCCTCGGTGTCCATCAGGATCGCCTTGATCACCTTGCCCAGATCCCCGTTGGAGCTGGCCCACACCTTGGTCACACGGCCCACGTAGGCCGGGCTGGGATTGCTGGTGACGAAGCGCTGGATCAGCTGGCGGCTGATGAAGGGCGCGGTGTTGGCATGGCTGGCCAGCGCGTCGAGCGCCTTGGCCAGCGTCTTGGTGCAGTCGTTGCCTTCGGCGATGACGATGCCGTTGAAGATGGTCTTGGGCTGGTCGTCGTGGTAGTCCGGCACGCAGGTCATCGGCTTGGCGTCGTTGTCCGGCAGGCCCTTGTAGAAGGTGTCCTTGGTCGCGCCATTGATCGACCAGCCGGTGAACACACGCGCCATCGCACTCACCACCGCCTGGTCGTAGGTGGGGATGGTGTTGCCCGAGGCATCGGTCTTGACGGTGAAGTCGGCGTTGCGCTGGACCAGGCCGATGGAGAACAGCTGCATCACCTCGCGCGCATAGTTCTCGTCGGGGACGATGGTGACCGTCAGTCCCTGGCCGTTCTTGTAGCTGACCGCCTTGCGGTTGCGGATGTGGCTGAGGTAGGTGCCCATCGCCGGGTGCAGGGTGACCTTCTCCAGCAGGTCGCGGTAGGTGCCGAACGCATTGCTGTCCAGCATGTCCTGGTAGTTGGCGATGCGGCCGAAGTTGGCCGTGTTGTAGTCGCGGTCGGAGACCACGAAAATCTCGCTGAGCGCGAAGCCCATGCGCAGGCGCAGCTGGTCCTTGGCGGTCACCGCCTGCCACAGCCAGTAGTTGCGGCGCTCGGCGTAGCTCAGGCTGGCCACCGGGATGGACAGGATGTGCGGCTCCATCAGCGTCGGCGCAGTCTTGGACGCGTCGATCTGCTCGTCGATCCAGGCGCCGTACCCGATCTGGCGCACGCGGGCGATGTCGGCCTTGGTCGGGCCGAAGCTGGCCTGGGTCAGAAAGCGCGCCGCCTCCGCATCGGTGGTCGGCTTGTCGCTGGGCGTGGTCGGGGTGGTGACCGGCGTGGAGGGCGAGGACGAGGCGGAGGACGACCCGCCGCCACCCCCGCCGCCGCAGCCAGCCAGAAGGAGCAGCAGCCACAGCGTGGCAGCCGCGCGTACAAGCGTCATGTCGAGCACCCCGGCGCCACCCCTGATCCGCCCGAAGCGGCGGATGATCGCCGTCGGCTGCGGCGTCAAGACAGAGTGAAAATTACGCCAAAATAGGTGTCAAGTCCGCCAAGTTGTCGGTGATCGAAAGCTTGCCGCAGGTCACAGATCCTGCTCGGGCGGCAGCCCGAAGACCTGCCGCAGATAGCGCACATAGCCCGGGTCGTCGCACATGCTCTTGCCCGGCGAGTCGGACAGCTTGGCCACCGGCTGGCCGTTGCAGCGGGTCATCTTGATGACGATGTTCAGCGCCTTGGGGCCCAGATCGTTGGTCAGGTTGGTGCCGATGCCGAAGGCCAGGCGGCAGCGCCCCTTGAAGTGCGCGTACAGCTCGGCCACCCGGTCCACGTCCAGGCCGTCGCTGAACACCAGCGTCTTGGCGCGCGGGTCGGCGCGGTTGGCGGCCAGGTGCGCCAGCATCCGCTCGCCCCAGCGCAGCGGATCGCCCGAGTCGTGGCGCATGCCGTCGAAGAGCTTGCAGAAGTACATGTCGTAGTCGCGCAGGAACGCATCGGTGCCGACCACGTCGCTCAGCGCGATGCCGAGGTCGCCGCGATACTCGCGCGCCCAGGCCTCCAGCGCGGCGGCCTGCGAATCGCGCAGGCGCGGGCCCAGCGCCTGGAAGGCCTGCAGCCACTCGTGCGCCATCGTGCCCAGCGGCGTCATGCCGTACCGGTAGGCGAAGTGGACGTTGCTGGTACCGACGAACTGCTCGCCCAGCCCGTCGCGCAGCTGCGGCAGCAGGCGCGCGTGCCAGGCGCGCGAATAGCGCCGGCGCGTGCCGTAGTCGGCGATGGCGCAGCCGGCCGCGTCGGGGATGGCGCGCAGGCGCGCCAGCTTGGCCTGCAGCCGGCGCTCGCCTTCGACCAGATCGCCCTGCCCCAGCGCATCGAAGTACACCTCGTTGATGATCGCCAGCAGCGGCACCTCGAACAGGATCGTGTGCAGCCACGGCCCCTCGATCTCCAGCGCGATCTCGCCGGGCACCTGGTCCGAGGCGCGCAGGGTGATGTACTTGCGATCGAAGTGGAACAGGCCGAGGAAGTCGACGAAATCCGGCTTGACGAAGCGCAGCCCGCGCAGGTAGTCCAGCTCGTCCGCGGTGAAGCGCAGCGCGCACAGCGCGTCCATCTCCTCGGAGATGCGGTCCAGGTGCGCGGCCAGGTCGATGCCCGGCGTGCGGCACTTGAAGCGGTATTGCACCTGCGCGGCAGGGTGCTGATGCAGCACCGCCTGCATCATCGTGAACTTGTACAGGTCGGTGTCGAGCAGCGATTGGATGATCATGCGGCCATTGTGCACCGCGCGGGCACGGCGATGGCGTCGACGCCCGCGCCGCTAGTCCACCACGCGCCCGCCCTTCATCAACGCCGGCTCCACCTGGTCCTGCTGTTGCGCCATCAGTCTGGCCAGCGTGCGCGGGTGGACGCCGTAATGCTTGGCCAGCTGCTTCGAGTCCCAGCCACGCAGCTGTGCCAGTTCGCTGGCTTCCACGCACTGTTCGACCGTCAGCGATGGCCTTCGGCCCAGCTTCCTGCCCTGCACACGCGCAGCGGCCAGGCCGGCTCGCGTCCGCTCGCTGATCAGCGAGCGCTCGAACTCGGCCAGCGCGGCCATGATGTGGAACACCAGGCGGCCTCCCGATGAGGCCGTGTCGATGCTCTCGGTCAGGGACTGGAAGCAGATGTCGCGCTCGCCCAGCACATCCAGCAGCTGGACCAGATTGATCAACGAGCGGCCAAGCCGGTCCAACCTCCAGACGACGAGCTTCCCACCCGGCTTGAGTCGCCGCAGCGCCTTGTGCAGGCCCGGGCGGCTGCCGTGCCTGCCCGAGACACCCTGGTCCGTATAGATCTTGGTACAACCGGCGGCCTTGAGCGCCAGGATCTGCAGATCGAGATTCTGGTCGCCCGTCGAGACGCGCGCGTAGCCGATGATCATGGTGACGCCCCCCAGTGTTGCCAACCGCGCCGGGTGGGACCACATCTGCGGATCCAGCGGAAAATCCAGAGAAGACAGCGTTCGAACATGGCACTGGTCAAGCATGCGCAGTCGCCTGTGCGAACCTGCGGCCTGCGCTTGCCCAACTCTTGTTCCGTCAATGTCGCATGTCGTGTCTGGTCGCTCTGTCTTGCTCTTAGCATGGTCTTCCAACACTGCCCACCAGGTGGCATCGGGCTCCGCCGGTCGCACGCAGTGCACGCGTAGACCACGCCGTCAGGACCAGGCCTGACGGCGTAATGGGGCACGCGCCTGCCCCCCCCTGATTGACTGTTCCGCCGCCTGGGCCCTGCTTGGGCCAGGCCGCGGAATCCACGAACACGGTGATTATGCGTTGTATGAACAGGATGGGGGACTCCGCGTTCCGATCGGCGACTTCGCGGCCGATACAGCGAAGGCAGTCACCCTCCTGCAGTGACGCAGCTGCCTTGACAAGCAACGCACGCACCGCGCCTGCGCGGTTTGGCCATCGCGTCCTGATCGGCCGGACGCCGAGTCGCTCGGCCTCCCAGGACGTCCCGAGCCCACGGTCGCGAAATCGGGTGTAGCGCGTCGTCCCCACTGCCTGCCTGTATGCGATGCGCCTTGGGCATCTTGATCCGGGGTTGCGCTCGGGCTTCGGGGAGTGGCGGTGGCGGATCGACATTTGACAGAAATGGTCCTTTCTGTCCCAGCACTTTTCATGTCGAATTGATCGCCAAGAGTTCAAGCTATCCGCGGTATTCCTTCACGCGCCCCGATCCTTCCAGAAAGGACCGTTTTCGTACGCGCGTCAGCCGGCGTATCGCGGTGGTCTGCCCGCGATCCAGGAGGTGAGCGGGCCGAGGACGCACGCGGCTGCCTGGGGAGCGGCGCATGAGCCGCATTGAGCTTCCGCCGCCGGCATCGGGCTGCCATCTGCTGGTCGAGCTGCATAACCGCGACCACTTGGCGGCGGCCTACGGCGAGACCTTCGCGCGCGCGGCCCTGGCCGCACTGCAGTGGCGCATGCATCTGGCCGGCCACTCGATCAAGCAGGCGGGCGATCGCCGTTTCGTCGCGTGGATCGCCGAGGCCGGGTCCTTCGCCGAGCACTGGCAACTCCAGCTCGCGGGTCTGCCGCTGGAGCACCTGGGGCAGCGCGCGCTGCCGGTGGTCACTGTCGGCGAAGTCAGATTGAGCTCGACCTCTGGGCCCTATCCGCCGCAGGAGCTGGAGCGCCTGGGCGGCCGCGCGCCGATCCTGGAACCGGTCCAGTGCGGCTGGATCTGGCGCGAGCGCTACGAGAAAGACATGGCCCTGGCCCTGGCCTTTCATGAGGCCTTACGCAGCGGCGAGGTCGGCCTGTCCTTCCAGCCGATCATGCGACGCAACGCCGGCGATCGACGCGACGCCTCGCTGTATCAGGAGGCCCTGCTGCGACTGGATCAGCCCGGCATCGGCGCCTCCTGCCTGGTCGCCGCCATGGAGCGTCTGGGCCTGGTCAGGCTGCTGGATCGTGTGGTGCTCGACGCGGTGATCGAACGCCTGGAGCGCGAGCCCACCCTGCACGCCGGTTGCAACCTGTCCTCGCACAGTCTCGTCGACGACGCCTGGTGGCATGGGCCTATCAAGAGGCTGCAGGAACAGCCGACCGTCGCCGCCAGGCTGACGCTGGAGATCACCGAGACGGCGCCGCTGGGCGACTTCGAGTCGGCCAAGACCTTCGTCGGGCGCCTGCGCGCGCTGGGCTGCCAGATCGCCATCGATGACTTCGGCGAGGGCCACACGCGGCTGGACTTCGTCCGCCAGATCCTGCCCCAGGTGGTCAAGATCAGCGGCACGCTCCTGGCCGAAGCGATGCGCAGCATCACCGGGGCGCGCGAGTTCTCGCACTTGGTCGCGCTGGGCGGAAGCATCGCGCCGTACGTGGTCGCCGAAGGCGTCGAACGCGCAAGCGACACCGCCGTGGCCCTGGCCGGCGGCGTCAACTGCCTGCAAGGCCTGGCCATCGCGCGACCCGCGGGAGCATGGCCGCCGTCGCGCGTCTGCCTGCCGCCGGTCTGTAGAAGCGCGGCCTGATCGGGGGACGAGCGGCCGCAGCACAAGCGCTTGGGCGAGCCAGGTCCTTCTGCTCGGTCGCAATGGGCAACGGGGACCGCGCGCTTGCAAAGACCCGCTGGGAGGGCGGGACATCAGCCACGGCCACGCCGCGAGCCGGCGGGCCGGGCGCGAACTGCGAGCCGCGCGGGAGGGCGGCTCGTCCAGAGCTTCAAGGGGAAAACATGAGCGTGATCACCGGAATCAAGTCGTCCGTCAGCCGCCTGCCCGCCTTCCCGGCCGAGCGACTGAACCTCTCACATCGTCTGGGCCTGGTCGTCTTCGACGGCTTCGGGCTGGCCGACGTGGTGGCCCTGATCGACCTGCTGTGTACCGCCAATGCCATCGAGCAGCGCGCCTCGGGCTTCAAACGCCTCTACATGCCCGTGCTGCTGTCCGAATCCGGTGGCACCGTGGCCAGCGCCTCGGGCATGCATGTGGCTACCGAACGCTTGCCGCCCCCGCGCGGGCAGCGCCTGCGCATCGTGTTCGTGGCCGGTGGCGTGGGTGCGGCGACGCTGGAGGCCAGCCCGCGGCTATGCCAGTGGCTGCGGGACCAGCACGAGCTGGGCGTCATGATCGTGCCGATCGCCGAGGGCCGGCGCTTGATCGAAGCGGCGGGTCTGTTCGTGAAGAGCACCGGCGAACAGCGCACCGCGTTCGCCGCCGCCATGGCGATGATCGCCGCGGACCTGGGCGAGCTGGTCGCCGCGCGCTGCCTGGAGCTGCACGGGCCGGCGCAGACCGAGGCACCGGCCGAGCCGGAAGTCCTGCGTCCGGTGGCGCGCACGCGCGTGACCGAGCAGATCCTGGCGTCGGCCCGCTGGTTGGAAACCCACCACGAGCAGCCGGTCAGCATCGCCGATGCCGCGCACGCGGTGGCCATGAGCGAGCGCAACTTCCTGCGTCGCTTCAAGCTGGAACTGGGCATGACGCCTTCGGACTATCTGCTGGGCGTGCGCCTGCGCCGCAGCTGCAAGCTGCTGACCGAGACCGACCTGCCCATCGACAAGATCGCGCGGCGTTGCGGCATCGGCGATGGCGGCAGACTCGCCAAGATCTTCCGCAAGCACCTCGCGCGCAGCCCGGGCGAGTATCGCGCCGGCACCAGGGCCCGGGCCGTGGCACCGCAACGCTTCAACCGGAGTCCGGTCCAATGAATTCGCATACGCTGCTGTTGACGACGATGGAGGCCGCCGGTGCACTGTCCTTGGCGCGCCTGGGCCTGAATGCCGCGCAGTCCTGGCGACTCCAGCTCGGATCCCGCGCGCGCCGGGTGGCGCTGATGGTCAGCGCCGATTCGACGCTGCTGCTGCCGCAGCTGCTGCGCAGGCCAGGGCCGGGCTATCGGCCGGCGCTGGTGTACGAGGAAGGCGCGGCCACCGGCGCGCAACGCGAGGGGCTGCCGGTGATCGGCGACTTCGACACCTTCCGCTCGCTGCTGCGCGGCGGCGCCATCCGCGAGCTCTGGCTGCTGGCGCCGCTGGATCAGGCCGCGTCGCTGGAGCGGCTGGTGCAGGAGTTCCGCCAGGATTTCGTCGATATCCGCTTCATTCCGGATCTGCGCGCCTACCCGCTCGCCCGACTGGACCAGACGCGCACCGGCAGGGGTGCCGGCGGGATCCATCTGGTCGGCATGCCCTGGCAGTCGCGTCATCCGCTCGGCAAGCGGGCCTTCGATCTGGCCTTCTCCGCCACGGTGCTGCTGATGCTGGCGCCGCTGCTGGCCCTGATCGCGCTCGCGATCCGGATCGACTCGCCCGGCCCGGCGCTGTTCCTGCAACAGCGCATGGGCGCCGACGGGCGCCGCTTCACGATCTACAAGTTCCGCACCATGCGCGTCCACAGCGAAGGCCCCGGCACCCTGAGCCAGGCGCGCCGCAACGATGCGCGCGTCACGCGTCTGGGCCGGCTCCTGCGCCGCACCAGCCTGGATGAGTTGCCGCAGTTCCTGAATGTCCTCAAGGGACAGATGTCGGTGGTGGGGCCGCGTCCGCACGCCCTTCCGCACGACAATCAGTACAAGGAACTGGTGCGCGACTACATGTATCGCTACCGGATCAAGCCGGGCATCACCGGCTGGGCCCAGGTCAACGGGCTGCGGGGCGAGATCGACTGCCTGGAGAAGATGAGCGAGCGCGTCGCCCACGACCTGCACTACATCCAGCATCGCACGCTGGCGCTGGACCTGAAGATCGTGGCGATGACCGTGCACAAGGGCCTGGTGCATCGCAATGCCTATTAGGCCCTGCTCGATCGGCGCGGCGACGGCGGCCGCCTTGGCGTTGACGTTCTGTGCGGCCGGCATCGCGCCCGGCCACGCGCAGGAAGCTGCTGCGGCCCTGGCCCCGCTGCAAGCGCCGGGCCTTGGCCTGGCGCGTGACCCCGCCCTGCCGCCACGGACCGGGCGGCGCACGTCTCCAGACCCGTACATGGCGCTGATCCGCGCCAGTCAGCAGGCCATCGGGCTGACCTCGCCGGAGCAGCAGAAGCAGGCCATCCCGGGCATCGACAGCTCGCTGCAGTCCGGCATGGCCCGGCGCGCGCCTGGCCGGCGCTCCGGACAGGATCCATCCGCGATCCAGGATCCGGCTGCGATCTCGCTCGGCTGCCACGGCACCGGCCTGGCCAAGCGTGCCACGCAGGGAAGGAATGCGCTGCGCACGGCCGATCTCGGCGCGGAGCTGGCCAACGGGCTGCTGCCCGGTGCGATGAACCTGCAGCGTCTTCCGGGATTGGCCGCACCGACGCTGGAGACGCTGGGCAACGTCAGCGAAGGCTGCCGCTGACGCGCGATTGGCTTGTCCGGCCGTGCGCCAACGCCCGGCGAGCGGCATCACGGCAGGAGCCAGCGCCCTGCCCTGCTCGTTCGCCTCACTGATCTGAGATCTTCCTGCGGGCGCCGCGCTGCAGCGATGCCTGTCCGGGCACGCGCGCAGGGCCAATGCCGCTGCGCGCATGACCGGGCTCAGCGCTTGGGGTCCGCCCCGTAGGTTCCGTACCCATAGCCGTAGCCGTATCCATCGCCGTAGCGGCTGGCGCGCAGGCCGTTGAAGACATGCCCGCAGATCTTCGCCTCGACCTGGGTCAGACGCTTGAGGGTCTGAACCAGCTGCCGCCCGTTGGTGAGCTCGTAGCGGCTGACGATGAAGACCGCGCCGCAGGCGCGCGCCAGGGTCATGGCATCGCCGACCGGCAGCACCGGCGGCGAATCGACGATCACGTAGTCGTAGCGCTGCTCGGCCTCGCGCAGCACGACGTCCAGAGTCGGACGCGCCAGCAGTTCGCCGGGGTTGGAGACCCGATGGCGCCCGGAAGGCAGCAGGTCCAGCCCCTCCTGGTCGGTGCGCTGGATGGCGGCCTCCAGCGTGTCCTGCCCGGCCAGGACATCGGACAGGCCAGGCGCGGCGACCGAATCGGGGAAATAGCGCCCGAGTCCGGCGCGCCGCAGGTCGCCGTCGACCAAAAGGACGCGCACGCCGGTCAGCGCCAGCAGATAGGCGAAGTTGGCGGTGACGAAGGTCTTGCCGACGCCCTCGGTGGGCCCGGTGAACACCACCGCGGTACGCCCCGCCTCACGCAGCGCAAGGCGGAAGGTGCTGCGCAGGGTGCGCAAGGCCTCCACCCCGGGATCGGTCGGCGACTGTCGCGACAGCAGCGCATGGTAGAGCGGGTCTTCACTGCCGCCGCGCACGCGGGTCATGCGCGATTGCACCTTGCTCTCCGGCACCACGGCGTAGACCGGGGCGCCGCTCAGGCGCTCGACCTCCAGCGGGTCGTGCAGCGCACGGCGCATGCCGGCCAGCACCTGCACGGCCAGGAAGCCCAGGAGCAGGCCGCCCATCAGGCCGCCGGCGAGCACCGGCAACGTCGTGGGCCAGTGGCGTCGTTCCGGGGAGAGCGCGGGGTCGATGATGGCCGCCGTGCCGGTGGTGCCGGCCTCGGCGACCTCCAGCTGCAGCTTGTTGGCCGCCAGCGCGGTGTAGAGCTGCGTATCGACCGCCACATCCCGCGCCAGGCGCAGGTACTCCTGCTGCGCGGCGGGCAGCACGCGGATCTGCGCATCGGCCTGCGTCAGCGCCTCGGCCACGGCCGCGTGCTGCGCCTCGAGCATGCGCATGGCCGGATGGGTGGGACGGAACTGCTGCGCGCTGGCCTCGCGGTTGAGTTCCAGCAGGGTCTGCTGGCGGGTCAGCTCGACCACGCGCGTCAGCAGGGCCTCGCTCTGCTGCTCCACGTCGATGGTGCCACTGCGCATGCGATATGCGTTGAGCGCGTCCTCGGCGCGGGTCAGCTCCGCGCGCAGCGCCGGCAGCCTGTGCTCCAGGAACTGCAGGCTCAGATGCGCCTGCTGGGCGCGATGACGGATGTTCAGCGCGACATAGGCGCGCGCCAGGGCGTTGGCGAAGTCGGCGGTGCGCTCGGCATCGCTGCCGCTCACCGTCAGCTCGATCATCGAAGAATCCTTGGAAGTCTCCGTCGCCTTGACCCGGCGCCCCATCTCCTCGAACGCGGTCTGCAGCGACGAGGCGGTGACGCCGAAGCTCACGCCGCTGCGCGCGCGCAGTTCCTCGACCTGGATCGACCCGCGTCCCGGGCCGAAGCGGGTGGCGACGTTGAAGTCCATCCGCTGTCCCAGCCTGCCGCGCGCGACCTCCTCGCCGTCGGGCGAACTCAGGGTCCAGGCATCGTCCTCGCCGGCCGTCAGGACGAAGGGCTTGCCGTACAGCGCGCGCGGCACTTCGAAATGCGCCAGGCGCAGGCGCTCGCCGCCCCAGGGCAGCTCCGACAGTCCCAGCGGAGGATCGGCCAATCCGTTGGGCGGCGTGGCCAGGCGCGCGTAGAGGCGCCCCAGGACCGGAATGCGGTGCCTGGGCTCGATGTCCAGCTGCGCCTGGGTGCGGTCGATGGCCTCGCCCATCACGGTGCGCGAGGTGAGGATGTCCAGCTCGCCGTCGATGGACTTGTTGAGATTCAGCGCGCCGGCCACATCGGACAACGCACCGAGCATGGACCCCTGGTCCTCATCGATCTGCAGCAGCGCCTGGGCCCGGTAGGTCGGCTGCGCGGACAGCAGGTACACCAGCGCCAGGGCGAACACGCCGCCGGCCACCAGCAGGAACAACCGGCGATGCGTCGAGACATTGCGCAACAGCAGGAGCAGATTGACCTCGTCCTCTTCAGGACTGTCGGCGGCTGGTGGGGTGGTGGGTCTCATGGGCGGATCGGGTCGCTCTGGTGAAGAGGGGATTGCAGGTGCGGCAGCCAGCTGCCGACGCAGGTCTCGATCGTTCTCAGGGTGGCGGCCAGTGCTTGCGGCGCCAGCCCGTCAGGGTCGGCCACCTCGGTGGCCTGCCAATGGCCGAGGCGCCAGACCTTGGCCGCCGCGGCCGGGGCCAGGCGCAGTAGCGTCTGGCGCTGGCTGGCTTCCATCACCAGCACCAGATCGGCCCACTGCAGCAGCTGCGCGTCCAGGCGGCGGCTGAAGGCGCTCGGGGGAGGCGGATAGCCGGCCGCCTCCAGCGCATCCAGCACGCCGCGCGGACGCTCCAGCCCGGTGATCGCCTCGAGCCCGGCCGAGCGCACCTGCACCTCGCCCGTCGCCCCCAGCCGCGCGAGCAACACCGCCTCGGCCATCGGGCTGCGAACGAGGTTGATGCGGCAGCACACCGCCAGTCTCAGCAAGG
This sequence comes from Pseudoxanthomonas sp. USHLN014, assembly GCF_037153335.1. Lineage (NCBI taxonomy): Bacteria > Pseudomonadati > Pseudomonadota > Gammaproteobacteria > Lysobacterales > Lysobacteraceae > Pseudoxanthomonas > Pseudoxanthomonas sp. USHLN014. The sequence continues at coordinate 133,273 of NZ_JBBCKO010000007.1, forward strand.
ATCCGTCGACCATGCGCGGATCAGCGATTGGCCGCCGCGCTGGTCATGTAGAGCGAGCTGGCCAGCGGCAGGATCTGGGAGACCACACGCGAGAAGCGGGTCAGGTTGGCGGGATCGACGAACACGATGTCGCGCGGACGCAGCACGAAACGATCGCCCAGGACCAGCAGCCCGGGATTCATTGCATCGAGCTGGTAGACCTTGACCTGCTGGGGCTGGTCGCCCGCGCGGAACACATAGATCTGCGCGGCATTGGCCGAGACAGGATTCAGTCCGCCCGCATCGGCCAGCGCTTCAGACAGGCTCATCGGCCCCAGCGGCATGACCTGCGAGCCCGGCTTGGCGACCTCGCCCAGGACGAAGACCTTCTTGTCCCGGCGCGGCGGCAGATTCAGGACATCGCCGCTGCGCAGGAGCGGATTCTGGGTCAGGTCGCCCTGGAAGAAGAAGGCGTACAGATCCAGCGTGCGGGTCCTGCCGCCGCGATTGAGGCTGACCGACTGCAGGTCGGCGCCTTCCACATAACCACCGGCGGCCGCCAGCGCATCGGCGACCGTGATCGGCACGTCGGTCAGCGGCTGCGCGCCGGGCGTGCGCACGGCGCCGGCCACATACACGCGCTGGCTGCGGAAGCCCACTACCGCCACGTCCAGCTGCGGGGCGGGGATGACCGCGCTCAGGCGACGCGTCAGCAGCGTGCGGATGCGCGGCACGTCGAGTCCTGCGACCTTGACCGTGCCCACGTACGGGAAATACAGCGTGCCGTCGGGCTGGACCAGGCGTGCCTGCGCGTCCAGCGAACTGGCCCCGCTCATGCGCAAGGTCTCCACAGCGGGTACGCCGGCGTTGCCCGTCGCCGAGGTCAGCGCGCCCAGGCCGGGATTGTTCAGTTCGGGATGATCCCAGACGGTGACCCGCAGAGTGTCGCCGGCCTGCACCACATAGTCCTGTGGCGCGCCGTCGGCGTCAGGCGCCTCGGACACCGGCGCGTGCGCAGGCGATTCTGGCTGTGCCGGCATGCCCGGCTCGATCCGCTGCAGGCTGAAGTGGATGCCGTTCTGGACCAGTTCCGAGGCTTCATCCGCGCGCTCCAGCGGCGCCGGAAAGCGCGACGCCGGCAGCATGGCGCAACCGGACAGCGACACGCCCGCGACGACCAGCAGCAGCAAGAGCAGGCGGAGATTGAACTTACGACGCCGCAGCCGACGAAACAGCAGAGCAAAACGCATGCGCGATTCCTGACCAGATCCAACCCCCTGCGCGGCAAGCACAGCCGGCAGCCATGATCGCCATGACCAGTCCCGCGAAGACCCCCGTGGCGCGCGAGCGGCACGCCGCACGGGAACCGACGCGTCGCCACCTGCGCGAGAAAAAAGCGCTGCGATGCCCCGGTCAGGTCATCGCAGCGCAAGGGGTCTTCTCCACGGCTTGGCACTGGACATCAGGAACGGCGATCAAAGCCGGTCAGGATGCGCGGGCCCTGCATCAGGCCCGCTCATGGACGAGCCGACATGCTGGAAGGGCGGCGATGCCGCTTTCGGACATTCCCTGGGCAAGGGCCGCCATCGCGTACGCGGGGCTTGACGGAAATGGCGCCCAATTCGGCCGAATCGGCCAGCCGCGCGCTGCGCATGATGAACGCCGTCGCTGCGATGTGCCTACAGAAGGAACAAGCCATGCCCCATCGTCAGATCTCGATCCTGGGGACGCGTGGCATTCCCGCCATGCATGGCGGTTTCGAGACCTTCGCCGAACGGCTGGCCCTGCATCTGGTGCAGCGCGGCTGGCGCGTCACGGTGTACTGCCAGGCGGGCCCGGAACAGGAACAGCCGGTGATCGAGGACCAGTGGCAGGGCGTGCACCGGGTCACCATCGGCGTCAAGGCCAGTGGCGCGCGCGGCACCATGGCCTTCGACTGGCGTTCCATCCGCCATGCCGCGCGGGCCCGTGCGCCGCTGGTGCTCACGCTGGGTTACAACACGGCCCTGTTCTCGACCTGGCTGCGCTGGTGCGGCGTGACCAACGTGATCAACATGGACGGTCTGGAATGGAAGCGGCGCAAGTGGCGCACGCACGAGCGCCTGTGGCTCTGGGCCAATGAGCGCATCGGCTGCTGGGCCGGCCATCATCTGATCGCCGACCACCCGGAGATCGCGCAGCATCTGGCAACCCGCGTGCGGGCGGACAAGATCGCCATGATCCCCTACGGCGCCGACCTGATCGAAGACATCGGCGACGAGGCCCTGGAGCCGTTGGGACTCAAGGGAGCCCGATACGGCGTGGTCATCGCGCGGCCCGAGCCGGAGAACTCGCTGCTGGAGATCGTCACCGCCTTCTCGCGCCGCCGCCGCGACGCACGCCTGGTGGTCCTGGGGCGTTACGAGCCGCAGGGCAATGCCTATCACCGCCAAGTGCTGGACGCCGCCAGTCCGGAGGTGGACTTCCCCGGTGCGATCTACGACACCGCCACGCTGCGGGCGCTGCGGCGGCACGCGCTGTTCTACGTGCACGGCCACACGGTGGGCGGCACGAATCCTTCCCTGGTGGAAGCGCTGGGCGCGGGCAACGCGGTCATCGCCCACGACAATCCGTTCAACCGCTGGGTCGCCCAGGACGGCGCGCGCTACTTCCATTCGGTGATCGACTGCGACATGCATCTGTCGGCGCTGCTGGCCGATCCGCAGGCGATCGAAGCACTGCGCCAGGCCAGCCGCCAGCGCTTCGATCGCGAGTTCCGTTGGCCGTTCGTGCTGGCCCAGTACGAGGCGTTGCTCGAGTACCAGCTCCACGCCGGACAGCGCCCGGGCGGGAAGCGTGAGGCCAGCCCCTCCGCCAATGCCCTGCCGCGGACGGTCTGAGCAATGCGCTGTGAGGCGACAGTCGCTCGCCTCAGGCGTCGGCGATCGCACGCAAGGCCGATCCGAGTGAACAGGAACCGGAGCGGGTCCATCGCGCGCGCGCAGAGCGGCGCAAGCGATGCGAAGGTGCAGCCGAGATGAGCAGCCTGCTGACGCTCTTCTTCCTGTCCTGCTATGCCGGATGCGTGTCCCTGCTGTTCACCAGCAAGCGCCAGTACTTCCTCTATGCCACGCTGCTGCTGGTCGCCACCAACGACCTGATCTTCGTCCCCCTGGACAAGGTGATGCCGCCGACGCTGCTGCTGATCTCCAAGGCCTGGAAGGAATACTTCATCGGCGGTCTGCTGCTGTACAACATGATGCAGCGGCGCAGCACGGGCTTCGGCGTGGTCTCGGTGCGGGTCTTCAGGATCGCGGCCGTCATCTGCGTGCTGTCGGCGCTGGGCCTGGCCATCGGCCTGATGCGCAGCGGCCTGGGCGACGGCATCCAGCAATGGCGGCGCTATTTCGTCCCACTGCTGCTGGCGTTGCTCATCGCCGCTTCCGACCTGCCGCGGCGCATCTCGGCACGCAGGGCGATCAACCTGCTGATCGCGCTGGCCTGCGTGATGGCGGTCTTCTCGCTCTACGAGTACCTGAGCTTCACCGGCGACTTCACCAAGCTCTGGTACTACGAGTTCGTCGCCCGCTCGAAGGAGAGCATCGAGACCGAGTCGCGCATGCTCCAGTACCAGTTCATGCGGGACGACTCGCTGCGGGCCACCGGGTTCTTCATCTCGGCCATCGAATACAGCCTGTTCAACGCAATGGTCATCGCCTACGCGGTCCTCTCGATCCCCAACACGCGCGGCTTCGATCGTCGCCTGCGCCTGTTGCTGGTCATCGCGCTGCTGCTGGCCGGAGAAGTCGTGGCCAACGTGAGGATCGGCTGGGTCATGCTGGCCCTGGCGCTGCTCTGCGCCCTGCAGCTCCACGTCTACCGCATCAGGTCCTTCGCCAAGCTGGCCGCGATGCCGGTGGCCATGTTGCTGTTCTCCTTCGCCATGATCGTGGTGGCCAAGACGGACCTGGACGCCTCCTCGGTCGGCCGACTCGCGCAGTACGCCTCGGTCCCCGCACAGTTCAGGCCGCAGGGCTACGGGCTTGGCGCCATCACCAACAACGGCGAGACCTACAAGGACTCCTGGTACATCTCGGTGCTGATGGTCTTCGGCGTCGCCTCGGTCGGCTACGTGTGGCTGATGTTCTCGCCGGTGACCAAAGCGCTGCGAAGGCTGGGCTCAGGCCCACAGTCGGGCCTGGCCGCCGACCGCGCGGCCTACACGATGGCGTTGGGGACCATCAGCCTGAGCATCGCGCAGCTCTACGTGTTCGGATTCCATTATTCGACCGGGCTTTCGCATCTCTACGTCGTCCAGATCTTCATGTTCCTGGTGTGGTTCCGACTGCTCGAAAAGCCGGAGCCCGCGCCGGAGCAGGTGCAGCACCCGATGGCCGCGCCTGCATGAGGCGGCGACTGCTGCCCACCACGTGCGCGGCCCTGGTGCTCTGCATCTGGATCGCCTGCACGAGCTTCAGCGCTCCCCCGCATGACATCGCGTACGTGCAGCTTCCGGTCGATCCGCTCGACGCCCCCGCGGTCGGCTTGCCGGCCTCCGGCTCGACCCCGCGCGCCCCGCTGGGCCCGGCGGACCGGATCTTCGTCCGGGATGGCCACTTCCATGCGCTGGGGAGCGATCTGCTTGCCGACACCGACGATGACCGCCGTATCCGCTTCTTTGGCGTCAACCTCGCCCTGTCGGCGAATTTTCCCTCGAGCGATGCGGCCGAGCGGTTGGCCCAGCGTCTGGCGACGCTGGGCGTCAATCTGGTCCGCCTGCATGCCATCGACCAGCCCGCCCGCCAGGGCGACCGCTACCCGGTGGGCATCCTGGCCGATGCGCAGCATCCGGATCTCGACCTGCAGGCCGCGCAGGCGCTGAAGACGCTCATCGTGACCCTGTCGCGTCACGGCATCTACGTCGATCTGAACCTGCACGCCAACCACACGTTTCCCAAACTGCAGGCCGACGATGAGATTCCGCCGCAGAGCAAGCCGCTGCAGATCTTCGACGAAGACATGATCCGGTGGCAGGAGCGTTACCTCGCCAACCTGTCCCAGGCGCTGGATGCGGCACAGATGCCGGGCATCGCGATGATCGAGATCAGTAACGAGTCCACGCTGATCGACACCTGGCAGGAAGATCGCCTGCCGACGCTGGTCCAGGGCCGCTTCCGCGACCAGTTGGAGCGCAGATGGGAGGCCTACCGGGACACGCATGGACTCGGGGACGAGCCGCTGCCCATGCTGCGCTCCGGTCAGTCGCCCGCGATCGCGCGCGCCGCGGCCGAGTTCTTCGTTGCGCTGGATCGCGGCTACATCGCGCGGATGGTCGCCGCGGTGCGTACGAACGTCGGCGAACGCATGCCGGTCTCGGGCACCCAGGTGATCCACTCCGGACGCTGGAAGCACGGGGGCTTCGCCAACCTCGACGTCAATGCGTCGGCGAGCTTCCTCGATGCGCACTTCTATGTGGACCATTACTGGTTCCCGCAGCGCCAGTGGGACTGGACCAACTGGAGGATCTCCAACAGCTGGCTCGGGGATGCCTTCGAGGACACGCTGCTCAACGTGGCCTATGCCCGCCAGCAGGGGAAGCCGTTCGTGGTCAGCGAGTTCAATCAACCATGGCCCAATGAGCAGGGATCGGACCTGCTGCCCGTCGTCACGCAGTTCGCGCTCGGCCAGGACTGGGACGGCCTGATCCTGTACACGTACGCCTACGACCAGGATCTCGATCAGGCCACGCCTTCCAGCTTCAGCCTCAAGGGCGACTGGACCAAACTGCTGCAGTTCTCGCAATGCGCGCGTTACTTCCTCGAGGGGCACGCGGGACTGGCGCTGCCCGAGACCGTCGTGTCCATGCGCTTCGACGACAGGATCGATGCGGCGCTGACCAACGTCTCCGGCAAGCTGTCGGCCTACCTCCATCAATCCATGGACCTGGCGACGGACACGGCCGCCGGACGGCGGCTGGAGATCGCGGACGCCGCACAGGCCGGCGTCTTCGACAAGCAGGGCGAGACCTCCACCTCGTACCTCGTCCACGATCCGGCAGGCGAACGGATCCTGTTCGGCTCCGCTTATGCCGCAGGCATCTCCGGCGAGCTCCCGCCGGGCCAGACCGCAGCATCGGGCATGTTGGAGCTCTCACTGCTGGCCCCATCCCGCGGCTTCGTCACCGCCTTCCTCACCAGCCTGGACGACAGGCCGCTGGCCGATTCGAGACACCTACTGCTCACGCTGCCCGGCTCCACGATGGGCATGAGCGGGCAGCACCGGCAACGCCTGGAGCGCCTGGACATGATCAACGACTGGTGGACGATCCAGTCGCCGGATGGCGCCACCGATTCCTCGAGCCTCAAGGTCGTCGATGGACCGATCTGGATGGAGAGGATCGCCGCCACAGTCACGCTCGCCATGCGGCAGCCGAACCCATCGATCTACGCGCTGGACGTTTCCGGCCATCGCGTCGCGCGGCTCGACCAGGTCAGCGACGGCGCGCATGTGACGTTTTCGGTCAACGGCAGCGGCCAGCCGTTCGCGGCCAGCTTCGAGATCGTCGCCCCTTGAGAGGCGTACGCCGCAACAGGTCCTGAGGCGCAGGCACCGGCCTGAGTGCGGCCCGCACGCGGCGCCGCGTGCTGCGAACACCGCGCTACTGCACACATCAGGTTACGCCCGGCAATCATCCGGTCCCCTGCCGCCATCGGCGGACTCGGTGCGCGGGTCGGCGGCCACAATGTTCCTCTCGCCGCTGCGCGCCATACCGACGCATGCACCGGCGCAGCGCCCCACCCATCCGTCGCAGTTGGCCTCCTTCATGAACATCACGGTCATAGGCGCGGGCTCCCCCGGCCTGGTCACCGCCGCGTGCCTCGCCCAACTCGGACACGACGCGCGCCGTTTCGACGTCGCCGCATGAGTGCGCAGACACAACCGCCATCGCGCGGGCCGCTGGCCGCGACCGGCAACGTGCTCTCCGCGCTGATGCGCCGCCTGCTGGAGCAGGCATTGGCGCGCGTACGACCGGGCAAGCGGATCGCCCCCGGCATCGACGGACGCGACCTGTTCCGGCACGGTCTTGAGCAAGGGATGCATGCCTGCCGTGGCCTGCTGCTGGCGGCGACGCACCGGCGGATCTCTCCGTGCTTCGTCGGGCGCTCGGTGCGCCTGCGCTTTGTGCGCAGGATCGTCATCGGCCGCCATGCGGCCATCGGCGATGGCGTCATCCTCAGCGGACTGGGCAGCGACGGCCTTGTCCTCGGCGAGCGATCGAGTATCGGCGCCTACTCCAGGCTGGTCACGGGCACCGATATCGCGCGCCCTGGCAGCCACATCCGGATCGGCCGCCGATGCGGGATCGGCGAGTACTCGAGCATCGGCGGGTCCGGCGGTGTCTCCATCGGCGAGGACACCATCATCGGGCAGTACTTCAGCGCGCATTCGGAGAACCACAACCACGCCGACCTGTCCGTTCCGATCCGTGTGCAAGGCACGACCCGCGCGCCCATCCAGATCGGCGAAGGCTGCTGGATCGGAGCCAAGGTGACCGTGCTGGCCGGCGTCACGATCGGGCCTGGCTGCGTCATCGCCGCCGGCAGTGTGGTGACCCGGGACATCCCCGCCTTCGCCATCGCCGCCGGCGTCCCGGCGCGTGTGCTGCGCCTGCGCCAGGGAGGCCCTCATGATCAGCATTGACGTGTTCGTGGTGCTCTACCGGCGCAAGATCGCCGAATCGGAGACGGTGCAGAGCCTGCTGCGCGCGACAACCGCCTGCACGCAGCTACAGCTGCGTGTGCAGCTCTGGGACAACTCGCCCGAAGCCGATGCCCAGGCCGTCATCCTGGCGCCGGACTGGCGCTATTCCTGGAACGGTCACAACGCGCCGCTCTCGGTGGCCTACAACGCGATGCTCCTGCACGCCGCTTCGCCGTATGTGCTGGTGTTCGACCAGGACTCGCGCTTCGAACCGGACTTCCTGGACGCGCTGTGCGCCGCCATGCGCGCCGTCCCGGCCGACATGTACGTGCCGCGGATCGCCCATCAGGGTCGCGTGATCAGCCCGTGCCGGCTGCGCTGGATCAAGGGCGCGCCCCTGCCGGGGGTGACACCGGGCACCCTGCTGCCGCGCAGCTTCACCGCGATGATGAGCGGGCTGTGCATCTCGCAACGGTTCCTGTGGTCGCTGGGGCCGGCCCCGTTCGACGAGCGCTTGCGCTTCTACGGCATCGATACCCGCCTGTGCCGCGAGCTGAACCTACGCGGCGGCCGGGCCTACGTGCACCGTGGGACGCTCGACCACGACTCCGCGCTGCGCGACAGGCGCGACCCCGAGCAATACGTGCAGCGCAAGATCTGGCTCATGCGCTCGTGGCGGCACGTGTTCGACCGCAACCGGCTGGAACGGCTGGGCGTGCACCTCTACATCGCCTGGACGGTCCTGCGCCTGGTCAGCGGACCGGGGCGGCGCCGCGGCGCGCGTTCCATTCTTGCCGAGGTCTATCGATGAGCCGTGGGCCTCGCATCCTGGCGATCCATCAGGGCAGCGAACTGTATGGCTCGGATCGCAGCTTCGCCGCCGCGGTCCAGGCGCTGCGCGAGCGTCATCCGCAGGCCCGCATCGAGGTTGTGCTCCCCGAGCCGGGCCCGCTGCAGTCGCTGCTGGAGCCCTGGGCCGATGCATGCCGCTTCGAACCGCGCGGCATCCTGCGCAAGATCGAGCTCAAGCGACATCCATTGAAGAGCCTGTCGGGCATCGCGGCGGCATGGCGGCGCTACCGGGCGCTGGCGGCCGAACACGATCTCTGCTACGTCAACACCACCGTCTGCGTGTCCGCGATCCTGGCGCTGCGCGGCTGCGCCGGCGGCTATGTCCATGTGCGCGAAATCCCCGGCGCCACCGCGCTGGTGCTGTTCCGCACGCTGCTGCGCCTCTCGCGCGCGCAGGTGATCTACAACTCCTACGCCACCGCGCTGGCGTTCGGACTGCCCGGGCGGGTCATCCACAACGGCGTGGCGCCGATCTCCGACGCGCCGCCCACCATGCCGGGTGCGCATCGGCGCTGGCGGATCGCCATCATCGGCCGCATCAACACCTGGAAAGGCCAGCAGTTCGCCCTGGAGGCGCTGGCGCGACTGGCGTCGGCGCCGCAGATCGAACTGCGCATCGTCGGCGACGTCTTCCCGGGCTACGAGCCCTTGCTCACCGCGCTGGATCAGACCGCCGCCGACTGCCGCTTCCCCGTCGAACGGATCGGCTTCGTGCGCCAGCCTGGCCCGCATTTCGAATGGGCCGACTTCGTCCTGATTCCCTCGCTGCTGCCCGAGCCCTTCGGACGCGTCGCCATCGAGGCGTTCTCGATCGGCCGGCCGGTCATCGCCTCGGCCGGTGGCGGCCTGCAGGAGATCGTCGCCGACGGCGTCAATGGCTTTCTGTTCGCGCCCGGCAACGCGCAGGCGCTGGCCGCGGCGGTCGAACGCGCGCTCGCGCTGGATGCCCAGGCCTACCAGGACATGGCGCTCGCCGCGCGTCGCAGCTACCAGCAGCGTTTCACGGTGGAAGGCTACCGCCAGGCGATCGGCGATGCGGTGCTGCCGTGCGCGCCCGCGGCGGCGTCATGACCGCCTCGACGACGCCGGACCAGGCGCCGGGGCATCGCTTCGCGCGCCACCTGTCCTACAACATCGGCGGCCAGGTGATCCCGCTGGTACTGGCCGCTGTCGCCGTGCCGATGCTGGTGCACCACATCGGCGTGGACCGCTTCGGCCTGCTCACCATCGCCTGGATGGTGGTGGGATATTTCAGCCTGTTCGATCTGGGCCTGGGCCGGGCGATGACACGGCTGGTGGCCGAGCGGCTCGGCCGTGGCCGCGCCGACCAGGTCGCGCAGGTGGTCACCTCCGGACTGTCGCTGATGAGCCTGCTCGGCGTGCTGGGCGGCGTGCTGCTGGCGGTCGCCTCGCCCTGGATGACCGATCTGCTGCGGGTGCCGGAGGCCTTGCGCGGCGAGACGCGCAACGCCTTCCTGCTGCTGGCCGCATCGGTGCCCGCGGTCGTGCTGTCCACCGGCCTGCGCGGGGTGCTGGAAGCGCATCATCGCTTCGGGGTGACCAATGCGATCCGCACCCCGGTCGGGCTGTGGACCTTCGGCGGTCCGCTGTGCGTACTGCCCTTCACCGATCGGCTGGACTGGGTCGTGGCCACCCTGGTGCTGGGGCGCTACATCGCCCTGCTGGCCTACGCGATCGCCACCGCGCGCGAAGTGGGCCGCCTGGCGCGCGCGCACGATGGCGATGCCTCCTGGCGGGAGCTGCTGCGCTTCGGCGGCTGGATGACCGTGTCCAACGTGATCTCGCCGCTGATGGTCTACATGGACCGCTTCTTCATCGGCGCCCTGCTCGGGACCTCGGCCGTGGCCTACTACACCTCGCCCTACGAGGTGGTGTTCAAGCTCAATGTGGTGTCGGAGGGCCTGTTCGGCGTGCTGTTTCCGCTGATGGCCAACCGGTTCGCCGCCAGCCAGGCCGAGCCGGATCGCCTGTTCTCGCTCGGTGCGCGGATGATCGCCGCCGGGCTCTTCGTGCCGGTCGTGCTGATCGTGGCGCTGGCCGAGCCCTTCCTCGGCCTGTGGCTGGGGCCCGACTTCGCCCTGCGCAGCAGCGTGGTGATGCAGGTGCTGGCACTCGGCCTGCTGGTGAACGGCTTCTCCAAGGTCGCCTTCAACGCCATCCAGGCCCACGGCCGTGCCGATGTCACGGCCCGGTTGCACATGATCGAACTGCCGCTCTACGTCGTGGCGCTGATCGCGCTGACACGGCAATGGGGCATCGTCGGCGCGGCCCTGGCGTGGAGCCTGCGCATGGTGCTCGATGCGGCGTTGCTCGGGTGGATGAGCCGGCGCATGGCCGGCATCACCGGCCCCTGTCTGCGGCGCTGCGCGGTCCTGGCCCTGGCCACCCTGGCATCGGCGATGACTCCTTTGCTGCTGCCCGCGGGCCAGCCGCTGCTTCGCGCCGTCGCGATGCTGGCGCTGATCGCGATCGCCGCAGTTGCGTTCTGGCGCTGGCAGCTCGATGCGCAGGAACGCGGCCGCATCGCCGGCCAGCTGCACCAGGCCTGCGCGCGGCCGCGCAGACTGCTGCGCGGCCCGCGCGCCCAGGGCCGCTAGCGCCCTGGGCCACGCACGCCGGGATCAACGAAACGGCATCACCACGCCGACCGACAGCATCGGGTCGGTCAGACTCGCACGCGAGCCGGAGCTTTCATGGCGCTGGTAGCGCGCTTCGAGGCGCAACCGGAACCGCTGGCCGAGCGCCGTCTCGACGCCCAGCCCCGCGCGCATCATCAACCCCGCTCGACTCGACGCACGCGGCAGTCCACCCTCGTAGGCATAGCCCAGCCCGGCCGTCGCGTAGGGCGCGATCCTGGCGTCGCGGTTGAAGAAATACAGCGCGTCCCCGGCCACCACCGCCATGTTGTCCTTGTCCCCCAGGTCGGCCAGCTGCGCGCTGGCCTCCAGGTTCCAGTGCGCACCTGCGGTGGTGCCGACCAGCGCCTCCGCGGCAACGCCGGCGCGATCGACGCGGAGGCGGTCGTTGTCCACGTAGGCCAGCTTGGCGCCGGCATACCAGTCCCGATCGGAGGTTTGCGCCTTGAGCGCCGTCGCCGGCAGCCCGCATCCACACGCCGCCACGACGGCGCAGAGCAGTTTGGTCTTCATCATGTCCCCAGTGAGATGGTCGGCGAGCTCCGCCGGCGCCAGGCGCGCCGAGTCGACGCCAGCCTGGCCGTGGGGAGCCAAGCGCCGACATTAGTCAGGCGCGCGGCCGAGCTCTCGCCGTTTGCAGGGCGCATCCCGCCATTTCGATGACCCGCGCAGGCGGGCTCGCGAAGCCGGCACGCACGCGCCGGCGGGGCCCATCAGGCGGCGCGCGCTAGGAGCGCGGGCGCGCCGCCAGCGCCAGGCGGAGCAGCGCGTGCCCGGCGATCATGGCCCACACCGCCACCCGCACCGGCCACGAGCGCCGCGGCGCCTCGAAGCGGCGAAAATAGCGCCACAGCCCGCGATGCTTGTGCCACTCGACGAACAGCGGCCGCGAGCGGCTGGACACGCCGCGCACGTGCAGCACCTGCACATCGTTGGCCACGGCGACCGTGGCGCCGGCCTCGCGCGCGCGCCGGCACAGGTCCAGGTCCTCGGCATGCAGGCGATAGCCTTCGTCCAGGCCGCGCAGCGCATCGAACAGCGTGCGCGGCATCAGCATCAGCGCGCCGGAGATGGCCTGCACCGGCTGCACCGCCTGCGCGGCGTCCATCGGCACGCCCAGCTGCGCGCCGCGCGCGGGACTGCGCAGCATCTGCGCGAAGTCCGGGTCGCGCCGCCGCGCGGCGGCGTCGCGCACGCCGTCCTCGCCGACCAGGTCGGCGCCGAGCAGCGCATTGCCCAGCGCCTGCGCATGGGCGCGCAGGCGCACCAGCGTGTCGGCCTCGACCATCAGATCGGGATTGACGAAGGCCAGCCAGGGCGCGTCCGAATCGCGCGCGCCCTGATTGCAGCCGACCGAGAAGCCGGGGTTGTCGGGGTTGCCGATGAAGTGCACGCGCGGATCGCGCGCGGCGTGGCGCTGGACAATCTCCAGCGTGCCGTCGTCGGAGGCGTTGTCGGCCACGCGGATCTGCACGACATCGCGCGCCGCGCGCAGGCGCGTCAGGCAGGCCTCGATGGTCGAGGCGCTGCGGTGGGTCACCACGATGGCGGCGATGCCGCCGGCGTCAGCCGAAGAGTTCACGTTGTTCCGTGGATCCCGCCTGCGCGTAGCAGGCCTCCAGGCGCTCGCGCAGGGCGCGCAGCGGATCGTCCATCAGGAAGCGGGCCACGCGCGGATTCCAGTCGGGCCAGCGCCCGGCCAGCGCGTCCATGTCGCCCTCGTCCGGGCCGCCCTCGCCGCCGCGCGCGACGAAGGCCGTCTCGCACAGCACGTTGCGCCAGCCCAGCCCGGACAGGCGCAGCGACAGGTCGATCAGGGCGGCATACCAGCTGCGATAGCTGTCCAGGTCCAGCCCGCCGGCGCGCGCGCGGGCACGGCCGCGCAGGGCCACCGCATGGCTAACCGCGGCCGGCAGCTCCGGATAGGTCGCCGGCAGGGCGGCGCAGGCGCGCGCGGTGCGCTGCGGGTCGACCGGCGGCGGGGCGATCTCGCCCACGCGCGGCCAGGCGGCGGCCTCGCCGGCGTTGCACCACGGCGTGGCGGTGGCGATGGAGGCGTCGCCGGCCAGGCAGGCGGCGAGCTGGTTCAGCCAGCCCGGCAGCGGCTGGGCGTCGGGCGAGAGCACCACCACGTCCAGCCCGGCGCAGGCGCGCAGCATCTCGTCCAGGTGCGCGACCTCGCCGAGCGGATACGGGCGGCGGGTGTAGTCGGCCTTCAGGCGCGTGCGCGCCAGCCAGCGCTCGATCAGCGCCAGCCCGCGCGGACCGACCTGGGCGTTGTCGGCCAACCAGACCTGCGTGCCCGCCGGCGTGCCGTCCTCCAGCGCGCCCAGGCAGGCATCCAGCGCCTGGTCGTCCACGCCGACCGGCAGCAGCACGATCGGCAGGGGTGCGGCGTCGTGCGGGCTCACTTGCCCTTCGGCGGGTGCAGCGGTTCCATGGCGCGGAACTTCTGGCTGTATTCGTCGGTGAGGTTCCGCGCTTCGGCCGGGTTGCGCACGATGGTCGGGGTGATCAGGACGATGACTTCGCTGCGGTTGGTGTCCTGCTTCTTCTGCCCGAACAGCGCTCCCACCACCGGCAGCCGGCTCAGATAAGGCACGCCGGACGAACCGTTGGTCACCGAATCGGTGATCAGGCCGGCCAGCATGATGGTCTGACCGCTCTGCACGGCCGCCTCGGTCTTCACGAAGCGGGTGTTGATCGGCACGTTGCAGGCGCTGACGCTGGCGTCGCAGTTGGAGGGCGAGGCGCCGGGCGAGCTGACTTCCTGCGCGATCTCCATGAACACCGTGCCGTCCTTGGTCACGCGCGGGCGGACCTTGAGGATCACGCCGGTGTCCAGGTACTGCACCTGGCTGTAGGTCTGCGAGTTCAGGCCGGTGTTGACCGAATAGGAATTGACCGGGATCTGCTCGCCCACCTTCAGCTCGGCCTGGGCGTTGTTGCGCACGAACACCGAAGGGGTCTGCAGCAGGCGCAGGTCGGTGACCTGATCCAGCGCGCTCAGCACCGCGGCGGCGTTGTTGCCGAGAAAGGTCCAGGTCAGGCCGGTGCCGCTGGTGATGCTGCGGCCCCAGACGCCCTCGCCCACCAGACCGCTGGGATCGGGCTGCTGGCCCTGCTGCTCGAAGTACCAGTTGACGCCGTAGGCGAGCTTGCCGGTCAGCGCCACCTCGGCCACCTGCGCCTCGATATGCACCTGCATCGGCATCACGTCCAGCTTCTCGATCACGTCCTTGATCGAACGCCAGGCGTTGCCGTTGGCGCGCACCAGCAGCGAGTTGGTCTCTTCCACCGCGGCCACGCCGACCTTGCTGCCCTCCACTTCCAGGGTGACATTGCCGTTGCCTTCCTGGCGCGCATTGAGCGACACATCGCCCGAACCCGAGCCGCTGCGTCCGCTGCTACCGCCCAGCCCCGAGCTGCTGCCCAGGCCGCTCGATCCATCGTCGCTGCGGCTTCCGTCCTGGTTGCCGCCGAACTGCAGCGTGCTGCCGCTGCCGTCCATGCCACTGGAGGTCAGCGAGGTGCCGATCGCGCCCGGCGCCAGCGAGCTGGTGGAACCGCCGCCGCGCCCGCTGCCACCGCCGAAGACTTCGGACAGGCGCTGGGCCAGGTCGCGCGCCTTGATGTACTTGAGCTCGTAGGAGAACAGGCGCGGGGTGTCGCCGGCGTTGTCGATGCGTTCGAGCCAGTCGCGGATCTGGTCCAGATACGCCGCCTGCGGGGTGATCACCATCACCGCATTGGCGCCCTCCAGCGGCATGAAGCGGAACATGCCGGCGCTGGGGGTCTTGCTGTTCTCGCCGAACACCTTCTCCAGATCGGCCACGACCTTGCTCGCCTGGCCGGTCTCCAGCGGGAACACGCCCACCGACATGCCCGAGAGCCAGTCCACGTCGAAGATCTGCACCGTGCGCAGGTAGTTCTCCAGCTCGCTGCG
Source organism: Pseudoxanthomonas sp. USHLN014 (assembly GCF_037153335.1). Lineage (NCBI taxonomy): Bacteria > Pseudomonadati > Pseudomonadota > Gammaproteobacteria > Lysobacterales > Lysobacteraceae > Pseudoxanthomonas > Pseudoxanthomonas sp. USHLN014. The sequence continues at coordinate 148,387 of NZ_JBBCKO010000007.1, forward strand.
CGAGCCGCTCAGGGTGATCAGGTTGCGGGTCGGGTCGGTGGCGATGACCGCGTTGGGCCGCGCATACGGCTCCAGGATCTTCTTCATCTCGTTGGCTGCGATGAAGCGCAGCGGCACCACGCGCACCTCGTAGCCGCGCGCGTTGCCCGCATCGCCCGAGCGCGGCGCCACGGTGCCGGCCAGCGCCTGGTCGGCCGGGACGATGTTGTAGCGGCCGTCGCTGTAGACCATGCGCGCGTTGTTCCAGCCCAGCACCTGCTCCAGCAGCGACAGCGCCTGCGCCGGCGACACCGCGCGCGGCGTGGCCAGGGTCACCGTGCCCTGCACGCCGGGCGCGATGACGTAGTTCTGGCCCAGCATGTCGCCCAGGATCGCCTTGACCACCGCCTGCAGCGACTCGCCCTCGAAGTTGAACATCGCCCCGCCGCCGGTGGCCCCGCGTAGCGCCGGCGGCGGCGCGGCGGCGGCGCTGCGGTTGATCACCTGGCCGGTGCCGCGCCGGATCTGCGCCTGCGGTCCGGTCTGCGGCTCCTCAGGCGAGGTCATGGGCGAGGTCTGCGCCGCGCCGGCGGTCGCGCCCGGGTTGGCCAGGTTGCCCTGGCGCTGCACGTTCGGCACCGGCGCGGTGGCGCAGCCGGCCAGCAGGCCGAGCAGGAGACTGAGCGGGAGGACGAAGCGTGACGTCATGTCTGCACTCTATGGATCGTTCGATGCGATGGACAGGGGCAAGGCGCTAGTTGCCGGTCGGCGCGCCGGCGCCCTGCTCGCGCAGCTGGCGGCGGCGGGCTTCGATGCGTTCGCGGATGGCCTGCATCTGCTGTTCGGGGGTGACCGGCGTTTCAGCTGGCGCCTGCTGGGCCGGGCTGCCGGCCGCGGCATTGGCGCTGGCGCCGGCCTGGGCGGCGTTGCGGGCCTGGTTCTGCGCCTGTGCGGGCGCGGTCGGCGGCGGCGGCACCGGCGAGCTGCGCGGCGCCTGCCCGGCCTGCATGCCGGCCGGCGGCGGCCGGCCGCCGGAGGACAGCGCCGTCGGCGGCTGCCCGCCCTGGCCGTCGAACACGCGCAGGGCCAGCGTGCGCTGGCCTTCGGGGCCGTCGAACACCGCCTGCCGCGGCGCCAGCTCGGTCAGGTGCCAGGCTGGCGCCTCGGCCGGCGCCTCGCCCACCCGGACCCGCACCGCCGAGGCCGGGCCGCCGTCGCCGGGCTTCTGCAGGATCGCCAGCCGCACCGTCGGGGTGATCAGCACGCTGGTCAGCACATAGTCGAAGCTGGTCTTGGCGGGTGCCTCGCCCTGCCCCTCGAGGAAGAAGGGATGCGGCTGCCGGTCCGGCGCGAACACCGGGCGCTGGCCGATGGCCGCGTACTGGTCGGCCGGCCCCAGGCGCTCGGGCGCCTGCGGCGGCAGCACGGGCAGGCGCTGCACCAGCGCCGGATCGTCGGCCAGCGGCGCGATCGCCCGGCCCATGCCGGCCAGCGCCAGCACCCAGGCCAGCAGCGCCCAGCCGGCGATCACCAGCAGCAGCCAGGTGCGCGCACCCAGGGTGTCACTGCGCACGGGTACCTCCCGCCACAGGCGCCGCGGCTTGCGCGGCCGGCTTGAGGTAGCCATACAGGTCGAAGCTGACGTTGAGCCCGGCGTTCTGATCCTCCGTGCCGGGCGCGCGCAGGTTGAAGGTCTGCGCCAGGATGTTGAGGTTGTCCACGAACAGGCGCGGGCTGCCCGATTCCAGCGCGTGCAGCACCGCGGCGGTCTGGTCCACGCCGCAGCGCAGGGTGACCTGCACGGTGACCCGGGTGAAGCGCTCGGTGCCCTGCTGCGGAACCGGCGAACGGTTGGTGATCGCGCAGCTGCGGTTGCCCGGGCTGGCCTGGGCCACGACCGTCTCCAGGCGCTGGGTCAGCGCGGCGGTGGCCAGCTCGGCGGTGGGTTCGGCCAGGAAGCCGGGCCGGTTGCCCAGCGCGGCCTGCGCGGCGGCGAGCTGGCGGGCGACCAGCGGGCGCTGGGCCAGCTGGGTGCGCACGCGCAGCTCGCGCTCGCGCGCCGCGTCGATGCGCGCATCGAGCGCGCGCATCGGCACGGTCCACCACGGATGCACCAGCACCAGATAGGCCAGCGCCAGCGCGGCCAGCAGCAGCCCCAGGGCCAGCCAGCGGTCCTGGCGTTCACTCCTGGCGCGCATTGGGCCTCCTGGCGGCGGACGCGGGCGGCGTGGCGCCGGCCAGCTGGGCGGTCATGCTGAAGCGGTCCAGCCGCGTGCGGCGGTCCTGCTGCAGGGCGCCGGTCAGCGCCGGCGAGGTCCACAGCGCCGAGCCTTCCAGCTGCTTGACCAGGCCCGGGGCCTCCGAGCTCAGGCCGATCAGCAGCAACCGGTCGCCCTCGATGGAGACCTTCTCCAGGTAGGTGTTGTTGGGCAGGCGGCGGGTGAGCTCGTCGAGGATCTCGATGGTGGTCGGGCGCGCGGCGCGCTGGCGCTGCAGGAAGCCGGCGCCTTCGACCAGGTCCACCAGCTGTTGGCGCTGGGCGGCCACGCCGCGCGCCTGCGCGGCGCTGCGTTCGACCTGGGCGGTGAAGTCGTCGGCGGCGGCCTGGCGGTTGGCCAGCACTTGCCAGCCGGCCAGGACGACGAACACCACCGCGGCCAGCGCGGCGATCAGGTTCCAGCGCCGCGCCGGGCTGGCCCGGCGCACGCGCAGCGCCGGCGGCAGCAGGTTCACGCCCAGCGGCTGGCCGGCCTCGTCGGCCACGTCCAGGCCGGCCAGGCCGGTGGCGACCGAGCCCAGTTCCTCCAGCGCGCGGTCCACGGCCTGGCGGCGCACGACCACCAACTCGGCCTCGATCTGGCCGTCGCCGCGGCGGGCGACGATGCGCGCGTCGTAGTACACCGATTCGGCGGTGAACGGGGTCTGCCGGTCGATCTCGAAACCCACCACCTCGCGCAGCCGCTCGGCCGCCGCGGCCGGCAGCAGCAGCGGCCGGCGCAGCACGCGCACGGCCGGCAGCAGGCCCCAGCGCGGCAGCCCGGCCACGCGCGGATGGAGCACGGCATCCAGTTCGGCCGAGGACAGCGGCAGGGGCAGCTCGGCCAGCGCCTCCGACCCGTCCAGCCCGGCGCGCAGCAGCTGCGCCTGACCATCGCGCGGGACCAGCAGCAGGCGCTCGGCGGCCAGGCCGAACAGGCGACGCCAGCGCGGCGGCAGCCAGCTGGCCAGCGCATCGCGCCACCAGGTGAGGAAGCCGCTGGCGGCGCCGACGGAGCGACCCAGGGCCGGCAGCACCGGGGCGGCTGCGCGTGGTGTCGTCATCGGGGTTCCCAACCTTCCTCCCAGCGCAGCGTGGTGTACACGGCCCCTGGCGTGGGGCCACCGCCCGTGCGCAGCACCGCCCGCAGGACCGCCTGGCGGCCATCGGGGAGCTGTGCACGACTCTCGATACTATACGTGCCGGTGCCGCGCCCGACCTGCGGCGCGCCCACCTGCTGGGCCGCCTCGCGCTGCTGCTGGATCAGGCCCGGGTCCAGCCCCAGTGCGGTCAGCACCGGGCCCTGGGCATAGGTCGGGTCGGGCTGGGCGCGGCCGTAGAGGGTCAGGTAGGGCTTGATCCGCGCATAGACCTCGGGCGTCCAGCCCAGCACCTGCTCGACCTCGGCCACGGTCTCGAACGGCGCGTCCTTGGCGCCGTAGGGCAGGCCGGCCTCGGCGTAGTCGCCGTCCTCGGCGCCGCCGACCGGCTGGCGCAGCGAATCGGCGTCGCGCCAGTCCACCACCGCGCCTGCCAACTGCCGGGCGCGGGCCTGCTCGACGCCGGTGGCGACGAGCACGCTGGCCAGGGTCTGGGCGTCGACCTGGTTGAGATCGACCTTGCCGCTCTCGTCGGTGATGCGCACCAGCACCTGGCTGCCGGCGTAGCGCCAGCGGTAGAGCCGCCCATCCGGAATCCAGCGGCTGCGCGGGTCCTGGTCGTCCACGCGCTGCATGGCGTACTCCAGGCCGGCGCGGGCGACTTCGCGGGCCACGCTGCCTTCCGCCGTGACGCGTCCCTGCAGCGCCTCCACCCTCGCGGCGAGGGCGAAGGCGCCGATCAGCGCGGTCAGCAGCGCGGTCAGCCACACCACCAGCAGCAGGGCCACGCCGCGCTGGGCGGCGGGCGAACGCAGCGGACGGACGCGGCTCACGGCGTGACCTCGTGGGTGCTGCCGCTGCCCTGGGCCAGGGTGACGACCATGTCCGGCCAGCGCGGTCCATCGGCCGGCACGATCTCGATGGACACCTGCACCGGCAGCGCCTCGACCTGGGTCCAGCCGTCCTGCCACGGGCCCAGCCCGCCGTTGTCCGGCAGCAGGCCGCGATAGCGGAAGCGCACCGACTTGAGCCGGTCGGCCAGCAGCTCCGGCGGGCGCGGCGTGCCCGGCTCGTCGATGGTCTGGCCGGCCTGGACCATCTTCAGGTCGACCTGCAGGCGGCTGCCGTCCTCGGTGGCGGACACGTCGTGCAGGTAAGGTCCGCCGCGCCCCAGATAGTCGGGCAGGTCGGCGACGAAACGCATGCGCGTGCCGGTGCCGGCGAAGCGGTAGGCCAGGCCGCGCTCGGGATCGCGCGCGAAGGCGATGGCCTGGGCCGATGCCAGGTGGCTGCGCAGGAAGCCCTGCACCGCGCGGATGCGTTCGTTGCGCGCCGCGGTGGCCTCGCCGCGATGGACCAGGCCGGTGGCCGCGCGCAGCGTGGCGAAGCCCACCGCCAGGCCGGCGGCCAGCAGCAGCGTGGCCAGCAGGATCTCCAGCAGAGTAAAGCCGGCGGCGCGGCGCGGCGCGACCCGGGCACGGAGCCTGCGCCTCATGTGCCCGGCGTGCCTTGCGCCGCGGCCAGGCGCAGGCTGCGCCATTGCAGCGCCTCGCTCTCGCCCTCGCCCCAGCGCACGGTCAGGCGCACTTCGAGCAGGCGCGTGGCGGCCGGGTCGATCAGGCCGTCGGCGGGCCGGCCCGGATCGGTCCAGGGCGCGACCTCCAGGCGCCAGTGATAGCGGCCATCGTCCAGCGCGCCGTCCTGTTCGCCCGGCTGCAGCGGTGCGCCCGCGCCGACCTGGGCCAGCAGGCTCTGCGCATGCAGCGCCGCGCGTCCGGCCAGGTTGGCGCGCTGGATCTGCCGCGAGGCGCCGGTCAGCGCGCCCAGCAGCAGGGTCAAGGCCAGCGCCAGCAGCCCGAAGGCGACCACCACCTCGATCAACGTGAAGCCGCGCTGGCGCCTCATGGCGCGCCTCCTACCTGTCCATCCACGCGCACCTCGCCGGTCAGCCAGGCCACGCTGAGCCGGCGCGTGGCCTGGCCGGCGACCAGTTCGAGCTGGCCGCCGGTGGAGGCGCCGTCGGGATAGAACACGATCGCGCCCTGCCCCGGCTGCGCGGCGGCCTGGCGCGCGCCGTAGAAGCGCACGCCCAACTGTTCGGGCAGGCGGCCTTCGCGCTTGCCCGGCGCGCTATAGCGATGCGCGGCCGGATCGATGGTGAAGCGCTGCGGCTGGCCAGTGGCGATGGCCTGGGCGCGGGTGAAGCGCAGCTGCGCGGCCACCTCGCGCGTGGCCCCGCGCAGGCGCAGGCCCTGCAGGCCGCCGCTCATGGCCACGGCGGTCAGCGTGCCGATCAGGGCGATCAGCGCGATCACCACCAGCACTTCGATCAGCGTGAAGCCCGCCGGCCGGCGCCGGACGCGGCCCTTGCCGGGGCGGGCGCGGCCGCGCATGGACCGCTCAGGGCGAGTAGGCGATATCGGCGTTGACGCTGTCGCCGCCGGGCTGGCCATCCTTGCCCAGGCTGACCAGGTCGAACGGGCCCTGCTGGCCCGGCACCGAATACTGGTAGGGGTGGTTCCAGGGATCCTTCAGCTCGCTCTCCTTGGCGTACGGCCCCAGCCAGCCGGCGGTGCCGGCCGGCGCGCTCACCAGATCCGACAGTGAGCCCGGCAGGTGGCCGGTGTCCATCTCGAACTGCTGCACCTTCTCGGCCACGGTCTGCACCTGCGCCCTGGCCAGGTTGACCTTGGCCCGGTCGGCGTTGCCCAGGATGCGACTGGCGGCGAAGGCGACGATGCCGCCGATCAGGATCACCACCACGATGATTTCCATCAGGGTGAAGCCGGCCTGGGCGCTGCGGGCGGGCGGAGGCGTCAGGGAGCGTGCGTTGCGCATGAGAGGTCTTCCATTCCGTATTGCGAAGTCGAGGAAAGCAGTGTGCGGGTCAGTTGATCGCACCGGCCAGATCGTACAGCGGCACCAGCACGGCGATGATGACCGCGCCCACCACCGCGGCCAGCACCAGGGTCACCGCCGGCACCAGCGCGGCCAGCATGCGGTCCAGCGCCTGCGCCGTCTGTGCCTCGAAGGTATCGGCGGTCTTGAGCAGCATCGCGTCCAGCGCGCCGGATTCCTCGCCCACCTGCATCATCTGCAGCGCCAGGCGCGGGAAGCGCTTGCCCGCGCCCAGCGCGGTGGACAGCGCGCGGCCGTTCTTGACCGCATCGGCGGCGCCTTCCACGTCGGCGGCCAGCGCGCGGTTGCCCAGCACGTTGCGCGCGATGCCCAGCGCGCCCAGCAGCGGCACGCCGTTGCGCAGCAGCGTGCCCAGCGTGCGCGCCAGGCGCGCGGTTTCCAGCCGCGCGATCAGCGGGCCGATCAGCTTGCGCTGCAGGATCCAGCCATCGAAGCGATCGCGGAAGGCGGTGTCGCGCCGCTTGCGGTCGATCCACAGCAGCGCCAGCGCCGGCAGCACGATGAAGGCCAGCCACCAGCCTGCGACGAACTGCCCCACCGCCAGCACGATGCGCGTGAACCACGGCAGGGTGACGTCCAGGCTCTCGTACATCTGCGAGAACTGCGGCACCACATAGCCCAGCAGGAACAGCATCGCCAGCCCGACCACCACCATCAGGATGGCCGGATAGATCAGCGCGTTGATCACCCGCCCCTTGAGCGCGCGGCTGCGCTCCAGGTAATCGGCCAGTCGCTGCAGCGTGTCGTGCAGCGTGCCTCCGGCCTCGCCGGCGCGCACCATGTTGATGTACAGACGCGAGAACGTGCCGTGCTGGCGCTCCAGCGCGGTGGACAGCGGCGCACCGCCGCGCACCGCCTCGCGGATATCGGCCACGGTGTGGCGCGCCTTGTCCTCGTCCGGCAGCTCCAGCAGGATCGTCAGCGCCCGGTCCAGCGGCTGCCCGGCGCTCAGCAGCGTCGCCAGCTGCTGGGTGAACAGCACCAGCCGCTGCCCGCCGAAGGCATTGGGCTGCAGCAGCAGCTTGAACGAGCCCAGCCCGCCGCCCTCGGACGCCAGCCGCGCCTCCATCGGCAGATGGCCCTGCTCCTGCAGCCGCGCCACCACCTCGGCCTCGCTGGCCGCCTCCATCTGCGCCTCCAGCACCTCGCCGCGCGCGTTGAGCGCTTTGTAGCGATACAGGGGCATCAGGCAAAGCTCGGAAATACGCAGCCGTCAGCCGTCATTCCCGCGAACGCGGGAATCCATGGACGTCCGCCTTTGGCACCGCGCCGACGATGTCCGGCCACAAATCCCTCCAGGACGGATTGAAGGCATCGACCAATTGGACCTTCCATGCGCGCCGCCACTTCTTGATGCGTTTCTCGCGCAGGATCGCAGACTCCATCGTGTCGTGCTGTTCGTACCAGACCAGGCGCGTAATGCCGTAGCGGTCGGTGAAGCCCGGTGCGGCGTGCGTGCGGTGTTGCCAGGTCCGGCCTACGAGGTTGCTGGTCACGCCCACGTAGAGCGTGCCATTGCGGTCGCTGGCCAGGAGATAGACGCAGGGGTCGCGGGTCATCGTTCTTCCTTGAACGTCCAGGGATTCCCGCGAGTGCGGGAATGAGGGCTTGGGGCTGATGCGCTGCACGTCCATGGATTCCCGCTTTCGCGGGAATGACGATTTCTAGTGTGGACTGGCGCGTTGCGTGTCCATGGATTCCCGCGTTCGCGGGAATGACGAGTCTGAAGATGGCGCGCAGCGGCGTTGCTCCGTCACTGCCACCGCGATCTGTAAGCACACGCGCGGCCTTACGCATCCTCGGTCACCCGCAGGACTTCCTCGATGGTGGTCATGCCGGCCAGGGCCTTGGCGATGCCGTCCTCGTACATGCTGCGCATGCCGGCGTTGCGGGCCAGGGTCTCCAGTTCGCCCATGCCGGCGTGGCGCATCACCGCCGCGCGCAGGGCGTCGTCCATCACCAGGAACTCGGTGATGGTGGTGCGGCCCAGGTAGCCGGTCGGGGCGATGGCCGAAGCGCGCGGGCGGTACAGCAAGATCTCGCCATCGGGTTGGTAGCGGCGCAGGTTGAAGCGGGCGATCTCCTCGGGCGTGGCCGGATACGCTTCGGCATGCTGCGGCTCCAGCCGGCGCACCAGGCGCTGGGCCAGGATGCCGTTGACCGTGGAGGTCAGCAGGTAGTCCTTCACGCCCATGTCGAGCATGCGGGTGATGCCGCCGGCGGCGTTGTTGGTATGCAGCGTGGACAGCACCAGGTGGCCGGTGAGCGCGGACTGGATGGCGATGCGCGCGGTTTCCAGGTCGCGCATTTCGCCGATCATGATGATGTCCGGGTCCTGGCGCACAATGCTGCGCAGCGCGCTGGCGAAGTCCAGGCCGATCTGCGGCTTGGCCTGGATCTGGTTGATGCCTTCGATCTGGTACTCGACCGGATCCTCGACCGTGATGATCTTGACGTCTTCGGTGTTGAGCTGGCTCAGCGCGGTGTACAGCGTGGTGGTCTTGCCCGAACCGGTCGGGCCGGTCACCAGCAGGATGCCGTGCGGCTGCTGCAGCACGCGCAGGAACTGCGGCAGGAAGTCCTCGGTGAAGCCCAGCCGCTGGAAGTCGAACACCACCGTCTCGCGGTCCAGCAGGCGCATCACCACGCTCTCGCCGTGCGCGGTCGGCACGGTGGACACGCGCAGGTCCAGCTCCTTGCCCTGCACGCGCAGCTGGATGCGCCCGTCCTGCGGCAGGCGCCGCTCGGCGATGTTGAGCCGGGCCATGATCTTGATGCGGCTGATCACCGCGGCGGTGAGGTTGGCCGGCGGGCTCTCGCCCTCCTCCAGCACGCCATCGACGCGGTAGCGCACCTTCAGGCGGTTCTCGAACGGCTCGATGTGGATGTCCGAGGCGCGCAGTTCGACCGCGCGCTGGATCACCAGGTTGACCAGGCGGATCACCGGCGCCTCGGAGGCCAGATCGCGCAGGTGTTCGACATCATCCAGCTCGCCGCTGGCCTCGCCGTCGGCGGTCTCGACGATGGCGCCCATCGCGCTGCGGCCCTGGCCGTGCCAGCGCTCGATGGTGTCGTCGATCTCCGAACGCAGCCCGACCACCGCACGCACCGGCCCGCCGATGGCCATCTGCACCGCATCCACGGCATAGGGGTCGCACGGGTCGGCGACCCACAGCGACAGCGCGCCGTCGGCCTCGCCCAGCGGGCAGACGTGGAACTGTTTGAGGAAGCGCAGCGACAGCGCCACGTCCTCGGGCAGTTCGGGCGGGACGTCCGGCAGCTGCTTGGCCGACAGCAGGGTCAGGCCCAGCACCTCGGCGCTGGTCTCGGCATGGTCGCGCTCGGACACCAGGCCCAGGCGCAGCAGCAGGGCCAGCACGTGGCCGCCGGTCTCCTCCTGCAGGCGCCGCGCGCGACCCAGGTCGGCCTCCTTCAGCTTGCCCTTGGACAGCAGGGCCGCGACCACGCGTTCGTCGGCCGAGGGGGACAGGCGGGGTTCCAGAGCGGTGACGGGGACAGCGTTCACGTACGACCCTTGCGCAGCGTAGGGGCGCAACTCTAACAGCGGCCCGCGACGCGGCGGCAGGGGCGCGGCGCACCGCGCCTGCGCAGGCGACGCCGCGCCGGGGCCGGGCCCCGGCGCGATGCCCGGCGTTACTGCCGCGCCGACAGCGTGGCGCCCGCATAGGCGCCGGTGCCCACCACCTTGAGGTAGTACGTGCCGGCCTTGGGCGCGGTGAAGCGCACGGTCTCGTTGTTGCCGGCGCGGGTGGACTTGGCGTCGAAGTCGCTGCTGGTCGGCGCCTTGTCGAAACTGGCGTACAGCGACAGGTTGCCGGTTCCCCCCAAGGTGATGAACGACAGCGTCTTGCCGGCCACGGCCTCGAAGCTGTACAGCGTCTCGCTGCCGGCGGTGCCCGAGACGGTGACGCCGACCTTGTTGGTCAGCGGCGTGGCCTGCGGGCCGCAGGTCTCGGTCTGCGGATCGCACGGCGTGGCGATGGCTTCCTTCACCGCGGCGGCGGCATCGACGATGCCCGCGCCGATGGGCCGGTTGGCGACCGGGGCCACCGCCGGCGCATGGGCGGTGCGCTGCAGCAGGTCGACCACCTCCGTGGGCGTGAGCAGCGGCAGGCCGGCGTCCAGACGCGCGCCCTGCACCAGCGCCACCACGCCGCTGACGTGCGGGGCGGCCTGCGAGGTGCCGGCGTAGCCGCCGTAGTCGCTGTCGTTGTCCACCGGCGTGGTGGTGCCCGAGTTCAGCGCCTGCCAGACGAAGCCGTCGTTGGTCGGCGTGCCGGAGGTGCCGTCGTTGGGATACACGCCGCCGCCGGGCGCGGCAATCTCCACGCTGGTGCCGTAGTTGGAGTAGTAGGCGCGGCGGCTGGTGATGCCGGTGGAGGCCACGGTGATCACGCCTGGGCAGCTGGCCGGCGAATAGCCCGCCGCATCGGCATTGCTGTTGCCGGCCGAGACCACCACGGTAGCGCCCAGCGCGTTGGCCTGGGCCACGGCCTGGCCGGTGACGTCGCTGGCCGTGCACACGCCGCTGCCGCCCAGGCTGAGGTTGATGACCTGGGCCGGATGGGTGTTGGCCGGCACGCCGTCCACGCTGCCGCCGGCGGCCCAGATGATCGCGTCGGCGATGTCGCTGTCGTAACCGCCGCAGTGGCCCAGCACGCGCACCGGCAGGATCTTCGCGTTGTAGGCCACACCGGCCATGCCGGCGGCGTTGTTGGTCAGCTCGGCGCCGGCGGTGCCGGCCACGTGGGTGCCGTGCCAGGTGCTGTCCTCGGGCGGGTTGTCGGCGTTGGTGCACGCGCTCAGCCACGGCTCCTCGGTGGTCCAGTCGCCGGTGTCCCAGCCGCCGGGCGCGCGACCGTCGGCGTCGCGGCCGGAGATCAGCTTGTCGGTGATGAAGTCGTAGCCGTCGCCGGCCAGCTCGGTGTTCAGGTCGACGTGGCGGGTGATGCCGGTATCGAGCACGGCGATGACGATGCCGTTGCCGTCGGCCAGGTCCCAGGCGTTGTTGACGTTGGCGCCGCCGTTGTTGGCGTTGCCGCCCTGGGTGGCGGTGCCGTCGGGCGCCTTCAGATGCCACTGGTACTTGGCGTAGTAGGTGTCGCTGGGAGTGAAGGTGGCCGGCGCGGCCGCGGCCGGGGCGCGGATGTCGCGCACCGGGCGGCGCAGCAGGTCGGGCTGCACGCGCAGCACGGCCGGGTCGGCGGCGAGCTGGCGCATGAAGGCCTCGGCCTCGACGCGGTCGAGTTTGCGCGAGGTCTTGACCAGTTCGGCACCGGTGGCGAGCCGGCGCAGATGGCTGGCGGTGGCGATGCGGCCGGGCGCGCTCAGGCCGGCGCGCGACAGCGCCGTAGTAGCGCGCGCGGCGGCGCCGGTCGCGCTGGACGCGGCAGCCGTGCTGCCGTCGCGGTAGGTGATGATGAAGCGGCCGATCTTCTGCTCGCTCTCCGCGCCCGCCGTGGGCAGGCGCGTGGTCTGCGTCGGCGTGGCCGCGTGGCTGGCCGTGCTGGCGGCGAGCGCGAGCACGAGGGCCGGAAGGAGGATGCCGCGAGGTGTGCTGGTCATTGCTGGTCGTCCCTTTGCGCAAGTGAAAGTGTCAGCCCGGCGCCTGGCGGGCCGGGTTCGATGACGCATGTGCGCCGCGTCGGGCTGGGCCGGGCGGCGTTCCATCCCTGCACGGGCCGCCGCGAGGGCGACGGCCCGTGGTGTTGCCTCACCAGCCGAAGCCGGCGCCCACGCCCACCGAGCGTTCGTCGCCGCTGAAGGCGCCGCCGACGGTGATCGTGGCCCGCTCGCTGAGCGCGCGCTGGTAGCCCACCGACAGCGCGTTCTCGCCGCCCTGGAAGCCCACGCCGACGCCGACACGGTTCTCGGTGTGGATGCCGGCGGCGCTGGTGGCCATGTTGAGCATCGCCGCGTTCATCGCGCCCTGGCGGTCGATGCGGCGGTCCTGCTCGGCGAAGCGGCGGTCCACGCCCTGCTTGTAGCCGTCCAGGTCCTGGTTCCAGGCGTTGAACCTGGCGTCGGTGTAGCTGTTGGCGCTGCTCAGCGTCTGCGTGGCGGTGTTGTCGGTATAGGCCTTGGCGGTGGCCACCGACTGCGCGTCGCCGGCCTGCACCTGGCCGACGTTGGCCGCATCGTTGGCTTGCGTGCCGGCGGCCACGTTGGTGACCTGGCGCTGGTTGCCGGCACTGCCCACCGAGACGGTGTTGGCGCGGTCGTTGGTCGAACCCTGGCCCAGGGCGACGGCGTTCTGCGCACTCACGCTGCTGCCCTGCCCCACGGCCGTGCCGCTGGCCGCGGTGACCGAGGTGCCTTCGCCCACCGCGACCGCGTTGGTCGCCTCGGCGGCGATGGTGGCATTGGCGCCGACCGCGGTGCTGCCGTCGGCGTTGACCCGCGCGTTGCTGCCGATGGCCGTGTCGCCGGGGCCGGCGGCATAGGCGGCGCCGCCGATCGCGGTGCCGCTGTCGGCATTGGCCTGGGCCGCGTCGCCGAGCGTGGTGGAGGCCGGCGTGACCGCTGCGGCGGTCGTGGCGGCGGCAGTGGCGGTGGAGGTAACGGGCGTGGAGCGCTCGCTCGCGGCGGTGCGCAGCGTCTCGGTGGACGCTTCTTCCGCTGCCGGCTCGACGCTGGCCGGGGCGGCGGCGCTGAGCGTCCTGCGCGCGGAGGTGGCGACCTTGCTGGCGCTGGCGGTGCCGCCGCGCGCGTCGAGCTCGGTCACCTTCGAATCCAGCGCGGCCAGCGCATCGCCCACGCTGCTGTAGCCATCGCCCTGGACGATGAAGGTCGGCGTGGTCAGCCCACCGAGCGGGCCGACCGAGGCGCCGCCGCCGAGGTAGCGCGCATAGGCCTGCAGCGACTGGTAGAGCTGACCGCCGGTGACCGCCTCGGTGCTGCCCTCGGCCAGCAGGCCCTGGCTGAGGTTGACGATGCGGCGCGTGGCCGGGCCGCCGCGGCCGTTGCCGCTGCCCAGCGAGACGGTGTCGGCCTCGTAGGTGCGCGAGCCCGCGCCCAGCGCCACAGAGTTGGCGCCGGTCGCGCCCGCATTGGCACCCAGCGCCACGCCGTTGCTCGCGCTCTGGCGCACGAAGGCGTTGTAGCCCACGGTCACGCCGTTGGCGCCCAGCGCGCTGGACTGCAGGCCGACCGAGGTGGCGTTGACCGCACTGGCCTTGCTCGCCGCGCCCACCGCGATGGCACCGGCACCGCTGGCCGCGCTGCCCGCGCCCAGCGCCACGCTGCGATTGCCAGCGGCGTTCGCCCCCGAACCGGCCGCGGTGGCATCGCTGCCGCCGGCACTGGCCAGGCCCTTGCCGGAGAACTGGAAGCCCGCGCTGGTGCCTTCGGCCGAGGCCGCCACCGCATCGAGCTGCGACTTGTTCACCGCGTCGGTGTCCTGCGTGCCGGCGGCGACGTTGGTGATCTGGCGCTCGGCGCCCGCATCGCCGACCGAGACCGTGTTGTTGCGCGTGGCCTTGGAATTGGCGCCCAGTGCCACGCTGTTGTCGCCGAATGCGGTGGCGTAGTAACCGATCGCGGTGCTCGCCTCGCCGCTGGCCCAGGTCTCGGCGCCCAGCGCGGTGGACAGGGCGGAAGGCGCGTAGGCGAAGTAACCCACCGCGGTGCTCTCCAGCCCGTCGGCCGCGCTGAGCACGCCGCTGGCCAGGCTGTAGTCGCCCGCGGCGATCGCGCCGGCGCCGAAGGCGCTGGACGATTCACCGCTGGCCTGGGTCGAAACGAACGCGCCCAGCCCCGGAACCAGATCGACCACGCCGCCGACCGCGGTCGAACTGGTGCCCACCGCCGCACTCGAGGTGCCCACCACGGTGGTGTAGTCGCCGATCGCATTGGCCACCGCGCCCACCGCCGTGGCCTGCGCGCCGGCCGCATACGCGCCCACGCCGGTGGCGGTGGCGGCGAAGCCGGAGGCATCTGCGCTGGCGCCCAACGCGGTGCCGCCCACGCTGGCGCTGGTCGCGCCGGTGCTGACCGGCGCGCCCTCGACGGTGATCAGCGGATCGCCGTTCTCGTCCACCGCCACGCCGCCCACAGCCACGCTCGCAGGTCCGGTGGCCTGCGCGTTGTTCCCGAAGGCCGCCGCGTTCTGCCCCGCGGCCACGGCGTTGAAGCCCACTGCCGTGGCGTTCTGCGCGCTGGCGTTGGCACCCGAGCCGAACGCCGAGGCACCGCTGCCGATCGCATTGCTCGCCTCGCCCGCAGCCACAGCGTTGTCGCCTTCCACATACGCACCGGCATCGCTGTCGGCACTGCCGCTGGCCTGGAAGTACTTGCTGGTGGTCTGCGCGGTGGCGGCGACCTGGTCCAGCTGCGCCTTGTTCACCGCATCGGTGTCCTCGGTGCCCGCGGCGACGTTGGTGATCTGGCGCTCTGCGCCGGCATCGCCCACCGAGACGCTGTTGTCGCGCGCGGCCACCGCGCCGGCGCCCAGCGCCACGGCGTTGTTGCCGGTGGCCTCGCTGCCAGCGCCGAGCGCGATGGCGCTCTCGTTGTCGGCCAGCGCATTGGTGCCGATGGCGATGCTGTTGATCGTGTTGCCCAGCGCCTGGTAGCCCAGGCCGATGCTGTAGTCGCCATAGCCGAACGCGCCGCGACCGATCGCGGTGGCGCTGGCGCCCGGGGCCCAGCTGTTGAAACCGATCGAGGTCGCGCCGCTGCCGCTGGCCCAGGCACCGGTGCCGAAGGCCGAGGTGTTGAGCCCGGTCGCCCACGCGCCCTGACCGAAGGCCGAGGCGCCTTCGGCCGTGGCCCAGGCATAGGCGCCGACCGCGGTGGCGTAATCCTGGCTGGCCCAGGCGCTGTCGCCGAAAGCCACCGCATAGCCGCCGACCGCGCGCGCCTTGTAGCCGCCGGCCGTGCTGTGTTCGCCCAGCGCCTGCGCGCCGTAGCCGAACGCCGAGGACACCGTGCCGGTGGCCTGCGCGCCGGCGCCGACCGCGGTGGCGTCCTGGGTGGCGTTGGCGCCGACCAGCACCGGCTTGCCGTCCGCATCCTCGATGGGGCTGTTGTACTGATCGAAGGCCTGGCCCATGCCGCCGACCGCGACACTGCCCTCGCCCACCGCCGCGCTGTTGTGGCCGATGGCCGTGGCCTGGTTGCCCGCCGCGCCGGCGCCCGCGCCGTAGGCCGATGCGCCGGTGCCCAGCGCGTTGGCGGCCTCGCCCGCGGCGATCGCGTCATCGCCCTCCACATAGGCGCCGGCGTCGCTGTCGGCGCTGCCGCTGGCCTGGAAGTACTTGCGCGTGGTGTTGGCGGTCGTGGCCACCTCGTCCAGCTGCGCCTTGTTGACCGCGTCGGTGTCCTCGGTCCCGGCGGCGACGTTGGTGAGCTGACGCTCGGCGCCGGCATCGCCCACCGACACCGTGTTGGCGCGCGAGGCCACCGAATCGGCGCCCAGCGCGACGCTGTTCTCCGCCTCGGCGAAGGCGTTGACACCGATCGCCGCGCTGCTGGTGCCATCGGCATAGCTGTTATGCCCCAGCGCCGTGCTGTATTCGCCGGTGGCCCAGGCGCCGTTGCCGAACGCGGCGCTGCCGGTGCCGCTGGCGCGCGTGCCGATCAGGCCGAAGAAGGTGCTGCCGCCGACCGCGGTCGCCTCCTCGCCCAGCGCCTGGCTGCTCTCGCCCACCGCGGTGGAACTGCCGCCCTGCGCGGCGGCGCCCGCACCCAGCGCGGTCGCGTTGACGCCCACCGCCTCGCTGCCATAACCGAAGGCCGAGCCGAAGTCCCCGGCCGCGCTGGCGAAGCCGCCGTTGGCCGTGGCGGCCAGCCCGGCCGCGCTGCTGCTGAAGCCGCTCGCCGTGGCCTGCAGGCCCGCCGCCGTGGCAGCGGCGCCGGTGGCGGTGCTGAACGCGCCGCTGGCCTGCGCACCGGCGCCCAGCGCGCTGGCGCCCACCGCGCTGGCGCTGGTGGTCTGGTCCAGCAGCACCTCGCCGGTGTCCGGATCGGCATAGGTCAGCGTGCCGCCCACCGCGGTCGCCGAGTCGGCGCTGGCGGTGGCATTGAAGCCGCTGGCGGTGGCATTGACGCCGGCCGCCGTGGCGCCGCCGCCGAGCGCCGAGGCGCCGTTGCCGATGGCATTGGCGGCCTCGCCCGCGGCCACGGCGTTGTCGCCTTCGACGTAGGCACCGGCATCGCTGTCGGCGCTGCCGCTGGCCTGGAAATACGTGCTGGTGGTATTGGCGGTCGCGGCGACTTCATCCAGCTGCGCCTTGTTGACCGCATCGGTGGCTTCGGTGCCGGCGGCCACGTTGACGATCTGGCGCTCGGCGCCGGCATCGCCGACCGACACGCTGTTCTCGCGCTGCGCCACCGAGCGCGCGCCCAGCGCCACGCTGTTGGCCGCGGCGCCGTGCGCGCCGAAGCCCAGCGCGGTGCTGTCGCCGGCCTGCGCCCACGCGCCCGCGCCCAGCGCACTGGCGCCTTGCGCATCGGCCGAGCTCAGATAGCCCAGCGCGGTGCCGTAATCGCCATTGGCCCAGGCGCCGTTGCCGAAGGCCGCGCCGCCCTCGCCCAGCGCCTGGGTCTGGTAGGTGCCGCCCAGCGCCGAGCCGCCGACCGCGGTGCTTTCCTCGCCGCCGGCGATGGAGAACTCACCCAGCGCCGTAGCGCTGGTGCCGGTGGCCTGCGCGGCCAATCCCAGGCTGGTGGCGTAGTCGCCGCTGGCCACGGATTCGGCGCCGTGCGCGGTCGCCCCGGCGCCGCTGGCGGTGGACAAAAAACCGCCAGCGGTCGATTCGATGCCGCTGGCCACACTCTCCGCGCCATGCGCCGTGGCGCCGTCGGCGGTGGCGGCGCTGTAGTAGCCGCTGGCCGTGGATTCCACGCCGGACGCCTCGCTCAGCGCACCGTGCGCCACGCCCCCATCGCCGCTGGCCAGCGCGGCCGCGCCGCTGGCGGTGGACTGCGCGCCGCTGGCCTCGCTCTGGAAGCCCACCGCCGTGGACGCATCGCCCGAGGCATCGGCGCCGCAGCCGATCGCGATGCCGTTTCCGCCGCCGGCCCGCGCCGTGCGCGTGACCGCATCGGCGCAGTCGGCCGTCTGCGGCGAGATCGCGGTGCTGGCCTTGCCGGAGGCAACACCACCGCCCACCGATTGCGCCAGCGCGCTGTGCGCGGCGAACACCACCACCGCGGCGAGCGCGGCCCGCACCATGCGCGCCCCCTTGCCCTTGCCGTGGCGCGAGGCCAGTTCCGAGGCCACCACGACCTGCCCGCGTCGGGCATCCCACAGCTTGCAGAAGATGCGATTCATGCGTTCCTTTCCTTGGCGTTGTGTTGTTGCGGGCAAGAGACCCCCGTCGGCGCGCGAATCGCTTCGCGCACACGGTCACAGCAGTCGGATGTCTCTCTCTCGTTGAACGGCGACGGTCCACCTTGCGGGGGATTTAATGGCGGACCGAACGCATGGACTTGCGTCATGCGTCTGGATCGATAGTCCGCGAGTCAATTTCTTGACGTCAAGTGCCGTTCATGCATTGCAACGCCATGCGAAGACGCGGCAAAACAAGCCATTTCAACGACTTCATGCCGAGATGGCCTGCGCAAATTGCGACAACGAATATCGCGTAAAGGAACAGAGGTCACATAACGCACGACGCCCATCGCAAGCGATGGGCGTCGATATGTGCGGCGCAATGTCGCGCGGGTCGAAAACCTGGCGCTAGCCGCACCACACCCGCGCATTGCGGAACATGCGCAGCCACGGCGAATCGTCCGCCCAGCCGGCCGGCGACCAGCTCAGATTGACCGTGCGCGGCGTGCGTTCCGGATGCGGCATCAGGATGGTGGCGCGGCCGTCGCTGGTGGTGAGGCCCGTGATGCCTTCAGGCGAACCGTTGGGATTGGTCGGGTAGCGCGTGGCCACCTGGCCATCGCCATCGACATAGCGCAGCGACACGCGCGCGGCGGCCAGGTCCACCGCCGAATCGAACTCGGCGCGGCCCTCGCCATGGGCCACGGCCACCGGAATGCGCGAGCCGGCCATGCCGCGGAAGAACACCGACGGCGATTCCACCACCTCCAGCAGTGCGGTGCGCGCCTCGAACTGCTCGCTGCGGTTGCGCAGGAAGCGCGGCCAGTGCTCGGCGCCGGGAATGATGTCCTTGAGCTGGCTCAGCATCTGGCAGCCGTTGCACACGCCCAGCGAGAAGGTCGCCTCGCGCGCGAAGAATGCGGCGAACTGCGCGCGCAGTGCCGGCCGCTCCAGGATCGAGGTCGCCCAGCCGCGGCCCGCGCCGAGCACGTCGCCATAGCTGAAGCCGCCGCACGCGGCCAGGCCAGTGAAGCGCTCCAGCGTCACGCGGCCCTCGATCAGATCGCTCATGTGCACGTCGAAGGCGTCGAAGCCGGCACGTTCGAAGGCGTTGGCCATCTCGATCTGGCCGTTGACGCCCTGCTCGCGCAGGATCGCGACCTTCGGCCGCGCCCCGGTGGCGATGAACGGCGCGGCCACGTCCTCGGCCGGATCGAACACCAGCTTGGGCTTCAGGCCCGGCTCGGCGAAGGTGCGCGCGGTGTGGCGCTCCTCGTCGGCGCTCTCGGGGTTGTCGCGCAGGCGCTGCATGGCGTGGGTCACCGACCACCACGCGTCGAACAGCTCCTCCCAGCGCCACTCTGCCAGCGGCTGGCCGGCCTGGGTGACGCGCACGCTCGGCGCGGTGGTGGGCTTGGCGATGCGCTGCGCGCATTCGGTCAGCGCATGGCGCTCGACCAGGTCGGCGAAGGCGGCGCGGTCTTCGGCGGCGATCTGCACGATGGCGCCGAGTTCCTCGTTGAACAGCGCGCGAAAGGCGTCCTCGCCCCAGGCATCCAGCGCGATGTCCACGCCCAGACGCGCGGCGAAGGCCATCTCGCACAGCGCGGCGAAGGCACCGCCGTCGCTGCGGTCGTGATAGGCCAGCAGCAGCCCGGCCGCGCGCGCCTCGCGCACCATCTCGAAGAAATTGCGCAGCAGCTCGGGGTTGTCCAGGTCCGGCACGTCGCCGCCGAAGGCCGGCAGCGCCTCGTCGCCGGCGAACACCTGCGCCAGCACCGAACCGCCCAGGCGCTGCTTGCCGCCGCCCAGCCCGATCAGCCACAGCTCGGTGTCCGGCTCGCGCGACAGCAGCGGGGTGAGCTGCGTGCGCGCATCGTCGACCGGCGCGAAGGCGGAGATGACCAGGGAGACGGGCGAAACGCTTTTCAGCGTTTCGCCGGGAATGGGGAATGGGGAATGGGGAGTGGGCGAAGCAGAAGCGTCGGCAACCGCGGCGACCGCCGCTTCCCGATTCCCGACTCCCGATTCCCCATTCCCAGCCGTCCACACCGCCTGCATCGACAGCGAGTCCTTGCCCACCGGGATGCTCAGGCCCAGCTGCGGACACAGCTCCATGCCGACCGCGCGCACGGCGTCGAACAGCAGCGCGTCCTCGCCGGCGTGGTTGGCCGCGGCCATCCAGTTGGCCGACAGCTTGACGTGTTCCAGCGCCGGCACCGGCGCGGCGCAGAGGTTGGTGATCGCCTCGCCCACGGCCATGCGCGCCGAGGCGGCGGCATTCAGCAGCGCCAGAGGGGCGCGTTCGCCAATGGACATCGCCTCACCGGCGAAGGTGTCGAACCCGGCCAGCGTGATCGCGCAGTCGGCCAGCGGCAACTGCCAGGGGCCGATCATCTGATCGCGCGCGGTGAGCCCGCCGACGCTGCGGTCGCCGATGGTGACCAGGAAGCTCTTGGACGCCACCGACGGATGCGCCAGCACGCGCAGCCCCGCCTCGCGCAGCTCCAGCCCCTCGGTCTTCAGCTCGGGCCAGCGCGCCGGCGCCGGATGCGCCGTCTCGCGATGCATCTTCGGTGCCTTGCCGAAGAGCACGTCCATCGGCAAGTCGATCGGGTGCGGGGATTGGGGATTGGGGATTGGGGATTGGGCGGAAGCGACGGTCTGGCCGATCCCGAATCCCGAATCCCGAATCCCGCCGCCGAGAACGCCATATCCCACAACGAGCCGCTCCTCGGCGGTCGCCACACCAACCGCGGCAAACGGACAACGCTCACGCTCGCAGATCGCGGCGAACTCGGCCAGGCGCGCCTGCGGCACGCCCAGCACGTAGCGCTCCTGCGATTCGTTGCACCACAGCTCCAGCGGCGAGAGCGAGGGATCGTCGCTGGGCACCTTGTCCAGGTCGATGATGCCGCCCACGCCCGAGTCGTGCAGCAGTTCGGGGATGGCGTTGGACAGGCCGCCGGCGCCGACGTCGTGGAACCAGCGGATCGGATTGTCCGCGCCCAGCGCCACGCAGCGGTCGATGACCTCCTGGCAGCGGCGCTCCATCTCCGGGTTGTCGCGCTGCACGCTGGCGAAGTCGAGGTCCTCGGCGCTGTCGCCGGAGGCGACCGAACTGGCCGCGCCGCCGCCCAGCCCGATCAGCATCGCCGGGCCGCCCAGCACGATCACCGCATCGCCCGGCTGCAGGGTCTTCTTCTCGACCTGGCAGCGGTCGATCGCGCCCAGGCCGCCGGCCAGCATGATCGGCTTGTCGTAGGCGCGGGTCAGGCCGGCGCCTTCGGGCAGCTCGAAACTGCGGAAGTAGCCCAGCAGGTTGGGCCGACCGAATTCGTTGTTGAACGCCGCCCCGCCCAGCGGGCCGTCGAGCATGATCTCCAGCGCCGGCGCCATGCGCGGGTTGAGCGCGCGCGGGGCCTCCCACGGCTGCGGCAGCGTGGGGATGCGCAGGTGCGAGACGCTGAAGCCGGTCAGGCCGGCCTTGGGCTTGCCGCCGCGCCCGGTGGCGCCCTCGTCGCGGATCTCGCCGCCGGCGCCGGTCGAGGCGCCGGGGAACGGCGCGATCGCGGTCGGGTGGTTGTGGGTCTCGACCTTGATCTGGAAGGCGCTGGGCAGCACCGCCTCGCTGCGGTACTGACCGCTGGCCGGATCGGGCCGGTAGCGCGCCGCCGGCAGGCCCTCGACCACCGCGGCGTTGTCGCTGTAGGCCGACAGCGTGTACTGCGGGGTCTGCTGGTGGGTGTGCTTGATCATCTTGAACAGCGAGCGCTCCTGGGCGCGGCCGTCGATGGTCCAGCTGGCGTTGAAGATCTTGTGCCGGCAGTGCTCGGAATTGGCCTGCGCGAACATCATCAGTTCGACGTCGGACGGGTCGCGCCCCAGCGCCGCGTAGCGCGCGCGCAGGTAGTCGATCTCGTCCTGCGCCAGGGCCAGGCCGAGGCGCGCGTTGGCCGCTTCCAGCGCATCCAGCGGCACACGCGCCAGCTCGCCGCGCGGCGGCGCCTCGAACAGCGCACCGGCCTGCTCGACGCCGGCCAGCAGCGACTGGGTCATCGGATCGTGCAGCAGCTTGTCCAGCGCCGTGCGGGCGGCCGCATCGTCCGGCCAGCCGGCCAGGTCCACGCGCGTGCCGCGCTCGACCCGGTGCACGGCGATGCCGGCGCCGCGCAGCAGTTCGGTGGCCTTGCTCGACCAGGGCGAGCGCGTGCCCAGGCGCGGCACGACCAGACGGCTGGTGGCCCCGTCCTCGCGCGCGGCCGGCGTGTCGCCGGCCTGCAGGATGCGGCGCAGCGCCTCCAGGTCCGGCGCGGTGCCCGGCTGCGGATCGATGAAGTAGACCTGCCAGGTGCCCAGGAGGCGGACCTGGGGGGCGACGGACTGCAGGCGGGATTCGAGCCGCGCGCGGCGGAACTGCGACAAGGCCGGCTGGCCTTCGAGGACGATCATGTCCGGGAACCGTGGGAGCCGTGGAGCGGGGCCGCCCATTGTACCGGCGGCGGGCGCCGCCATGGCGGCGCGAAGCTTTCCCGGAAGAGCCTCATCGCCGCCGTGGCGCCCCCACCTGTAGAGCGGAGCTTGCTCCGCTGGGGCTTTCCGATGATCCGGCCGAAAAGCAGCGGAGTCCCCAAGAGGGGATCGCCACAAGCTCCGCTCTACAGGCAGGCGGCTGCTGGATTCGAGCAGGCCGTTGCTCCCACGCCTTTACGGCATGCCGGCGCTCTTGGCCTTGGCGGCGTCGGCGGCCGCCAGCTTGTCCAGCGCCGCACGCATCTCGGCCGGCGGCAGGTAGCCGCCGATCTGGTTGCCGTCCGGGGCGAACACGGCCGGGGTGCCGTTGACCCCCAGGCGCTGGCCGACGTTGTATTCCATGTTCACCGGGTTGTTGCAGTCGCGCGCGGTGACCTGGCCGCTGGCCTTGGCCTCGGTCAGGGCCTTGCGGCGATCGGCCGCGCACCAGACCGAGATCATGTCCTTGTGGTCCTGGCTGCCCAGGCCCATGCGCGGCCAGGCCAGGTATTCCACCGCGATGCCCTGCTTGTTGTAGTCGGCGATCTGGCTGTGCAGCTTGCGGCAGTAGCCGCACTCGATGTCGGTGAACACACTGACGGTGTACTTGGGATTGGCCGGCGCGAACACGATGCGGTCGGCCTGCTTGACCGACTTGAGCAGGTTCTGGCGGTACTGGGCCAGCGCGTCGCTGCCCTGCATCAGGTCCTTGCGCTGGGCCACGTCGATCACGTTGCCCTGGACCAGGTACTTGCCGTCGTCGCTGATGTAGACCAGCTGGCCGGCGGCGATCACCTCGCGGAAGCCCGGCAGCGGGGCCTTGCCGATGTAGTCCACGTCGACCTGGGGATTGAGCTGCTTGAGCGCGGCGCGGACCCGGGCTTCGACCTGGTCGTTGCCGGCCGGCGCGGCCGCAGCGGTGGCGGTGGCGGGCTTGGCGGTATCGGCGGCGGACTGCGGCGACTTGGCGCAGGCGGTCAGGCTCAGGCCGGTCAGCAGGACGAGGGGGACAAGACGGCGCATCGTGGGACTTCCTGGTTCGGGGCCGGCGGCCGCGGGCGGCGCTCGGCGCGGGGCCCCGCCAGGCGGGGCATCGGACCGGATTCTCGCACAGGCCGGCTGAAGGGCTTGGCCAGCGACGCTCCGCCCCAGGAGCGGCATGCCCCGCTGTGCTCGGTGGGAGCCGGCATGCCGGCGAGAGGCTTTCCCGGGAAGGCCTCATCGCCGCCATTGGCTGAAGAGGCCACAAGGGCGGCTCCCACCTGTAGAGCGGAGCTTGCTCCGCTGCTCTTCGTTCGGTTCGTGGGGAAGGCCCCAGCGGAGCGAGCTCCGCTCTACAAACGGGCGGCCGCTAGCGTTGAGGAGACAGTTGCTCCCACAGCAGCGCGCCGATGGCGCCGGCTGCGCCATGCGACCCTGAATGGCGCAGTTGGGGCGCGCGATGACGCCCCCCGGCCGAGCGAGCCCTAGCTTGGCGCTCACCCCCTCGGATGATGCTTCGCGTGCAGCTGCTGCAGATGCTGGCGGGCGACCAGGGTGTAGATCTGGGTGGTGGACAGCGAGCTGTGGCCCAGCATCAGCTGCAGCGAGCGCAGGTCGGCGCCGCGGTTGAGCAGGTGGGTGGCGAAGCTGTGGCGCAGGCCGTGCGGGCTGACCTTGGCGGCGTCGATCCCGGCCAGGACCGCGTAGCGCTTCACCAGCCCCCAGAACGCCTGCCGGCTCAGCGGCTGGCCGGCCGCGTCGATGAACAACGGCGTGCGGCCGTCGCCCCGCGCCGCGCCGCGCTTGCCCGCCAGCTGCGCGCGCGCGCCGTCGAGATAGCGCTGCAGCCAGTGCTGGGATTCCTCGCCCAGCGGCACCATCCGCTCCTTGCTGCCCTTGCCCAGCACGCGCAGCGCGCCCTGGCGCAGGTTGACGCCGGCGTCGGCCAGGCCGACCAGCTCGCTCACGCGCAGGCCGCAGGCGTACATTAGCTCCAGCATCGCGCGATCGCGCAGGCCCAGCGGGGTGTCCACGTCGGGCGCGGCCAGCAGCGCGTCGATCTGGCTCTCCGACAGCGCCTTGGGCAGCGCGCGCGGCAGCTTGGGCGGATCGAGCAGCGCGGTCGGGTCGTCCGCGCGTTCGCCGCGGCGCACCAGCTGGCCGTAGAAGGCCCGCAGGCACGAGAGCAGGCGCGCGTTGCTGCGCGGCGAATAGCCCTGGCGCGTGCGCCAGGCCAGATAGTCGAAGATCAGGGCACGATCGGCACTCGCCAGCACGTTGTCCGTGGCGGCCATCCCCGGCGGGGCGCTCGCTGGCGCGCGAGCCGGTGGCTCGCCAGCGCGCCAGCTCCCCCAGCGGGCGAAGCCCTGCAGATCGCGCCGGTAGCTGTCCAGGGTGGCGCGGGCCAGGCCGCCTTCGGCCCAGATGGCGTCGAGGAAACGGTCGATATGGCGCTGG
Organism: Pseudoxanthomonas sp. USHLN014; assembly: GCF_037153335.1. NCBI lineage: Bacteria > Pseudomonadati > Pseudomonadota > Gammaproteobacteria > Lysobacterales > Lysobacteraceae > Pseudoxanthomonas > Pseudoxanthomonas sp. USHLN014. The sequence continues at coordinate 172,889 of NZ_JBBCKO010000007.1, forward strand.
TCGGCATCGCCGCAGGGCGGCAGCTCGGCCACGCGCTGGCGGCGTTCGGCGGGGGTACTCATGCCGGCAAGGGTAGCGCCTGCCATCGAGGCGGCGGACCCGCCGCCAAGGGACACGGCGGTGCGCGCCGGCCCGGGCGCGCTCTATGCTGACGGCCATGTCCGCCGAACCCGACGCCGCCCCGCTCGCCCTGCCTGCGCCCCGCCGCGCCTACGTCGGCCGGCGGCTGCTGGCGCTGTTCTACGACGCCTGGCCGGCGCTGGCGCTGTGGTTCGCGGTATCCGCGGCCTTCACCGCCGGCTACACCTATCTGGGCCACCACGCCGCACGGCAGAACATCGCCCCGTTCAGCGCCCTGCAGTGGCTGCTGTGGCTGTGCTGCTGGCTGGTGACCGGTCTGTACGCCACGCTGAGCTGGCGCCGCGGCGGCCAGACCCTGGGCATGCGCCCGTGGAAGATCGCGGTGGCCGGCGCCTCCACCGCGCGTCCGTCCTGGGGCGCGCTGTGGCTGCGCTACGGCGTGGGCACCCTGTCGCTGCTGTGCGGCGGCCTGGGCTTCTGGTGGGCCTGGATCGACCGCGAGCGCCTGACCTGGCATGACCGCGCCAGCGGCACGCGGCTGGTGAGGCGAGGAGTGAGCGGTGAAGCGAGGAGTGAGGAGTGAGCAAGCGCGAGGAAGGCGCGGCGCGCCGCCTTCGCTCACTCCTGCCGTCTAGCTGCTTCTGCGCTTGAACAGCCAGTACGAGATCACCAGCATCAGCACCGGCGTGGCGGTGTAGGCCAGGCGATAATCCAGGCGCAGCGCCGTGCCCATGCGGCCGAACAGCAGCTGCAGCAGCCAGAACGCCAGCGCGAACATGATGCCCAGGAACAGGCGCTTGCCCATGCCGCCGCTGCGCAGGCTGCCGAACGCGAACGGGATCGCCGCCAGGCACAGTGCCAGCACGTTGATCGGATAGAACCAGCGCCCCCAGTAGACCTCTTCGTAGTCGCGCGCATCCAGGCTGTTGCGGGTGCGGTAGTCGATGCTGCGCGACAGGTCGGCGGCGGACATGTAGCGCGGCTGCCCCAGCGTGGCCGCCAGCGCGGCCGGATCGAGCTTGGAGGGCCAGTTCTCCTGCGGCAGCTTCTCCTGCTGCACCGAGCGCGGCGCGAACGTGGTGCGAGTGACGTTCCTCAGCAGCCAGCTGTCGGTGACGTGCACCGCGTTGGCCGCGTGGGTGATCGAGGCCAGGCGGCCGTCGGCGTCGAGCTGATACAGGCGCACGTCCTGCAGCTGCAGCTGCGAATTGCCGTCGGCGCCGGCCACCAGATCGCCGGACTGGGCGTTGAGGAAGGTATCGCCCTCGCGCGCCCACAGCCCGGCGTACATGCCGCGCGCCACGTTGCCGAACTTGGCCGCCGCCTTGAGGTTGTCGGCCTGGGTCTGGCCCCAGGCGCCGGCGGTCTCCATGCACAGCACCATGCCGGCGGTAAGGATCGCCAGGGTCACGGCCACCGACAGACTCAGCCGGCGCCGCGACAGGCCCAGCGCGCGCAGCGCGGTCAGCTCGGAGCTGGCGGCCAGTTGGCCCAGGCCCATCAGCGCGCCGATCACCGCGGCGGTCGGGAACAGCGTGTAGGCCCGGCGCGGCACCGTGTACAGGGTGAACACGATCGCGTGGGTGAAGGTGAAGTTGCCGCGCCCGACGTCGCGCAGCTGGCCGGAGATGCCGTTGGTCACATCCAGGCCGAGCAGCACCGCCCAGACCAGCAGCACGGTGCCCAGCACCACCTTGCCCACGTACAGGTCGTGGATGCGCGGGGTGAACCTCATGCGCGCGCTCCCTTCGGGCGGGAGAGCCGGCCGTCACGCAGATAGGCCCAGACGCCCAGCGCCAGCAGCGGCAGGCTCAGCCACCACAGGCCCAGCGCGCCGGGCAGCTTGCCGTTGGCCAGCCACTGGCTGCCGTTGATCATCATCAGGAAGGCCACCAGGTAGCCGAGGAAGCCCAGCATCACCCGCCCGTAGCGCGACTGGCGCGGCGCGCTGCGCGCCAGCGGCAGGGTCAGCAGGGCGAAGGCCAGGCACAGCAGCGGCGGGGTGATGCGGGTCTGCAGCTGGGCGTTGGCCTCCGGCCGGGCATCGCCGAGCAGCTGGCTGGTCGGCAGCAGCTCGGGATCGTCCTGGGTCTTCTTGTCGCTGCCGTCGGGCAGGGCGACCTCGTTGCTGGCATAGCGCATCATGCGGTAGTCCTTGCCGTCGCCGGCCGGGCCTTCCACGCGGTAGCCGTCCTCCAGCTTCAAAAAGCGCGAGGTCTCTCCCTCGAAGTACATGTGCCCGGTCTTGGCGGTGACCACGTCCAGCCGGTCGCCCTGCTGGCGCTGCATGAACACCTTGGACAGGCGCGTGCCGTCGCTGGACATGCCGTTGACGTAGACCACCCCGCCGTTGCTGAGCACGGTGAACTGGCCCGGCTCCAGCCCGGCCAGGATCAGCGAGCGGTTGGCGTTGTCGATCATCGCCTGGCTGGTGCGCAGCGACAGCGGGCCGGCCCACAGCGAGACCGTGGCCACGATCGCCACGATCGGCACCACCAGCAGCAGCAGCGGGCGCAGCAGGCGCCGCGGGCCCACGCCGATCGAGGTCAGCACCGCCATTTCCGAGTCGCGGTACAGGCGGGCGATGGCCAGCATCAGGCCCAGCATCAGCGCCAGGGACAGGATCAGGGGCAGGAACTGCACCGTGGCCAGCCCCAGCTGGGACAGCAGCAGCCCGGCCGGCAGCTTGCCGTTGGCCACATCGCCCAGCACGTCGACCAGCAGGCCGCCCATGCTCACGATCAGCAGCACCATCAGCGCGGCCAGGAAGCTCTGGGTGAACTCGGAGAACAGGTAGCGGTCCAGCTTCGGCATCGGATGGGGTTGCCTTACAATTGCAGGTTCGAATGCCGGTGCGCGCACGCGCGGACCGAGTCGGCGCCGGGGCATCCAGCATCGCGGCGGCCGGCGATTGTACGTAACTGCTGGTGAAACCGACTCGACGGAAATTGCGCAATGGCCCTGGAATTCACCCTGAACCACGACACGCCCACCACCGCCGCAGTGGATTGCGTGGTCGTGGGCGTCTATGCGGACAAGACCCTGAGCCCGTCGGCGGCCGCCATCGACGCCGCCAGCCAGGGCCGCCTGGCCGCGCTGGCCCAGCGCGGCGACGCCCCGGGCCGCAGCGGCAAGATCACCGCTCTCTACGACCTGCCCGGCGTGAAGGCCCCGCGCGTGCTGCTGGTCGGCCTGGACGAGCCGGCCAAGTTCAACGTGCCGACCTACCTGAAGGCGCTGACCGAGGCCGCCCGCGCGCTCAAGGACGGCCCGTCCGCCTCGGCCCTGGTGACCCTGACCGAGCTGGAGGTCCCCGGCCGCGACGCCGCCTGGGCGATCCGCCAGGCCGTGGCCGCCACCGAGCACGCCACCTACCGCTACACCGCCACGCTGGGCAAGAAGAAGCCCGACCCGCAGGCGCTGGCCCAGGTCGCCTTCCTCGGCAGCGACGCCGCCGCGCTGGCCCAGGGCATCGCCATCGCCAACGGCGTGAAGTTCACCCGCGAGCTGGGCAACCTGCCGCCGAACGTCTGCACCCCGGCCTACCTGGCCCAGCAGGCGCAGGACTTCGCCGCCCAGCATGAGGGCGCCCAGGCCGAGATCCTGGACGACGCGGCGATGGAGGCCCTGGGCATGGGTTCGCTGCTGGCCGTGGCCCGCGGCTCGGCCAACCGCCCGCGCCTGATCGTGCTCAAGTGGAACGGCGCGGACGATGCGTCGGCCAAGCCCTACGTGCTGGTCGGCAAGGGCATCACCTTCGACACCGGCGGCGTCAACCTGAAGACCCAGGGCGGCATCGAGGAGATGAAGTACGACATGTGCGGCGGCGCCACGGTGCTGGGCACGTTCGTGGCGGCGGTCGGCCTGAAGCTGCCGCTGAACCTGGTGGTGGTGGTGCCGGCGGTGGAGAACGCCATCGACGGCAACGCCTATCGTCCCTCGGACGTCATCACCTCCATGTCCGGGCGCACCATCGAGGTCGGCAACACCGACGCCGAAGGCCGCCTGATCCTGTGCGACGCGCTGACCTACGCCGAGCGCTTCAAGCCCGAGGCCCTGGTCGACGTGGCCACGCTCACCGGCGCCTGCATGGTCGCGCTGGGGCGCCATGCCGCCGGCCTGATGAGCAAGCACGACGACCTGAGCGAGGAACTGCTCAGCGCCGGCGAGCACGTCTACGACCGCGCCTGGCGCCTGCCGCTGTGGGACGAGTACCAGTCCCAGCTCGAGTCCACCTTCGCCGACGTCTACAACATCGGCGGCCGCTGGGGCGGCGCGATCACCGCCGGCTGCTTCCTGGCGCGCTTCACCGAGGGCCAGCGCTGGGCGCACCTGGACATCGCCGGCGTGGCCAACGACGAGGGCAAGCGCGGCATGGCCACCGGCCGCCCGGTGAACCTGCTTGCGCAGTGGCTGCTGGACCGCGCCTTTGGCACGGCCGGGAATTGAGAAACGGGAATCGGGAATGGTGAGACGCCCGAGTCCCGATCCGTCGCCGATGCGCGGCCACCTTGCCGCGCACCGCTCCTTCGATTGCCGATTCCCCACTCCCCACTCCCAGCCCCCATGCGCGCCGACTTCTACCTGATCGCCAAGCCGCGTTTCCTCGAGGCGCCGCTGAACCTGGTCTGCGAACTGGCCAAGCGGGCCTACGCTTCCAACCAGCCCACGCTGATCCTGGCGCGCGATGCCGCCCAGGCCGAGGAGCTGGACGAGCTGCTGTGGGCCTTCGAGGACGATGCCTACGTGCCGCACCAGATCGCCGGCACCGACGAGGACGACGACATCACCCCGGTGCTAATCGCCGCGCCGGAGCTAGACGCCGCGCCGCGCCCGCTGGTGATCAACCTGCGCGACGCCGCCTATGCCGGCGCCTGCGAGCGCGTGCTGGAGGTCGTCCCGGCCGACCCGGCCGCGCGCGAACCGCTGCGCGAACGCTGGCGCCAGTACCAGGCGCGCGGGTTCGCACTCAACAAGCACGATATGTGATGAAGCCCGGAGTCGGGATGGAGCATCGGGGATCCTGATCCCGCTTCACCGATCGCGGCCGACGCTGCCCCCCGCCTTGTCGATTCCCCATTCCCGATTGCCGATGTCCCGCCTATGACCACCCTCGCCTCCAGCTACGACCCGAAAGCCTTCGAAGCGCGCCTGTACGCGCAGTGGGAAGCCGACGGCGCGTTCAAGCCCTCCGGCACCGGCACGCCGTACACCATCCTGCTGCCGCCGCCCAACGTCACCGGCACGCTGCACATGGGCCACGCGTTCCAGCAGACGCTGATGGATGCGCTGATGCGCTACCACCGCATGCGTGGCTTCGATGCGCTGTGGCAGGTGGGCACCGACCACGCCGGCATCGCCACCGAGATGGTGGTCAGCCGCAACCTGGCGCTGGAGGGCAAGGGCGAAACGCGCGATTCGCTGGGCCGCGAGGGCTTCATCGCCAAGGTCTGGGAATGGAAGCAGCAGTCCGGCGACACCATCGAGCGCCAGATGCGCCGGCTCGGCACCTCGGCCGACTGGTCACGCAGCACCTTCACCATGGACCCGCAGCCCTCGGCGGCGGTGACCGAGGCCTTCGTGCGCTGGTACGAGCAGGGCCTGATCTACCGCGGCCAGCGCCTGGTCAACTGGGACCCGGTGCTGAAGACGGCGATCTCCGACCTGGAGGTGGAGAACGTCGAGGAAGACGGCTTTTTGTGGTCGATCCGCTATCCGCTGGCCGATGGCGCCACCTATGAGCACGTCGAAGTGGACGCCGACGGCCAGGAGACCCTGCGCGAGTTCCGCGACTACCTGGTGGTGGCCACCACGCGCCCGGAGACCATGCTCGGCGACACGGCGGTGATGATCCATCCGGAGGATCCGCGCTACGCCGGGCTGATCAGCAAGGCGGTGGCGCTGCCGCTGAGCCAGCGCACCATCCCGGTGATCGGCGACGACTATGTGGACCGCGATTTCGGCACCGGCGTGGTCAAGGTGACCCCGGCGCACGACTTCAACGACTACCAGGTCGGCGTGCGCCACGAGCTGCCGATGATCAACCTGTTCACGCCCACCGCCGCGCTCAACGAGAACGCGCCGCACAAGTACCAGGGCCTGGACCGCTATGCCGCGCGCAAGGCGGTGCTGGCCGACCTGGAGGCGCTCGGCCTGCTGGTGGAGACCAAGCCGCACAAGCTGCAGGTGCCGCGCGGCGACCGCACCGGCCAGGTGATCGAGCCCTACCTGACCGACCAGTGGTTCGTGAAGATGGACGGGCTCGCCAAGCGCGGCCTGGAGCTGGTCGAATCCGGCCAGATCCGCTTCGTCCCGCCGAACTGGATCAACACCTACCGCCACTGGATGGAGAACATCCAGGACTGGTGCATCAGCCGCCAGCTGTGGTGGGGCCATCGCATCCCGGCGTGGTTCGACGCGTCCGGCAAGTACTACGTGGGCCGCGACGAGGCGCAGGTGCGCGCCGAGCACGGCCTGGGCGACGACGTGGTGCTGACCCAGGACAGCGACGTGCTGGAGACCTGGTTCTCCTCGCAGCTGTGGCCGTTCTCCACGCTGGGCTGGCCGCAAGAGCAGACGATGGAGCAGCGCGGCTTCGATCGCTACCTGCCCTCGGATGTACTGGTCACAGGCTTCGACATCATCTTCTTCTGGGTGGCGCGCATGGTCATGGCCACCGACAGCTTCACCGGCAAGATCCCGTTCCGCGATGTCTACATGACCGGCCTGATCCGCGACGCGCAGGGCCAGAAGATGTCCAAGTCCAAGGGCAACGTGCTCGACCCGCTGGACATCATCGACGGCATCGCGCTGGAGGATCTGGTCGCCAAGCGCACCAGCGGGCTGATGCAGCCGCGCCTGGCCGAGAAGATCGAGAAGGCCACGCGCAAGGAGTTCCCCGACGGCATCGCCGCCCACGGCGCCGACGCGCTGCGCTTCACCATCGCCGCGCTGGCCACGCACGGGCGCGACATCAAGTTCGACCTGGGCCGCGCCGAGGGCTACAAGAACTTCTGCAACAAGCTGTGGAACGCCACGCGCTTCGTGCTGATGAACACCGAGGGCGCGCAGTTCGCCGGCGCCCCGCAGCCGGTCACCGACGCGGAAAAGTGGATCCTGGCCGGCCTGGCGCGCGTGTCCGGCGAGGCCGCCGAGCACTTCGCCAGCTACCGCTTCGACCTGCTGGCGCAGTGCCTGTACGAGTTCGCCTGGAACCAGTTCTGCGACTGGTTCGTCGAGCTGGCCAAGCCCGCGCTGGCCGACGCGGCCGCCGCCGACAGCACCCGCCATACCCTGCTGTTTGTGCTGGAGCAGCTGCTGCGCCTGCTGCATCCGCTGACGCCGTTCGTCACCGAGGAACTGTGGCAGCAGGTCGCCCCGCGCGTGGGCGTGGCTGGAAAAAGCGTTTCTCTCGCACGCTATCCCACGATGTTTGATGTCACTCAGTACTTTTCTGATGATTACGATCAGATTGAGGACGACGTGGAATGGCTTAAGCGGACCATCAGCGCCCTGCGCCGGGTGCGCAGCGAACTGCAGGTCGCCCCGGGCAAGAGCGTGCGCCTGCTGCTGCAGGTCGGCGACGCGCAGGACCGTGCGCGCGTGGCGCGCTTCGACTCGCAGCTGCGCTTCCTGCTCAAGCTCGAGTCGATCGACTGGCTGGACGGCGCCGACGCGCCGGCCTCGGCCGCCGCGGTGGTGGGCGAGCTGCGCCTGCTGGTGCCGCTGGAAGGCCTGGTCGATCTGGACGCCGAGCGCGCGCGCCTGGACAAGGAGATCGCCCGGGTCGCCGGCGAGCGCGAGAAGAGCGAGGCCAAGCTGGCCAAGTTCAGCGACAAGGTGCCGGCGGCGGTGGTCGAACAGGAGCGCGTGCGCCTGGCCGACTGGACCGCGCAGCTGACCGCCCTGCGGGAGCAGCGCGCCAAGCTGTGATCCTGCGGCGGCGCCTTGTAGAAGCCGGATGCGAGCCTGCCGATCGCTTGAAGCGGGCCTGCTAGCTGCTTGAGGTGAGCCCGCTAGCTGCTTGATACGGGCCTGCTGATTGCTTGATGCAAGGCTGCTGATCGCTCGAGGTGAGCCTGCTGATAGCTCGAAATGAGGCTGGTGGTAGCTTGGTGGGAGCCGGCATGCCGGCGATAGGGCTTTCCCGGTAAAGCCTCATCGCCGGCATGCCGGCTCCCACCCAGCCTCACCTCACCCAGCCTCACTCCCATCTCCGCTTCATGCCTGCCCATGCCGCTTAGCGTCTTCTGCCTGGTGCTGTTCGCCGCGCTGATGCACGCGAGCTGGAACGCGCTCGTCAAAGGCGCGCCCGACAAGCTGCTGACCACCGTGCTGGTGTCCAGCTTCGCCGCACTGATCGCGGCCTGCGCCCTGCCCTTTCTGCCCGCACCGGCCTCAGCGAGCTGGCCGTTCCTGGTGGTCTCGCCCCTGCTGCAGGCGCTGTACTTCGCCCTGGTGGCGCGCTGCTACCACGTGGCCGACATGAGCCAGGCCTATCCGCTGATGCGTGGCGCCGCGCCGCTGCTGGTGGCCGTCGTCGGCGTGCTGTGGCTGGGCGAACACCTCGCACCGCTCGCCTGGCTGGGCATCGCCGTGGTGTGCGCCGGCGTGCTGGCGATGGCGCTGGGCAGTGGTCGCCTGCGCCATGCGGCCCTGCCCCTGCTCAATGCCGCGGTGATCGCCGGCTACACCCTGCTGGATGCCGCCGGCGCGCGGCGTTCCGGCCATCCCCTGAGCTATACGCTGTGGCTGTTCGCGCTGACCGCCCTGCCGCTGCTGGCCTGGGCGCTGCTGGCGCGGCGCGCAGCCTTTCTCGCCTACCTGCGCGGCAACGCCGCGCACGGCCTGGCGGGCGGGGTGGGCACGCTGCTGTCCTACAGCCTGGCGCTGTGGGCGATGACCCGCGCGCCGGTCGCGCTGGTGGCGGCCCTGCGTGAAAGCGCGATCGTGTTCGGCCTGGGCATCTCGGTGCTGCTGCTCAAGGAGCGGCCACCGCGGGCTCGTTTGCTCGCTGCGGGGGTGATCGCCCTGGGTGTGGCGGTGCTGCGGCTGGCTTGAGCAAGCCGGCATGGCGTCAAGGATTTTGTGGGAGCAACGGTCTCTCAGATCGAGTCGCAGCCGCCTTGTAGAGCGGAGCTTGTGGCAATCCCCTCTTGGGGGCTCCGCTGAGGCTTCCCGACGATCCGGCCGGAACGCAGCGGAGCAAGCTCCGCTCTACAGGCGGGGCCGCCCTTGTGGCCTTTTTGGCCAATGGCGGCGATGGGGCTTTACCGGTAGAGCCTCGCCGCCATGGCGGCTCCCACGAAGTATTTCTGCTTTCGATCAGCCGCGCGGCACACGGCAGCGCCCTACAGCGGCGGCATGCGGTCGATCTCGCCGTCGATCAGTTCGATCGCCATGACGATGGCGTCCTCGCGCCCGTCCTTGGCCGGGTAGTAGCGCGGGCGGCGGCCGATCTCGTTGAAGCCTTCGCTGTGGTACAGCGCGATGGCATGCGGATTGGACGGGCGCACCTCGAGGAACACCCGCTCGGCGCGGCGCTCGCGCGCGCCCTGCACCAGCGCGCGCAGCAGCTGGCGGCCCAGGCCGCGGCCCTGGCGCTCGGGCGCCACGCAGACGTTGAGGATGTGCGCCTCGTCGGCAGCCAGGCTGATCACGCCGTAGCCGATCGTCAGCCCGTGTTCGACCAGCAGCCAGGCCGGATAGCCGGCCAGCAGACAGTCGCGGAAGATGCCGCGTGTCCATGGAAAGGGATAGGCGCGCTGCTCGATCGCCATCACCGCGTCCAGGTCCGCCTCGCGCATCGGCCGCAGGCTCGCGGCACCGCCGGCGTCGGACTGGACCGCGCTCATGGCAGGCGCTTGCGGCGCAGCGCGCGCAGCTGCGGCCACAGCGCGCGCTTGGCCGCCGCGTTGCCGCGCAGGCTCGCGCTGTCGGGCCAGGCAGCCATGATCGCCGCGGCCTCGGGCGTGTTGGGGTTCAGGCCGGAGGCGCGCAGCAGCTCGATCCGCAGGCGATCCGGCAGCAGCGAGCCGCGCGGCGGCGCACGGCGCGGCGCGACCGGCGCGCTGTCGGTGGCTGCGGCAGGCGGTGGACGGCGCGGCGGCGCGGAGGGCGCAGGCGGCGGAGCCGCCTCGCGCGCGGGCTGCGCCGGCGGCGCGGGCGGCCGGCGCACGGGCGCGGCCGGCGCGTCCAAGGCCGGCGCGTCCAAGGCGGGCGCTTCCGCCGCAGCCAGCTGGCCCGGCACCCACACGGTGTGGCCGAGCGCGCGCAGCCAGGCGTGCTGCTCGCCGGTCCACAGCGGGCTGCCGGCTTCGCTCACGCCGCCGGCTCCCGGCGCCCCCGGCGCTGCAGGGCCCACATCACCGGGCCGGACAGCGCGTACAGCACGCCGATCACGCACAGCGTGCGCGGCAGGTCGATCACCAGCACCGCGATCACCACCGGCACCAGCACCACCAGCAGGAACGGGATGCGGTCGGCCTTGGCGCCGCCCTTGCCGCTGCCCTTGAAGCTCCAGAAGCGGATACGGCTGACCATCAGTAGCGCCGCCACGATGGTCACGCCCAGCGCGACATAGCGCAGCTGCTCGCCGGTCCACTCCAGCTTGCCGTCGGCGAAGGCCCAGACGAAGGACATCATCAGCCCGGCCGCCGCCGGGCTGGCCAGGCCGACGAACCAGCGCTTGTCCACCGTGCCGACCTGGGTGTTGAACCGCGCCAGGCGCAGCGCCGCGCAGGCCGCGTAGAGGAAGGCCACCGCCCAGCCGACCCGGCCGATGATCTCCCCGTCCAGCTTCAGCGCCGACAGCGACCAGTGGTACATCACCAGGGCCGGGGCCATGCCGAAGCTGACCAGATCGGCCAGCGAGTCGTACTGCACGCCGAACTCGCTGCTGGTGCCGGTCAGGCGGGCCACGCGGCCGTCGACGCCGTCCATCAGCGCGGCGACGAAGACCGCGATCGCGGCGGACACGAATTCGCCATTGGACGCGGCGATGATCGCGTAGAAGCCGGAAAACAGCCCGGCGGTGGTGAACAGGTTCGGCAGCAGATACATGCCGCGCGCACGGGTGGGCTGGGGAAGCGGGTCCATTCCCACAGTTTAGCGTTGCCGGCGGCCCTCACGCCGTCATGCCGGCGCTTGCCAGTGCGGGCCCGGGGTGCTGCAATCGCCGCCATTCCGCCCGCTGTGCCATCCCGGAGCCTGCCATGCGCCTGTCCACCTGCCTGATCCTGTCGGCCCTGCTGGCGGCGCCGCTGGCCAACGCCCAGAGCATGTACCAGTGGAAGGACGCCCAGGGCGTGACCCACTACTCCGACGTGCCGCCGCCCAAGAGCAATCTGCAGGGCAGGCAGATCAACCCGGCCGACGCGATGGCGCGCGGCGAGGCCACGGCCAGCGCCAAGGAGGCCCCGGCCGAGAACGCGCAGTGCACGACCGCGCGCCTGAACCAGCGCATCCTGTCCAACAACGCCCCGGTGCGCCAGGCCGGCGCCGACGGCAAGCCGGGCGCGCTGCTGACCGACAGCGAGCGCGCCAGCCAGCGCGAGCTGGCCGAGGCGGCGGTCAAGGCCTACTGCACGCCGAGCGCCGCCAAGGCCGAGGGCAGCACCCGCCCGCCGGGCGCCTGAGCGACGATGCGGGTCGTCTGGGCGGTCCTGGCGCTGCTGCTGCTCGGCGGCGGCCTGGCCTGGTGGTTCGGCCACCCGGCGCGTCACGTCACCAAGGCCGCGCAGGCGCAGGGCGAGCCGCGGCCTTCGCTGTACCGTTGGCACGACGCCGACGGCGTGCTGCACATCACCGATCGCCCGCCCCCGGCCGGCACCGCCTACGAGCGCATCCCGCTGGAACGCGATAGCGCCCGCTAGGGCCTGTCCTCCATCCCGGGCCGGTCGCGCCCAGCCGACCGGCGCGCGTGGCGCGCAGCTGGCAAAATGGCGGCTTTCCGCCAGCGATACCTCCACAATGCGCCTGTCGCAGTTCCACCTCCGCACCACCAAGGAAACCCCCAACGACGCCGAGCTGGTCAGCCACCAGCTGATGCTGCGCGCCGGCATGATCCGCAAGCTGGCCTCGGGCCTGTACACCTGGTCGCCGCTGGGCCTGCGCGTGCTGCGCAAGGTCGAGGCGATCGTGCGCGAGGAAATGAACCGCGCCGGCGCGATCGAGCTGCTGATGCCGACCATCCAGCCGCGCGAGCTGTGGGAGGAGTCCGGGCGCTGGGCCAAGTTCGGCCCGCAGCTGCTGAAGATCAAGGACCGCAAGGAGCAGGAGTTCTGCTACGCGCCCACCGCCGAGGAAGTGATCACCGACTTCGCGCGCAACGAGCTGTCCAGCTACAAGCAGCTGCCGGTGAACTTCTACCAGATCCAGACCAAGTTCCGCGACGAGATCCGGCCGCGCTTCGGCGTGATGCGCTCGCGCGAGTTCCTGATGAAGGATGCGTACTCGTTCCATCTGCACGCCGATGATCTGGTGCGCGAGTACCGCAACATGCATGCGGCCTATACGCGCATCTTCACCCGGCTGGGGCTGGAGTTCCGCGCGGTGCTGGCCGACTCCGGCGCCATCGGCGGCGATGCCTCGCAGGAATTCCACGTGCTGGCCGGCTCGGGCGAGGACGCGCTGGCCTTCTCCACCGCCTCGGATTACGCGGCCAACGTCGAGGCCGCCATCGCGGCCGAGCCCGCGCCGCGCCCGGCGCCCGGCGAAGCCCTGCGCCGCGTCGAGACGCCCACGCAGAAGACCTGCGAGGACGTGGCTGCGCTGCTGGGCATCGCGCTGCAGCGCACGGTCAAGTCGATCGCCACCATGAGCGAGGACGGCTTCGTGCTGGTGCTGGTGCGCGGCGACCACGAGGTCAACGAGATCAAGCTGGGCAAGGTCGCCGGCATGGCCGGCTACCGCATGGCCACCGAGGCCGAGATCCTGGAGCACCTCGGCAGCCAGCCCGGCTTCCTCGGACCCGTAAAGCCGGCCAAGGCCATCCGCGTGATCGCCGACCGCGAGGTCGCCGCGCTGGCCGACTTCGTCGTCGGCGCCAACGAGGCCGGCTTCCACATCGCCGGGGTCAACTGGGGCCGCGACCTGCCCGAGCCCGATGCGGTGGCCGACATCCGCAACGTGGTCGAAGGCGACCTGGCCGCCGACGGCGGCCAGATCAAGCTCGCGCGCGGCATCGAGGTCGGCCACATCTTCCAGCTCGGCAGGCAGTACGCCCAGGCCCTGGGGGCCACTGTGCTGGACGAGACCGGCAAGGCCGCGGTGATGTCGATGGGCTGCTACGGCATCGGCGTCTCGCGCATCGTGGCCGCGGCGATCGAGCAGAACCACGACGCCAACGGCATCATCTGGCCGAGCGCGATGGCGCCGTGGCAGGTGGCCGTGTGCATGATCAACCCGAAGGGCGATGCCGCGGTGACCGAGGCGGCGCAATCGCTGCTGGGCGAGCTGCAGGCGGCCGGCCTGGATGCGGTGCTCGACGACCGCGGCCTGCGCCCGGGCGCGATGTTCGCCGACATCGAGCTGATCGGCATTCCGCATCGGGTGGTGGTGTCCGAACGCGGCGTGGCCGCCGGCACCTTCGAGTACCGCGCGCGCCGCGCCGAGGCGGCCGAGAACCTGGACAAGGCCGCCCTGTTCGAGCGCCTGCGCGCGGGCTGATCGGCGCGGGAATCTCCCGCCATGGAATCGAAAAAGCCGGCGCATGCCGGCTTTGTCATATTGGCGAATAATAAAAAACATTTGTCATCGATAACCCGATTGGATTAGGATCGGTCCGCTTTCGCCAAGGATGGGCATGGTTATCCCTTCCCTTTCCGGAGTTATTCGATGTCGATTGATCTGTCCGGCCTGTCGGCCAAAGAACTGGCCTCGCTGATTACCCAGGCCCAGAAACGCCAGACCGTGATCTCCAAGCGCACGCCCATCACCAAGGTCCGTGCCCGCATCCTGAAGTTCGCCAAGGCCGAGGGTTACTCGATCGAGGAACTGTTCGGCGGCGGCAGCGCCGCGCCGACCCGCGGCAAGGCCGCCAAGAAATCCCCGACCGCCGGCCGCAAGCTGGGCAAGGTCGCGCCGAAATACCGGAACCCGGCCAACAGCAAGGAAACCTGGACCGGCCGCGGCAAGCAGCCGCGCTGGCTGGCCGCGCTGGTCGCCAGCGGCAAGAAGGTCGAGGATTTCCTGATCAAGTCTGGCAAGAAATAATCCGGCCGTCCTCGCACAAACAAAAACGCCGGCATTGCCGGCGTTTTTGTTTTCACGCGCAATCAAATCGAAGCGCTAGAGCGCCTTGCGCGCCGAAATCAGCAGATTGCCGAACAGCAGGCCGGCCACCAGCGCCATCAGGATCTGCAGCACCACCAGCAGGGTCGAATCCGGACTGTTGGCCCCGCTGGCCAGATTCATCAGCACGCGCAGGCTGGCGCTGCCCGGCACCAGCATGATGATGCCGGGCAGCCGGATCAGCGCACCGGGCCGGTTGTAATAACGCGCGAACGCATTGCCCAGCGCCGTCATCACCAGCGCCGACAGGAACAGGCCGACCTCGCTGCCCCAGGCCTTGCCGGCGTAACGCGAAATCAGATATCCGCAGATCGCCGCGCCCATCGCCCAGGGGTAATCGCGCCGATGCGCCTTGAACAGCACCGCGAAGGCGAAGGCGCTGATCACCAGCGCGCCCCATTCCACCCAGTCCGGCTGCGGCCGCAGCGCGCGCACCTCCGGGTACAGGCCCAGCAGCTGGGCCAGGGTGACGGCGATGATGCTGCCCACGGCCAGCTTGATCACCGTGGTGACCGCGCCGGCGAAGCGCGCCGTGCCCGACACCCAGTGCTGGCTGGTGAGCTCGTTGAAGGCGTTGGTCAGGCTCATGCCCGGCAGCAGCACGACCAGCGCGGTGATGATCACCGAGTTGAGGTTGAGCGGGCCGACCAGATTGGAGATCAGGATGGCCACCAGGCCGGCCACCAGCGAGGCGATGGCATCGCTGGCCTCGCGCAGCTGCGGGCGACGGTCGGTCAGCTGCGAGAGCACGCCGATCAGCAGGCCGATCAGCGTGGCGGTGGCGATGTCCAGCCACGGCAGCCGCCACAGCCCGGCCACGCCGCCGGCGGCCAGCCCGTAGGCCAGGATCTGCATCAGGCGGAAACCGCGCGTGGGCAGCTGGTCCAGCGCGCGCAGCGCGGCATGGCCCTCGGCCAGGCTCATCTGCCCGCCGGCGACCGCGTCGGCGATGCGGTCGGCTTCGCTGAGCTTGTAGAGATCGTTCTCGCCCGGGGCCAGGCGGATCACGCGGGTCGTGTCGCTGGCCCCCAGCGCGCGCTTGGGATCGCTGAAGCTCAGGATCATGCCGGTCGGGTTGGACCAGGGCTCGCAGTCCAGCCCCAGCTGCGCCGACAGGGCCAGGATGCTGCCCTCCAGGCGCTGGGCGGTGGTGCCGTAGCGATGCAGGCGCGCGGCGATCTCGCAGACAAAGGCGATGCGCTGGGCGTAGGTGGCGGGCGCGGGTGGACGGGACATCGACACGGCTTCGGGAGTTGACGCCTAGTGTAGGCGGGGGCGCGCGTTCTCCTACACTGATGGGCTGCTCCTTTCGCGACCGCGTGCCCATGCCGCTCCCCTGCTCCCTATGAACATCGGCCTGGGCGAAGCCATGGCCCTGGGCAGCGCGGCGACCTGGGCGTTCGGCGTGATCCTGGCCCGGCAGCTAGGCCGCACCCTGCCGCCGCCGACGCTGAACCTGTTCAAGAACGGCCTGGTGCTGCTGGCGCTGACCCCGCTGGCGCTGGTCTCCACCCAGGGCCAGCTCCCCAGCCTGAGCGTCGGCGCGCTGCTGCTGACGCTGGTCAGCGGGATCATGGGCATCGCCGTGGCCGATACGCTGTACTTCCGCGCGCTCAACGAGCTCGGCGCCGGGCGCATGGGCGTGGTCGGCAATCTCTACAGCCCGCTGGTGCTGCTGATGGGCTATGCCTTCCTGGGCGAGCGGCTGGGCCCGTGGCAGTGGCTGGGTTTCGCGCTGGTGGCCGGCGGCGTGCTGCTGATCGCCCGGCCCACGGGCACTTGGCAGACCCGGCCGGCGCATGCGCTGCGCGGGGTGCTGATCGGCGCGGCCTCGATCGCGCTGATGGCGGTGTCGATCGTGATGCTCAAGCGCGTGCTGGAGGCGCACTCGCTGCTGTGGATCACCCTGCTGCGCCTGCTCGGCGCGGTGGCCGGCCTGCTGGCACTGGCGGCGTGGCCGCGCACGCGCGCGCATTTCCGCTTCGACCCCGAACCGGTGCCGTGGGGCCGGCTGGTGCTGGCCGCGATGTGCGGACAGGGCCTGTCGATGGTGCTGTGGCTGGGCGGCTACAAGTACGCGCCGGCGGCGGTGGCGGCGATCCTCAACGAGTCGGCCTCTGTCTTTCTGGTCATCCTGGGCGCGCTGTGGCTGCGCGAACCGCTGGGCCGCCGGTCCCTGGTCGGCGTGACCCTGACCTTCACCGGCATAGCCTGTATGCTCGCGGCCAGACCGCCATGACCACGCCCGCCCCGACACAGCCCGAGGTCCGCATCGACCCGGCCGAGCCCACGCGGGCCCGGTTGCTGGGCAACTGGACGCTGGCCTGCGCCCTGGATGTGGGCCGCCAGCTCACCGCCATTCCCGAGGACGCGCAGACGCTGGACGCTACCGGGGTGTCGCGGCTGGATTCGGCTGGCGTGCTGGCGCTGCTGCGCTACGCCAGCCGCAACAAGCTGCCGCTGGAGAACCTGCTGTTTCGCCAGGACCACCAGGCGCTGGTGTCCAGCATCGAGGACGTGGTCGACGACCGGCCCCGCAGGAAACGCGACTACGGCTTCCTGGCCGCACTGGCGCGCCTGGGCTACCAGGTCCAGCAGAACGGCCGGGCGATCATGGCCCTGGTCAGCTTCACCGGCGAGAACCTGGTCAAGCTGATGCGCATCGTGCACGAGCCGCACCGCCTGCGCCTGACCTCCACCGTGCACCACATGGAACAGGTCGGCCTGGACGCGGTGCCGCTGGTGGCGCTGCTGTCCTATCTGGTCGGCGCGGTGATCGCCTTCCTCGGCTCGACGATCCTGCGTGACTTCGGCGCGCAGATCTATGTGGTCGAGCTGGTCTCGATCGCCACCCTGCGCGAGCTGGCGCCGCTGATGACCGCGATCGTGGTGGCCGGCCGCACCGCCAGCTCGTTCACCGCCCAGATCGGCGCGATGAAGAGCCGCGAGGAGGTCGATGCGATCCGCACGCTGGGCCTGGACCCGATCGACCTGCTGGTGATCCCGCGCCTGCTCGCGCTGCTGTTCACCCTGCCGCTGCTGACCTTCGTGGCGATGATGGCCGGCCTGGCCGGCGGCGTGACGGTCGGCGCCTTCGACCTCAACATCCCGCCGCAGATGTATCTGGCGCGCCTGCACGACACGATCGAACTGCGCCACATGCTGGTCGGCCTGGTGAAGGTGCCGGTGTTCGCCATGGTGATCGGCCTGATCGGCTGCCTGGAAGGCCTGCAGGTGCAGGGCACGGCGCAGTCGGTGGGCGAGCGCACCACCTCCAGCGTGGTGCAGACGATCTCGCTGGTGATCGTGATCGACGCCTTCGCCGCGCTGTGGTTCATGCAGGTGGGCTGGTGAACGCGCTCGCCGCCACGCCCGCGCCTGACGATGCACAGCAGGACGGGCAGGACGAGACCGACGCGGTGATCCGCGTGCGCGGGCTGGTCAACCGCTTCGGCGCGCAGACCGTGCACGACGGGCTGGACCTGACCGTGCGGCGCGGCGAGATCATCGGCATCGTCGGCGGCTCGGGCACCGGCAAGTCGGTGCTGATGCGCAGCATCCTGGGGCTGCAGATCCCCGAGGCCGGCCAGATCGAGGTGCTGGGCGAGGACGCGCGCCACGGCGGCCGCGCCGCGCGCCAGCGCATCGAGCGCAATACCGGGGTGCTGTTCCAGGACGGCGCGCTGTTCTCCTCGCTGACCGTGGGCGAGAACGTGCAGGTGCCGCTGAAGGAACACCACCCCGAGCTGCCCGAGACCTTCCGCTACGAACTGGCCCTGCTGAAGGTGAAGCTGGCCGGCCTGCCGGCCGACACGGTCAACAAGCTGCCCTCGCAGCTGTCAGGCGGCATGCGCAAGCGCGCCGGCATCGCCCGCGCGCTTGCGCTGGACCCGCCGCTGCTGTTCCTGGACGAGCCCACCGCCGGGCTGGACCCGATCGGCGCGGCCGCGTTCGACACGCTGATCAAGACCCTGCAGGAAGCGCTGGGCCTGACCGTGTTCATCATCACCCACGACCTGGACACCCTGTACGCTATCTGCGACCGCGTGGCGGTGCTGGCGGACAAGCAGGTGGTGGTCAACGCGCCGCTGTCCGAGGTCGAGCAGTTCGATCACCCGTGGGTGCAGGAATATTTCCACGGGCCACGGGCCCGGGCCGCGCGCGATGCGCGTTAACGACTAGCGGAGCACCGGATTTGGAGACCAAGGCCAATTACGTCCTGATCGGCGCCTTCACCATCATCGTGGGCATCGGCCTGCTGCTGTTCGGGCTGTGGGCGGCAAAGTATTCGTCCGAGCGCAGCTTCCAGGCCTACCAGGTGGTGTTCCGCGAGGCCGTCACCGGCCTGAGCGTGGGCAGCCCGGTGCAGTACAACGGCATCGCGGTCGGTTCGATCACCAAGCTCTCGCTGGCGCCCAACGACCCCAGCCAAGTCATCGCCCAGCTGCGCCTGGATTCGAGCACGCCGGTCAAGACCGACACCACCGCCAAGCTGGCCATCACCAGCCTGACCGGCCCATCGATCATCCAGCTCAGCGGCGGCTCGCCGCAATCGCGCGCGCTGACCGAGGTGGACAAGCGCGACGTGCCGGTGATCCGCACCAGCCCCTCGGCGCTGCAGAACATCACCGACACGGCCAACCGCATCGTCGAGAAACTCGATCAGGTACTCAGCGACAAGAACGTGGCGGCCATCTCCTCCACGCTGCAGAACCTGCAGTCGATCAGCGGCGACATCGCCAACCGCGAGGCCGGCGTGCAGGCGCTGCTGGTGTCCGCGCGCGACGCGGCGCAGAACCTGGACCGCACCCTGACCACCGCCAACGGCACCCTCAGCGACCTGGACCGCCACGTCGTGCAGCAGCTGCCGGCCACGCTGGCCAAGCTGGATGCCGCTCTGGCCAAGCTCGACTCGGCCGCCGGCAACGCCGACGCGATCCTGGGCGAGAACCGCCAGGCCATCAACAGCTTCGCCAACGACGGCCTGGGCCAGCTCGGGCCCACGCTGGGCGAGCTGCGCGGCCTGATCCGCGACCTGCGCCAGGTCAGCGACCGGCTGGAAGGCAACCCCGCGCGCTACCTGCTTGGCCGCGACGCACCCAAGGAGTTCGAACCCAAATGAAGGCGCCGCTGCTGTTTTTGACGCTGGCCTCGACCCTGGCCCTGGCGGGCTGCTCGTCCCTGCTGGGCGGCGGCGCGCGCACGCCGACCACCATCTACGCACCGCCCGTGCAGGTGACGCCCGAACCGGCCTGGCCGCAGGTGGCGGCCTCGATCGTGGTGACCAAGCCGACCGCGCCGCGCCTGCTCGACAGCGCACGCATCGCGGTGCGCCCGAGCCCCGACGAACTGCAGGTCTACAAGGGTGCGTCCTGGGCGCAGAGCGCCACCAGCATGCTGGAGGACGCGGTGTTGCGCACGTTCGAGGACAGCGGCAAGACCGGCGGCGTGGGCAGCGCCGAATCCGGCATCCACGGCACCTACAAGCTGCTGCTGGACGTGCGCCGCTTCGAATCGGACTACGCCGGCGGCGCCACGCCGGCGGCCACGCTGGTGGTCAATGCCAAGCTGGTGCGCAACCTCGACCAGAGCGTGCTCGCCTCGCGCACCTTCAGCGTCGCCCAGCCGGCCGCCGGCACGGACATCGCCCAGGTGGTGCCGGCCTTTGACCAGGCGCTGGTGCAGCTGACCGGTCAGATCGTCGGCTGGACGCTGACCACCGCCGCCGCGCAGCCGGCCACACCGCCGCGCGCCTCCCCGTAGATCCGCTGAACGCGCCTGCCGCGTCCGGCCTCGCTTTCAGCGCCGCAGCGGCCGGATGTGGCGGAAGGTGACGTTGAGGCGCGGCCCCACCGGCTTGGCGGTGCGCGGCAGCGCATGCTGCCAGTCGCGCTGGCAGGGCCCACGCATCACCAGCAAGCTGCCCGGCGCGAGCACCAGCGTCTGCTTGACCGCGTGGTCGTCGCGCCGGCGCAGCACGAAGCGCCGCGCCGCGCCGAGACTGAGCGAAGCGATCACCGGCTCGGCCGCCAGCTCCGGCTCGTCGTCACTGTGCCAGCCCATCGCATCGCGCCCATCCCGGTACAGATTGGCTAGCACACTGTTGAACGGCACCCCCAGCTCCTCGCGCAGGCGATCGCGCAGCGCCGCCAGCGCCTGCGTCCACGGATGCGGCGCGAAGGTCTGCCCCGAATACCGATACACCGCCTGCGGATCGCCGATCCAGCAGCTCAGCCGCGGCGAATCCACCCAGCGCCCGAACAGGCGGATGCGGTGGATGGACCAGGGCAGAGTTTCGGTCAGCTGCTGCTGCAAGGCCTGCGCGTCCTCGGGAGCGAGCCAGTGCGTGCGCAGTGCCAGCAGCGCGTCGTTGCGTGTCATCCCAAGCCTGCGGGTGCCTGCCAGCGTCGATTCTGGGATCATTTGAGCATGCCGAGTCCGCATTCTCCACGCCTGCGCAGGTTGCTGTTCACGACCGCGCGTGCGGTGTTCCGCCTGATGCCGATGTCGCAGGCGCAGCGCGATCGCGTTCGCAATCGGCTGCTGCAGCGCTTCCACGGCTGGCTGCCGCCCGCCCCGCGCGGGCGACAGGATGCGGGGCTTTCATCGCGTCGGCCGACGGTGCGCGCGGTGCGGGCGGCGATCGGCTATCAGCCGCCTCAGGCGCCCGTGCCGCTGCCATCGCCGCTGCCGGCGCGCGTGATCGCCTTCTATCTGCCGCAGTTCCATCCGATCCCGGAGAACGACGCGTGGTGGGGCGAGGGTTTCACCGAATGGCGCAACGTGACCCAGGCGCTGCCGCAATTCGAGGGACATCAGCAGCCGCGGCTTCCCTCGGATCTGGGCTTCTACGATTTGCGCGATGTCGACACGCTGCGCCGGCAGGCCGCGCTGGCGCGCGAGCACGGCGTCGAGGGTTTCTGCGCTTATTTCTATTGGTTCGGCGGCAAGCGTTTGCTCGAGACGCCGCTGCAACGCTGGCTGGAAACGCCCGATCTGGCGCTGCCTTTGTGCCTGTGCTGGGCCAACGAGCGCTGGGCGCGCAACTGGGACGGCCGCAGCGGCGTGACGCTGATCGACCAGCAGCACAGTGAGGCCGACGACCTGGCCTTCATCGCCCATGTCGCCCAGTACCTGCGCGATCCGCGCTATCTGCGCGTGGACGGCAAGCCGCTGCTGCTGGTCTATCGCCCTGGCCTGTTGCCCGATGCCGCGGCCACCGCCGCGCGCTGGCGCCAGTGGTGTCGGGAGCACGGCGTCGGCGAGCTGCATCTGGCCTATGTCCAGGGATTCGAGCGGCCGGTGCCCAACAGCATCGGCTTCGATGCGGCGATCGAGTTTCCGCCCAATCTGGCCACCCCGCCCGACCTGACGGCGCGGCAGCGTCTGATCAATCCCGAGTACGGCGGCAGCGCGCTGGACTGGCGCGCGTTGGCGCGGGAGATCGTCGCGCGCCCCGATCCGGGCTATCCGCGCTACCCCGCCGTCAATCCCGGTTGGGACAACGAGCCGCGGCGCGCCGGCCATGGGCGCAGCTATCTGCATGCTTCGCCGCGTGGCTATCGCGACTGGCTGCGCGCCACGATCGCGCAGCGCCTGCCCTCCGATCGCCGCGATGAACGCCTGGTGTTCGTCAACGCGTGGAACGAATGGGCCGAGGGCGCCGTGCTGGAGCCGGATATCCGCCTGGGCCACGCCTGGCTCAATGCCACGCGCAACGCGCTGCTGCCGGTGCCCGCGCCGGATCGACGCCCGCACGTGGTGGTGCACGCGTGGTACCTGGAGGCCGTGCCGGACCTCGTGGCCTCGCTGCGCGCCTCTGGCCTGGCGTGGCGCGCCATCTTCACCACCTCGCCGGAGAAGGCCGATGCGCTGCGCGACCTGCTCGCGGGCTGCGGCCTGGACTGGGAGGTCGCCGCTTATGAGAACCGGGGCCGCGACGTGCTGCCCTTCCTGCATGTAGCCGATCGCCTGCTCGAGGCCGGTGTGGAATGGGTGCTGAAACTGCACACCAAACAATCCGTGCACCGCGACAACGGCGCGCAGTGGCGGCGGGAACTGGTGGAGCGCCTGGCCGGCCAGCGCGCCGTCGCGCTGCTGGAACACGCACACCAGACGCCCGACCTGGGCCTGATCGCACCCGAAGGCCACGTGCTGCCGCTGGAGCGGTTCATGGGCGCAAATGCGGATGCGCTGGACTTTCTGGAAGTGCGCTGTGGGCTGCCTGCCATCGCGCCGACTGCAACGGTCTTCCCTTCCGGCAGCATGTACTGGGTACGACTGGAGGCATTGCGCCCGCTGCTTGACGCGCATCTGTCGCCCGAGGACTTCGAGCCCGAGCAAGGCCAGATCGACGGCACCCTCGCGCACGCCATCGAACTCACGCTTATTCATGTCGTGCACGCCTCTGGTCACGGGCATCGCACCGCGGCAGCAGTACTCGGCCTACTCGAGAACAGCGATGGCGACTAACGCGTTCGCCCGATCCGCTTAACCGGCAGCCAGACGCGCTCCCGTCCTCTCCACGATCTCCTCGCGGCTCACCCCATCAGCCAGCTCCACCAGCTTCAGGCCCTCGGCGGTGACGTCGAACACACCCAGGTCGGTGATGATGCGGTCGACCACGGCCACGCCGGTCAGGGGCAGATCGCAGTCGGGCAGCAGCTTGTGGCTGCCGTCCTTGGCCACGTGCTCCATGAGCACCACCACGCGCTTGACGCCGGCGACCAGGTCCATCGCCCCGCCCATGCCCTTGACCATCTTGCCGGGCACCATCCAGTTGGCCAGGTCGCCCCGCTCGCTGACCTGCATCGCGCCCAGGATCGCCAGATCGATATGGCCGCCGCGGATCATCGCGAACGAGTCGTGGCTGCCGAAGAAGCTGGCGCCCGGCCGCGCGGTCACGGTCTGCTTGCCGGCGTTGATCAGATCGGCGTCCACCTCGTCCTCGCTCGGGAACGGGCCGATGCCCAGCAGGCCGTTCTCCGACTGCAGCCACACGTCCACGCCCTCGGGAATGTAGTTGGCCACCAGCGTCGGCAGGCCGATGCCGAGGTTGACGTACATGCCGTCGGCCAGCTCCTGCGCGGCGCGCGCGGCCATCTGTTCGCGGGTCCAGGCCATCACTTGTCTCCTGCGGCACGCACGGTGCGTTGTTCGATGCGCTTCTCCGGATGCGCGTTGAGGACCAGGCGATCGACATAGATGCCCGGCAGATGCACCTGGTCGGGATCGAAGCTGCCGACCTCGACGATCTCCTCGACCTCGGCCACGCACACCTGTCCGGCCATGGCGCAGGCCGGGTTGAAGTTGCGCGCGGTCTTGCGGAACAGCAGGTTGCCGGCGGTGTCGGCCTTCCACGCCTTGATCAGGGCCACATGGGCGTGCAGCGCGGTCTCCAGCACGTAGTGCTTGCCGTCGAACTCGCGCGTCTCCTTGCCCTGCGCGATCACCGTGCCGTAGCCAGTGGCGGTAAAGAAGGCCGGGATGCCCGCGCCGCCGGCGCGCAGGCGCTCGGCCAGCGTACCCTGCGGGTTGAACTCCAGCTCCAGCTCGCCGGACAGGAACTGCCGTTCGAACTCCTTGTTCTCGCCCACGTAGGACGAAATCATCTTGCGGATCTGGCGCGTTGCCAGCAGCTGGCCCAGGCCGAAGCCGTCGACGCCGGCGTTGTTGGAGATCACGGTGAGGTTGCGCACGCCGGTGTCGCGCAGCGCGGCGATCAGCGCCTCGGGGATGCCGCACAGGCCGAAGCCGCCGACCGCCAGGGTCTGGCCGTCCGCCACCACGCCATCGAGCGCCGCCTGCGCGCTCTCATACACCTTGCCGCGCATCGGGCGCGCTGAAGACGTCGGGATCATCGCGATATCCGCCGGGAAAGAGGACTGAAATTCTAGCGGACCGCCCCCTCGCGCTGCCTATTGCACTTTCGTCCGTGCGCTGCGGTACGGCAACCGGAGGACGCCTCCTCGACCGGGCGAATCCCCGCAAGCCCAAGGCATCCCTCAGAAGCGGAACGTCATGAACCCGCCGATGAACGTGGCGTCGCCGTAGCCGGCATCCTCCATCGCCCCCGCGGCCAGGAAGCGCTCGGCGCGCGCGGTGAACGCCACATACCGACTGACCTTCCATGTGGCGTTGAGCCGCAGCAGGTCGCCGATGCGTCTGCCGTCGGTCCGCTGCGTGCCGGCATAAGCGGTGCCGGCGCCGCTGTAGATGGCGTCATCGGTGCTCTGGCGCCACATCCGCTGATACTGCAGCTGCACGCTGGTGGTCTTGCTCGGCGCGAACTGGAACATCGGCGCGAAGGCGATGTAGTTGGTGCTGCCGAACCAGGTCGCCCAGCTGTGATACGGCCCGCTGCCGAACAGGATCGAGCTGTTGCGCAGCGTGCCGCTGCCGTAGGCGCCGCCGCCGGAGCTCAGGTCGGCGTGGAAGCCGACCTGCGGCGCCCAGCCGGTGCCGGAGAGCTTCCAGTTGAAGGTCGAGTACGCCGAGTAGGCGCGCAGGTCACGCTCGCCGAAGTCGCCGGTCTGGTACATCGCGGCGGTGTCGAACGTCAGCGCGCCATGCGTGCCGTAGAAGTGCATGCCGAAGTAGTCGCGCGTTTCCCTGGCGACCTTGCCGCCCCAGGCCTTGTTGTCGTCGCGGGCATGGAACCAGAAAGGCTCCAGGTACAGGCCGGTGCCCGCCATCCGGAAGCCGGCCAGCGCACCGCTGAAGCGCTTGCCCGACAGCGTGCCGTCGTCGAAATAGCCGCCCTGCTGATCGACATAGCGATAGTCGAACACGTCCAGCCGACGGTCCGCACCGATCGCCCACGCACGCACGCCGTCAAAGGTGACGCGGGTGTTGGAGTTCTCGCGCGTGGTCACCAGCCACTGCGGGCCGTCCTGGAAATCCTGTCGCCCCACGCGCACGCCGACCTCGGCATCACCCCACTTGCCGGTCAGATCGACGAAGGCCTGCTGCAGGAACGCGTCGTCGCGCTGCGAAGCCGGGAAGCTGGTGACGTTGCGGCCGTCGTAACCGCCATGCGCCAGCTCGGTGAACGCGCGGACGTGCTCGCCCACATGCAGGTCCGCACCGAGGAAGGCACGATACAGCCACGGCGACTGCGAGGCCGCGCCCTCGCGCAGGCCGATGGCGCTGTAATAGTCGCCGCGGAAGCGCTGCTCCACGCTTACGCTCAGATAGGTGTCGCCGCTGTCGTTGAACGGGATGTACTTGAGTCCGTCGAAGACGCCGGTGCGCTTGGCCGGATCGCGCAGCGCGGTCCAGTCCTCCACATAGCGCGACATCCAGGTGTCGGCACCGGTCTTGCCGCCCCAGCCCTGCGCGGCCAGCGGATAGCCGGCGTCCTGGCTGGCCATCTGCGCCTGTGCGGCGGGGATGCCCGCGGCCAGCGCCGTGGTCATCAGGACGGCGATCTTGCACTTGCGCATGGCGCTCCCCCTCCCGAAGGTGTTCATGCGGCGCGGTCGGATGGGCCGCG
This sequence comes from Pseudoxanthomonas sp. USHLN014, assembly GCF_037153335.1. Classification (NCBI taxonomy): domain Bacteria; kingdom Pseudomonadati; phylum Pseudomonadota; class Gammaproteobacteria; order Lysobacterales; family Lysobacteraceae; genus Pseudoxanthomonas; species Pseudoxanthomonas sp. USHLN014. The sequence goes on from NZ_JBBCKO010000007.1 coordinate 198,756, forward strand.
CCAGTCCTGGCGGCCGGTGATCACGGCCTGCAGGTCCAGCGTGTCTTCGCCGGGAATGCGGATGCGCTTGTACTTCATCTCCGGCGCATCGACCGGGATGGTGGCGTCCAGTCCCATCTTGGCGCCCACGCCATCGTCGGTGGACGGATCGAGCTTGGAGCCCTGGCTGTTGCCGATCACCACCAGATCGCGATCGGCCTGGAAGCGCGTGGCCACCGCCCACTCGACTTCCTGCGGGTCATGGATGTCCACGTCGGTGTCGACCACCACCACATGCTTGATGTCGTAGTGCGCGGCGAACGCGCCGAGGATGACGTTCTTGCCCTCGCCGTTCTGGCGCTTGTCCAGCTTCACGTACAGGTGATAGCGGCCGACCCCGCCCAGTGCCAGGTGCACATCGCGCACGCCGGGGAAGCTGCGCTGCAGCTCATTGAGGATGGTGGCCTCACGCGGGATCGCGCCCAGCAGCAGGTGCTCCAGGCCGCCGCCGACGATGGTGTGGAACACCGCATCGTGGCGATGGGTGATCGCGTCGACCTCGATCACATGGCGACGCGCGCGCTCGCCGTAGTACTGCGGAAATTCGCCGAACGGCCCTTCCTCCTCGCGTTCGTCGGCCAGCAGCCTGCCCTCGATGACGATCTCGGCCTGCGCCGGCACGCGCACCTCGTTGGTGGTGCACTTGACCACTTCCAGCGGCTGGCCGTGCAAGGCGCCGGCGATCTCCAGCTCGTCGTGGTCCACCGGCACGATCGCCTGCGAGGACAGCAGCGTGGCCGGGTCCACGCCGATGGCGATGGCCATCTGCAGCGGCTTGCCGTCCTTCTCGGCCATGCGGTAGTAGTGGTCGGTGTGGCGCGGCAGCAGCAGCACGCCGATGCGGTTCTTGCCGCTGATCTGGCAGCGGTGGATGGCGACGTTCTGGATGCCGGTTTCCGGGCTGCGCGAGATCAGCAGGCCGGCGGTGATGTAGGCGCCGCTGTCGTGTTCGTTGTGGGTGGGGATCGGCAGCTGCCTGAGCAGATCGATCTGCGTGTGCACCACCTCCTGCGCGGGGGCGTCGCCGACCTCCTTCCACGGAATCGGGTTGGACGCGGCGTGCTGGAACCGCGCCAGCAGCTCGTCCTGCGCCACGCCCAGCGCCTCGGCCATCCAGCCACGGTCGGACACGATGCCGGAGATCACCGGGATCGCATGCGCGCCATCGGGACGGGGAAAGAACGTGGCCTGGCGCCCGTCCAGCTTGTGCGCGACCGCCGCGATCTCGTGCCGCAGCCTGAGCCCGTCGCGGGCCACGGCCAGCTCGCCGCGCGCGGACAGGCGGTCCAGCCACTGACGCAACGACAGCGCGCCGTGCGTGTTGCCGGATCGGGGATTGGAATCAGCCATGGTTGCCTCCATCGGTCGGCCGCACGCCAGGGGCTACGCGCGCCGTGTGGGAACACCGGCACGCCCGGGTGCCGGCAAGGAGTCGCGAGCGGACCACCCGGCGCGGGGCCTGGGCGATCGCGCGCGGTCTAAAGCGTCCTGCCGCGCGTCTCGGGGATGACCACCGCGCCGATCAGGTAGATCAGGCCGATCACGCCGGTGAACACCGCCAGCACCGTCGGAATCTGCGCGGGCGTGGCGCTGGCCAGGGACACGAAGGTCGGCATGGTCCCGCCCAGGGCGAAGCCGATGTTCCAGCTCAGTCCAGTGCCGCTGGCGCGCAGATCGGTCGAGAAGCGCTCGTTGAGAAAGATCATGATCGGCGCGATCGCCGCGCCGCCGATCAGCGAGATCGCCACCGCGTACAGCAGCACCGTGTCGACCGAACCGGCCGCACCGCTCACGCCATGGAACAGCAGCGGCAGGCCGACCAGCGCGGCCAGGCCGGCGACGATGAAGCTCGGCTTGCGCCCGACCTTGTCGCTGAGCCAGCCGAAGAACAGCGCGCTGACGATCACCGCCACCGAGCCCCACATCAGGATGTGCGAACTCTCCCCGTGCGGCACCTTGGCCACCAGGTTGAGCAGGGTCGGCAGGTAGCCGGAGGTCAGGTAGTAGGTCGCACCGCCACCGAAGGTGATCAGCAGGTTGACCAGCATGACCTTGCGGTACTCGCGGCCGAACACGCGCCGCAGCGGCGAGACCTTCGGCGCGGCGGCGACCTTGCCGCTGGACTTGGCTTCCTGCAACTGCTTCCAGACCGGCGATTCCTCGAGGAACTTGAACATGATCAGGCCGAAGGCCGTGCTGATCAGCCCGGTGAAGAACATGAAGCGCCAGCCCCACTGGTCGAACTGCGCATCGGGGAAGATGCCCGACAGCACGAAGTAGGCGAAGGAGGCCATCAGCGCGCCGATGCCGGCGCCGGCGCCGCCGACCAGGCCGGATACCAGACCGCGATACCGCGGCGGGATCGACTCGGTGCCGATGGTGTGGGTGGAGGCGACGATGCCGCCGACGAACAGGCCCTGCACCACGCGTAGCACCAGGAACAGCACCGGCGCCAGGAGGCCGACCTGCTCGATGGTCGGCAGCACGCCGAAGGCCGCGGTGGCCAGGCCGACGCCGACCATCGCCACCATCAGCGCCAGCTTGCGGCCCTTGCGATCGGCATAGGCGCCGAACACGGCCGAGCCCAGCGGGCGCACCAGTAGCGCCACCGCGAACGAGGCATAGACCGCCGCCAGCGACAGCGTGGGCGTGTGCGAGGGGAAGAACAGCCGGCCCACGATCGGGGCGACGTAGAGCAGCAGGAACAGGTCGAACAGATCCAGCGCCCACCCGAAGGTGGAGGCGAAGGCCGCAAGCAGCACCTTGCGCGGTGGAATGGGCGCAGCCGCCCCCGTCGCCCCGCCTGGCGAGGTCGTGGTTCCGCTCATGTTTCCCCTCCTCGGAAATGGATGAACGTTGCTCGAGTTGTGGCCGTGCGCGGCGAAGCCGCGCCGGCGTCGCGCTTGGCGGCGATGGCCAGCCCGACGGGCGCACCCCGGAAGGGGCAACGGCCGCAGCCTCGCCCAGGAAGTCGATAATTCCAAATAATGAATTTAGATATGATCCATCAGATTTTCTGACCTCATCCCGGAGGGGGCGATGGACCTGCGACAGATCAATTACTTCCTGGCGCTGTACGAAGAAGGCAGCGTCACGCGCGCGGCGCAGCGCATGAACGTGGTCCAGCCCGCGCTGTCGATGCAGATCGCCAAGCTGGAGCGCGAGCTGGAGCAGAAGCTGTTCGAGCGCACCCCCAAGCGCATGGTGCCGACCGCCGCCGGCCGCACGCTGCACCGGCTGGTGACGCCGATCCAGCGCGATTTGGCCGCGGCGATGACGCATATGGCCAACCTGTCGGGCACCGTCTCCGGCGAGGTCTCCATCGGCGTGCTGTCCTCGGTCACGCGCAGCGTGATTCCCGGCGTGCTGATGGCCTACTCGGCCGACTATCCGGACGTGCGGATCTCCATCGCCGATGGCTATTCGCAGACCTTCATCGAATGGGTCAACGCCGGCCGCCTGGACGTGGCGGTGATCAACCGGCCGGCGCGCCGCCTGGGGCTGGAGATGATCCCGCTGCTGGAAGAAGAGATGGTCCTGGTCGGCGCGCGCGGCAACGCCCCGCCGAAGATCCGCTCGCTCGGCGACGTGGCCGCGCTGAAGCTGGTGCTGCCGTCCAAGCGCCACGGCCTGCGCGCCGAGCTGGAGCGCCACATGGCCGGGCTCACCGTCGAGCTGGAACCGCAGCTGGAGATCGACTCGACCGACTCCATCGCCGACCTGGTCGCGCGCAGCGACTGGTTCACCGTGCTGCCCAGCATCGCCGTGCACCGGCAGCTGCTGGATGGCTCGCTGGTGGGATATTCGATCGGCCGCTCGCGCATCACCCGCCATCTGGTCGTCATCCACCAGGCGCGGCATCCGCTGGGGCCGGCGGCGATGCTGCTGGTCGAGCGCCTGCGCGAGGCGCTGCACGAGACGCGCGAGGCGCTGGAGCCGATCCTTATCAGATCATCTGATAAAAAAAATAAAGACTGATTATTAGACTTGATGCCTAGCCCGCGCTAGCGTCGCCCTCGGGAGTGGCGCGCCGTCCGCGGGCGCGCCGCCGCCGAGCCTCGATTTCCTCCGGGCGCGGCGGTCGGGAGGCGCGGTGGGATGCAGCGCGCATCGGCGCGGCCGCGGGCCGGCGCCGTCCCGCGCGGGATGTCCCGCCACAGACGCGTCCGGATCGTCGTGCGCCATGCACCCAGGACGCTTCCGTGACCCGTTCCCCCGCCATGCACTGGATCGACGGCAAGGCCGTCGGCACCGCCTTCCTTCCCAGCCAGGACCCGGCCAACGGCCAGGCCCTCGGCCAGTACGCCGACGGCGGCGCGGCCGAGGCGCAGGCCGCCATCGACGCGGCCCGCCGCGCCTTCGACCACGGCGCCTGGGCCGCCTCGCCGCGCCTGCGCCAGCGCGTGCTGCTGGACTGGGCCGCCGCCCTGCAGGCAGGCGCCGATGAACTGGCCGAGCTGCTGACCCTCGAGAACGGCAAGGTCATCGCGCAGTCGCGCGGCGAGGTGGCCGGCGCGATCTCCGAGATCGAGTACTACGCCGGCCTGGCCCGCCACATTCCCGGCCATGTGCTGGAACCCGAGCCCGGCGTGCTGTCCACCGTGCTGCGCGAGCCGGCCGGCGTGGCCGGCATCATCGTGCCGTGGAATGCGCCGGCGGTGCTGCTGGTGCGCGCACTCGGCCCGGCGCTGGCCGCCGGCTGCACGGTGGTGGTCAAGCCCGCCGCGCAGACCACGCTGTTCAACGCCGCGATCCTGGCCCCGCTGCTGCAGCATCCGCAGCTGCCGGCCGGCGTGGTCAACGTTTTCAGCGAGGCCGGCAGCGCCGGCGCTTCGCTGCTGGCCACCTCGCACGCGGTGGACGTGATCTGCTTCACCGGCTCGACCGCGGTGGGCAAGACCATCATGCGCAACGCCGCCGACAGCATGAAGAAGCTCTCGCTGGAACTCGGCGGCAACTCGGCCTGCCTGGTGTTCCCCGACGCCGAGGTGAACGCGGTCGCGCCCAGGCTGGCCGCCGCCGCGACCATCCTCTCCGGCCAGCAGTGCACCGCGGCGCGGCGCGTGCTGGTGCACAAGAGCAGGCTCTCGGAGATGAAGCAGGCGCTGACCGGCGCGCTGGAGTCGCTGCGCCTGGGCCCCGGCATCGATCCGGCCTCGCAGATCGGCCCGCTGATCGACCGGCGCGCGCGCGATGGCGTCGCCGCCCAGGTCGCCCAGGCCTGCGAGCTCGCCGACCAGGTGCTGCTGCGCGGCGGCGTGCCCGACGGCGCGCTGGCCGAAGGCGCGTTCTTCAAGCCCGCGCTGGTGTATCACCGCGACAGCGGTGCCGACTTCGTCCAGGACGAGATCTTCGGCCCGTTCCTGGTGCTGGAGTCGTTCGAGGACGAGGCCGAGGCCATCGCGCGGGCCAACCACACCGTGTTCGGCCTGTCGGCCAGCGTGTGGACGCACGACGGCGCGCGCGCCCTGCGCGTGGCCCGCGCCCTGCGCAACGGCACGGTGTGGATCAACGAGCACAACCGGCTGCTGGCCGAAGTGGAGACCGGCGGCTATCGCCAGAGCGGCCTGGGCCGTCTGCACGGCTACGACGCGCTGGCCGATTTCACCGAACTCAAGCACATCTACCAGGCGCCGGGCGTGGCCGGCGCCACGCCGTGATGGCCGACTCTGGAGACCAGCCGATGCGTGCAGACCCGCAGCAGAACCCGCCGCTCATCGTCGGCATCTCCGGCGCCAGCGGCGTGATCTATGGCGTGCGCCTGCTGGAGATGCTCAAGGCGCTGCGGATCCCCGCGCACCTGGTGATGTCCAAGTCCGCAGAGATCACCATCGCCCACGAGACCGACCTGAAGATCGCCGAGGTCAAGGCGCTGGCCACGCAGGTCCATGCGCACCAGGACATCGCCGCCTCGATCTCCTCCGGCTCGTTCCGCACGCGCGGCATGATCGTCGCGCCGTGCTCGATGCGCTCGATGTCCGAGATCGCCACCGGCGTGACCTCCAGCCTGCTCACGCGCGCCGCCGACGTGGTGCTGAAGGAGCGCCGTCGCCTGGTGCTGATGGTGCGCGAGACGCCGCTACATACCGGCCACCTGCGCAGCATGACCCAGCTCTCGGAGATGGGCGCGATCATCGCCCCGCCGGTGCCGGCGTTCTATGCGCGCCCCGAGTCGATCGATGCGATGGTCGACCATACGGTGGGGCGGGTGCTGGATCTGTTCGAGATCGAGACGGGGACGGTGAAGCGGTGGCGGCAGGGCGTGGATGCGGAGGCGGGGCAGTAGGTTTGCGGCGAGCGCTGCTGAGTGGGTGAGGCGGCGAGCGTCCGTTGACGCGCCGGCAAAGGCGAAGAGCGAAGTCCCTGGGTTCCCGCGTTCGCGGGAATGACGCGCTGGGGGTTCTGCTTCGGCTTTGGACGTTGGTGCGGCTCACACCGCCTTGCGCATGCCGTCCGCGATCTTCTCGGCGATCATGATGGTCGGAATGTTGGTGTTGGCCGACGGCAGGCGCGGCATCACCGAGGCGTCGGCGACGTAGAGGTTGTCCACGCCGATCACCTTGCCGGCCGGATCCACGACCGCGCTCGGATCGTCCGCGCGGCCCATGCGGCAGGTGCCGCTGGCGTGCCACACGCCGAACACGTTGGCGCGCACGAAGGCTTCCAGCCGCGCATCGTCGCCCAGCACCGACGCCAGCGAACGCCCGCCGTTCATCACCCGGCGCAGCACCCGCTGGCGCAGCGACGCCGGCACGTCCAGCAGCGCGCCCAGCAACCCGGTCAGCAGCGCGTTGCGGCGCGTGACCGCGCTGAGCTGCTTGATCGCCGGCGTGAAGCCGGCCGGGAACAGATCGTCGATGTCCGGATTGAGCGCCTCGCACACGGCCAGCCGCACCAGCTGGCGCACGCCGTGCATCATCCGTCGCAGATCGGCCGGCGCGGAGAGCAGGTTGAGATCGACCTTCGGATAGTCGTCGGACGAGGCCGAGACCAGCTGCACGCGCCCCTGCGAGTGCGGCTGGTTGCACCACAGGAAGAACAGGCTCAGGCGCTGGCCCAGCGCATGCCAGCCGGCGCGCGCCGAGGCGGTGAGGTACATGTCCGATGCGCTGCCGCCTTCGATGCCCGAGCTGTAGCGCATGGCCACGAAGCTGGCGCGGCGATAGCTCGGCGGCAGGCGCAGCGCGCGCGGCAGGTACTGGCACAGCGTCAGCGCCGGATGATCGTGCAGGTTGCGGCCCACGCCGGGGCGATTGGCGATGACCTGGATCCCGAGCGCCGCCAGCGCCTGGCCATCGCCGACGCCCGCACGCATCAGCAGCGCCGGCGACTGCAGCGCGCCGGCGGTGAGGCTGACGCGCCCGGCGTAGACCAACTCGCGCACGCCGTCTCGCTCCAGCTCGACACCGACCACGCGGCGGCCTTCGAACTTCAGCCCGACCACGCGTGTGTTGGCGCGAATCGCCAGGTTGCGGCGCGCACGCACGCTCGCGTCGAGATAGCCCGTCGCGCTGGACACGCGCCGGTCGTGCTCGTTGGAGAACGCCGGTGGGAACAGCCCATCCTCGAAGTCCCCATTCTGGTCCAGCCGCATGGAAAGGCCGCTGGCGGACAGCGCCTGCGTCACCGCGGTCGCATAGGGCGGGAATGCCTGTGGCCTGATGCGGCGGATCGGAATCGGCCCGTCGCGGCCGTGCAGCGGGCCGTCGCAGTCGAGGTCGCGCTCAAGCTTGCGGAAGTACGGCAGCACGCCGTCCCAGTCCCAGCCCTCGGCCCCCAGCGCGGCCCAGGCGTCGTAATCGCGCGGCAATCCGCGATTGGCCGCCTGCACGTTGATCGACGAGCCGCCGCCCATCACCCGGCCCTGCTCGTAGGCGCGCGACAGCACGCGGCCATCCGCAGCGCGCGTGGTCGAGGCCGACAGCCCGGGCCAGATGTAGCGCTCGCCATGGAACAGCGCCATCGGATAGCTGTCCAGCAACGCCTCGTGCACCTGGCCCGGTGGCGTGTCGATGCCGGCCTCGACCAGCAGCACGCGCCGGGCGGGATGGGTCGAGAGCCGGTTGGCCAGCACGCAGCCGGCCGATCCGCCGCCTACGATCACCTCGTCGAACACTTGCGTCATCGCACTACCCTACGCGGCCCACCGCAACCGGCGCTGGCCAGGAAGAAGATCGACGCGCGCCGCACCCGCGTGGTGGCGCGGGGCACAGCGCGCCTGCGCCGTTGCCCGCGATCAGCGGCCCTGGAAGTTCGGCTTGCGCTTGGCGTGGAAGGCCTCCACGCCTTCGCGGAAGTCGTCCGAGCTGCGCAGGCGGCTGTAGCAATGGCCTTCCAGCTCGATCGCGATGGACAGCGAGGCGTCCTCGGTATCGTTGAGCAGTTTCTTGGCGGTGCGCTGGGCCAGCGGCGAGAAGCCGATCAGCTCCTTGACCAGCGCGTCGGTGGCCGCTTCCAGCTCGCCGTCGGCGACCAGCTCGGTGGCGATGCCCCAGTCGTAGGCCTGCTGCGCCTTGATGCGCTTGGAGCGCATGACGATGTCCTTGGTGCGGGTGATGCCGACGATCTTCTGCAGGCGCGCCGAGCCGCCCGAGCCCGGGATCTGGCCGAGCTTCTGTTCCGGCAGCGCGTACTCGACCGTCTCGGAGACGATGCGGAAATCGCAGGCCAGCGAGATCTCGAAACCCACCCCGAACGTGTAGCCGCGGTTGGCGGCGATGACCGGCTTGCTGGCGCGCGCCGGGGCGGCGATGTTCCAGGCCAGATGCGAGACATGCTCCGGCGAGGCCTCCAGGAAGCCCATGATGTAGCCGCCGGAGGAGAAGTGCTCGCCCTCGGCACGCAGCACGATCACGCGCACGCGCGCATCGGCGTCGAGCCGCTCGAACGCCAGGCGCAGCGCGTCGCGCTGGTCCATGCTGATGGTGTTGAACGGCGCGCGGTCCAGCACGATGTCGCCGCGCTGGGCGTCGGCGTCGACTTCGATGCGGAAGCCGTCGAGGGTTTCGATGGTCTTGGACATGGGGTTCTGCCTTGTGGGTAGGGGAAAGAAGAGGCTTCAAGGGGCCAGGGCGTATTCGCCGGCGGTGAGCTTGCGGCGCAGCAGCTTGCCGACCGGCGATTTGGGAATGTCCTGCACGAACACGAAGTCGCGCGGGCGCTTGAAGTTGGCCAGCTTGGAATCGCGGCACCAGGCGTCGAGCTCTTCCCGGGTGACCGGCGCATTGGCCTTGATGAAGGCGGTGACCACGCTGCCCCAGCGCTCGTCCGGCAGGCCGACCACGGCCACCTCATCGACCTTGGGATGCAGCGAGAGATGGCTCTCGATCTCCACCGGCGAGACGTTCTCGCCGCCGGAGATGATCATGTCGTCGACGCGGCCGGTGACGAACAGATCGCCCTCCTCGTCCACATAGCCGGTGTCGCCGGTGAAGTACCAGCCGTTGCGCAGCGCCTTGGCGTCTGCGTCCGGGCGGCGCCAGTAGCCTTCGAAGGCCTCGTCGCCGGCCAGCAGCGCGACGATCTGGCCTTCCTCGTTGACCGCGGCGCGCTCCTCGCCCGTGCTCGCCTCCAGCTTGACCACGCGGACCATCTGGTTGATGCCCGAGCGTCCGGCGCTGCCGGGCTTGCCGGCCGCGTCGTCCTCGATGGTGAAGGTGTAGACCTCCGAGGACCCATAGTGGTTGACGAACAGGTCCGGCCTGAACGCCTCATCGAGCTTCCTGAGCAGGCCATCGGTCATCGACGCGCCGGCATAGCCGAGCTTGCGCACCGAGGACACATCCGTCCCGGCGAAGTCCGGGTGATGGACCACGTCGTGGTACAGCGTCGGCACCAGATAGAGGTTGTCGATCTTCTCCTGGGCGATCAGGGCCAGCGCGCGGGCCGCGTCGAACTTGGGCAGGCAGACGAATACGCCGTTGATGATCGAGCTGGCCAGCAGCGAGCGCACGCCCATCGTGTGGTATAGCGGCATCACCCCCAAGGTGCGCTCGCCGTTGCCGTAGAGATTCTGCGCGACATGGGCGATGGCCGCGGCGCGCTCGGCGCGGTGGCGGCGCGGCACGCCCTTGGGCTTGGAGGTGGTGCCCGAGGTGTAGAGCATCAGCGACCAGTCATCGGCCGTGGCGCGCGGCGTGGCCGGCGGCGCGTCCAGGGCCAGCCAGCTGGCGAAGCGCTGCGCGCCGGGACGCTCGATGTCCAGGGTCACGTGCAGCACGGACTCGTCCAGGCCGGCGGCGGCGATCGACTTGGAGGGCGCGTCCTCGTACACGATCACGCGCGCCTCGGCGTCGTGCACGCAGAAGCCCACGTCCTCGGCGGTGGCGCGCCAGTTGAGCGGGGTCAGGATCACGCCGGCGAACTGGCAGGCCCAGTGCAGCGTGGCCGCTTCCCAGCGGTTGCGCAGCACGCTGACCACATGGTCGCCGTGGCGCACGCCGGCGGCGTCCAGCGCCGCGACGACCGAGGAGATGGCCCGGTACCAGGCCGCATAGGTCAGGCGCGTGTCGCCATCGACGATGGCCAGGGCCTTGGGGTCGCGTTCGACGCTGGCCAGGAAACTGGTGCCGAGATCAAGCATGTGCGCGTTCCTCTTTCAACAGCCGCTGCGCGTGCAGGGCGGCCTTGATGATGGTTGCGTAGCCGGTGCACCGGCACAGATGGCCGGAGAGCATCTCCCTGAGTTCGTCCTCGCTGGCGTCGGGCGATGCGCGCAGGAAGCCGTCCAGCGACATCAGGATCCCGGGCGTGCAGAAGCCGCACTGCAGGCCGTGGTGCGCGCGGAAGGCCTCCTGCAGCACGCCCAGCGTGTGGCCGCCGTCGGGCGAGAGCCCTTCCACGGTCTGCACCTGCGCACCGTCGCTCTGCACGGCCAGCGCCAGGCACGAGCGCGCCGGCACGCCGTCGATCAGCACGGTGCAGGCGCCGCAGACGCCGTGTTCGCAGCCCACATGGGTGCCGGTGGCGCCCAGCTCGTGGCGAAGGAAGTCGGACAACAGCATGCGCGGCTCGGCCTGCCCCTCGACCCGGCGGCCGTTGAGCGTGAGGCTGACGGTGTGGCGCAGGCTGGCGATCAGTTTCGGCATCGCAGGGCCTCCTCGATGGTCTCGCGGCCCAGGCGGCGCACCAGCGCACGGCGATAGCGCGCCGTGGCGTGCAGATCGTCGCGGGCGTCCAGGTCCCAGGCGTACTGGTTGAGGGCGTCGTCGAAATCCGACGCGCCCGGCAGCGGCAGCTCGCGCACGGTGGGGACGTCGGCCACCCCGCCCACGCCAAGGCGCACGGAATGTTCGGTGGCGACCGCGGCGCAGGCGACGATGGCGAAGTCGCCGTGCCGGCGGCCCACTTCGCCGAAGGCATAGCCGGTGCCCGGCTGCGCGGCGGGAAAGGTCACCGACTCGATCAGCTCGGTATCGCCGCGTGCGGTGGCCATCATGCCGACGAAGAACTCCGAGGCCGGGATCGAACGCGCCTTCCTGCGCTGGCGCAGCTGCAGCGTGCCGCCCAGGGTGAGCAGGCACAGCGGCTGCTCGGCGCTGGGGTCGGCATGGGCGATCGAGCCGACCACGGTGCCGCGGTTGCGTGTCTGCGCATGGCCGACCCAGGGCAGCGCCCTGGCCAGCAGCGGCAGGCGCGGATCGCGTGCGCTCCATTCCAGCAGCGCCGCCTGGCGCACGCCGGCGCCGATGCGGATGCCGGCCTCGGTGGCCTCGATCCTGGCCAGCGATTCGACATGCATGACATCCACCAGCAGCGCCGGCTTAGCCAGGCGCATGCTCAGCATCGGCACCAGCGACTGGCCGCCGGCGATGATGCGCGCCTGATCGCCGTGCTCGTGCAGCTGCGCCAGCACCTCCTCGCGCGATTCGGCGCGGAGATAGTCGAACGGCGCCGGCTTCACAGACCCACTCCAAACCTGCGCAGCACGCGCTTGAACCATCCGGCGATACCGCCCTTGCCGCCGCCGGCCTTCGCGGCCAAGCCGTCGAACAGCTGGCCGATCACCACCTTGGCCGCGCCGTCCAGCAGGCGCCCGCCGATGGAGGCGACCTTGCCGCCGATGACCACTTCGTAGCGGTAATGGATCTCGGTGTGGCCCGGCGATGGTTCCTTCAGGGTCACCGCGCCGCTGCCGTTGCCGAAGCCCAGCGCACCGGTGGTGGTGCCCTTGAGCGTGAGCGATTCGGGCTCGTCGAGATCGTGCAGGCCGACCTTGGCCTTGTAGCGGCCCTTGACCGGGCCGATGCCGAGCGTGACATCGGCGGTGAACTCGGTCGGCGAAGGTCGTTCGATGCCGTGCGCGCCGGGGATCACCGAGGCCAGCGTGTCCGGATCCAGCAGCATGTTCCACACCTGCTGACGCGACGCGGCAACCCTGGCCAAGCCCTCGCCGGTGAGCTTGCGCTCGCCCGGCTTGGCCGGCGGCGCGGCCTTTTTGGCCAGCGGCCGCGAGGGCGGGGCCTCCTCCCCGTGCAGATGCAGCGCCAGGCGCGCGGGCAGCAGCGGCAGTTCGACATCGGCGATCGACAGCGCGTCGGCCACTGCATTGGCCAGGCATACCGGCGTGGACATGCAGTTGCCCTCGCCAACGCCCTTGGCGCCGAGCGGCGTGAAGGGCGACGGCGTCTCGTGATGCAGGATCAGCGGCGGGACCACTTCCATCGCGGTCGGCACCAGGTAGTCGGCGAAGGTGCCGGACAGGAAGCTGCCGTCGGCGCCGTAGCTGTGCTCCTCGTACAGCGCCGCGCCCAGCGCATGCGCGTAGCCGCCGTTGACCTGGCCTTCGACCATTCCCGGATGCAGGATGCGGCCGCAGTCGTGCATGGTCACGTACTTGTCGATGCGCACCTGTGCGGTGTCGCGGTCGATCTCCACGCCGCAGAAGTCGAAGATGAAGCCGTGGCACAGCGAGCTGTTGACGCCGTCCTGCGCATCGGGCGCGGTGAGCTGCGGCGGCGTCCAGAACGCGGTCTCGCGGATCGCATGGTCCACCTCGTCCGGCAGGGTCCCCGGCGCCCAATGGCTGGACGAGGCCACGCGCGCGAAGGGCAGCGGCCTTGCATCGCTGCCCTTGTGCCGCAGCGTGCCCTCGACCAATTCGATCTGCTGCCACGCGCAGCCGAGCTGGGCGGCGGCGATCCTGGCCAGCTTCTCGCGCAGGCGCATGGCGGCGATATGCGCGGCGCCAGCGACGGCGGCGGCGAAGCGGCTGGAATAGTTGCCCGAGGCGATCGACCAGGCATCGCGCGCGGTGTCCATCTCGGTCACCACGCGGATCTCGCGCGGGGTCAGGCCGAAGGCATCGGCCACCACCTGCGCAAGCACCGTGCGATGGCCCTGCCCCTGCGGCACCGAGGCCACGTGCACACTGACCGAGCCGACCGCGTCGATCTGAATGGTCGCCGTGGCCTGCGCGCCGTTCTTCGGCCCGGCCTTGGCGCGCTGCTCGGGCGTGAGCACCGCAGTGATGTAGCCCATGTTGGACACGCTGGGCTCGACCGCGGCGGTGAAGCCGATGCCGTAGTGGCGGCCTTCGGCGCGCGCGGCATCGCGCCGTGCGATCAACTCGGCCAGGCCGCCCTCCTCGACGGCGCGGTCCACCGCGGTGCGGTAGTCGCCCGAATCCAGCAGCGCCCCGGTGGCGGTGCGATACGGGAACGCCTCGGCCGGCACCAGGTTGCGGCGGATGACCTCGAGCGGATCGAGGCCGAGTTCGATGGCGATGCGCTGCATCAGCCGTTCCAAAGCGAAGTACACCTGCGGACCGCCGAAGCCGCGGTTCAGGCCGGTTGGCATCTTGTTGGTCAGCACCACGCGGTTGCGGATGGACACGTGCGCGATCGCGTAGGCACCGGTCATGTTGCCGTGCATGCGGTACAGGGTGGCCGGCTCCGGCGCACGCAGGTGCGCGCCGCAGTCCTCCAGCTGGTCCCAGGCCAGCGCGCGCACGCGGCCATCGGCGTCGACCGCCGCCGTCAGCGTCGTGTCGCGGTTGGTCGCGCAGACCGAGGCGGACAGATGCTCGAGCCGGTCCTCGACCCACTTCACCGGACACTGGGCCACGCGCGCGGCAGCGGCGATCAGCACGATGTAGGGAAAGATGCCCTGCTTGATGCCATAGCTACCGCCCGACTCGGGCGGCGTGCGCAGGCGCAGGCGGTTGCCCGGCACCTTCAGCGCCCGCGAGATCACCGCATGGATGCTGAAAGGGCCCTGGAAGTTGGCCATCACGTCGTAGCCGTCGATGCCCGGGTCGTACTCGGCCAGCACGCCATAGCATTCGATCGGCGTGCAGCTGTTGCGCGGATAGCGCACCTCCACCGACACGCGATGGGCGGCCTGTGCGAAGGCGGTCTCAGGATCGCCGTAGCGGAAGGACCGCTCGCTGGCGATATTGCCGCCCAGGCCCTCGTGCAGCACCGGCGCATCGGGTGCGATGGCCAGCTGCGGATCGACCACCGCGTCCAGCGCCTCGTACTCGACCTCGATCAGCTCCATCGCGTCTTCGGCCAGGTAGCGGTCGCGCGCCACCACGACCGCGACCGGCTCGCCGACGTAACGCACGCGGTCGGTGGCGATGGGCCAGCATTCGATCGGCGCCTTGACGCCGACCACCAGGCTGGTGGTCAGCCGCTGGATGTCAGCCCCGGTCAGCACCGCGCAGACGCCCGGCAGGGCCCGCGCCTTGTCGGCATCCACGTGCAGCACGCGCGCATGGCCATGCGGCGAGCGCAGGATCGCCGCATGCTGGGTGCGCGGCGGCGTGCCGAGATCGTCGAAGTAGCGGCCGCGCCCGCTCAGCAGGGCGGCATCTTCCACGCGCGGCAGGGAACGGCCGGTCCACTGGCCGGGCGCCAGCGTTTCGTCGTGCGAGCGGGTGTCGGCTTGCGTCATCGTGTTCCGTGTTCCAGCTTCACGCCCGCCGCCACCCGGCCCTTGCCGCGGAAGGGATGGCTGAGCGCCATGACCACCAGGGGAATCGCCAGGGCGACATAGGCGTTGTCGATGCCGAACGGATTGCCGGCCAGGTACCAGCCGATGGTCACGAACAGCGACAGCAGGATGCTGGCCAGCGCACCGCGCGGCGAACCGAAGCGCGGCGCATAGAAGGCGATCAGCAGCAGCACGGCCAGCGTGGCGCGCAGCGACTTGGCCAGGAAGGTGACGTTGAGCACCTCCGTGGAGGCCACCGCCAGCGGGATCGGGATCAGCCCGACCACGATCGTGGCGATGCGCACGAAGCGCAGCGCGCTGACCTCATCGGTCTTGTCGCGCTGGAAGAACCGCGCGTAGAAATCCTTGTAGATCAGCGTGGCCGTGCCCATGCTCAGCGCCGAGATGGTGCCGAACAGCGATCCGGCCAGGCCCGCCACCACCAGGCCAGCCATGAAGTCGTTCATCGACGCGACCAGGGTCGGGAAGGCCTGCAGCGCATTGATGTTGGGAAACAGCAGCACGCAGCACATGCCGACGATCGCCGCGGCGATGCCGAAGGGCACGATCAGCAGGGCCGAGTAGAAGCTGGCCGCGCGCGCGCGCCGGCCGTCGGGCACGGTCGCGATCGCCTGCACCACGTACTGGGTGGCCAGCACCGCGCCGACGCCGGCCACCATCCACGCGCCGATCTGGCCCCAGCCCACGCCGGTCAGGCTGAACATGCTGGCCGGCAGCCGCGCGTGCAGCTGCTCGTAGCCGCCGATCTTGGACAGGGCATAGCCCAGCGCGATGGCGATGCCTAGGTACTTGACCATCGCGTGCAGCACGTTGGTGTAGATGACCGAGCGCATGCCGCCCAGGCTGACGTACAGCACCCCGATCACGCCGACGATCACGATCGCCAGGGTGCGGTCGATCTTGAGCAGCCCGGCCAGCACCGCCCCGCCGCTGGTGTAGACCGAGATCGCGACGATCTGCAGGGCGAAGATCATGATCACCGAGGTCGCAAAGCGCACCGGCTCCCCGTATGTGCGCGCCATCGCGCCGGAGATGGTGTTTTCCTGCATGTCCTTGAAGCGCCGGGCCATCAGGAAGGCGAACAGGACGAAGCCCACGCCGAGCGCGGCCAGGTTCCAGGCCGAGGAAATGCCCTGCTTGTAAGCCACCTGCGCGGTGCCTACGCTGGCGGTGGTGCCGATGAATTCGCTCATCAGCAGGAAGCCGATGAGGATCGCCGGAAAGTTGCTGCCGCCGCTGGTGAAACTGTGCGCGGTCTTGGCATAGCGTCGGGCCCAGAAACTGATCGCGGCCAGCGCCAGCATGTAGCCGCCGACGATGGCGATGAGGGTGAGGTTCATGCGCGCACGTCCTGCCGGGTGGCCGGGCGCGGCGCGAGTTGCCGGTGCTGCTTGTTCATCGACCTGCCCCTCCCAGGGCGCGTGGTGACGCTGCGGATCGTGTGGATGGTGGTAAGCGAAGACATCGGATCAGGAGCTGGCCGCGCGGCCTCCTGCGCGGGCTTCTTCGGGCGTGCGCACGCCGGCCTGGGCCAGCGCGATCCTGAATTCCTCCTGGAACAGCGCGGCCACATGCGCCGCGCCGGCCGGACCGGCCGCGCCATGGCCCCACAGGAAGGCGCGGCCGGCGAGCGCGGCGTGGGCACCGCAGCGCAGCGCGCGCAGCACATCGACGCCATGGCGCAGGCCACCGTCGACCAGCACCGTGGCGTGCTGGCCGACGCGTTCGACGATCGCCGGCAAGGCCTCCAGCGCCGCCGGCGCCGCATCGAACTGGCGCCCGCCATGGTTGGACACCAGCACGCCGTCCGCGCCGATCGACAGCGCGGTCTGCGCATCGTCCGGATGCAGCACGCCCTTGACCACCAGCGCGTGCGGCCATGCATCGCGGATGCGCACCAGCGCATCCCAGGTCATCGGCCCGGCCATCTGCTGGAACACATAGCTCGCCAGCTGCCGGGTGCTGGGCGCGTCGCCCGCATAGGGAATGAAGTTGCCGAAGCGCGGCTGGCCGTGGCGCAGCAGGTCCAGCGCCCAGCGCGGTGCGCGCAGCACGTCCAGCACGGTGCGCGGGCGCGGCTTGAACGGCACCACCAGGCCGTTGCGCACATCGCCCGAACGCTTGGCGCGGACCGGCACGTCCAGCGTCACCACCAGCACCCTGGCGCCCGCGCGCGCCGCGCGCCGGGCCAGGTCGAGCGAGACGCGGTGGTCGTCCGCGGGTACGGCGTAGAGCTGGAACCAGAACACGTCCGGCGCGAGCTGGCCGATGCGCTCGATGGTCGCGTTGCCCACCGAGGAATACACATACGGCACCCGCGCCGCCTGCGCCGCCGCGGCCAGCGCCTCGTCGGCACCGGCGCGCAGCAGGCCGGCCAGGCCCATCGGCGCCACGCCCAGCGGCATGGCGTAGCGCTGCCCGAACAAACTCACGCCGGTGTCGACCTGGCGCACGTCCAGCCCGTAGCGCGGCACGATCTGGCACGCGTCCAGCGCGGCGCGGTTGCGGCGCAGGCACACATCGTCGCCCAGGCCATTGGCGACGAAGTCACGCGCGAAGCGCGGCGCACGCCGGCCCGCGGCGCGCTCCAGGTCGTCGATGGTGGGATAGCGACGACGCAGCGCGGCGGCCGCGCCGCTCAGGCCGCCAGTGCCCCAGCCATGTGCCGGGGCCGCGTTCGCTTCGCGCACCGGGGACGACATCGCGATGGCCTGCTCAGTACTCACAGATCACGTTGACCAGCGCCTGGCGGCCGCCACGGACCGCGGCCACCGCCTGCGCCAGGGCCGTCGGCAGATCGTCGGCGTGCTCCACGCGCAGGCCCAGGCCGCCACTGGCTTCCACGGCATGCTCGAAGCGCGGCGAAGGCGAGAGTTCGGCCAGCATGCGGTGCGCGTCGCCCGCGGCGTGGCCATCGCGGTACATCGCCTTGGTCGAGTTGCGCACCGCGCCGTACAGCGCGTTGTTGAAGATCACCGTGAGCACCGGCAGCGCATGCGCCTCGCTGACCCAGTGGCAGGCGGTGGGATTGGCGAACATGTAGGCGCCATCGCCCAGCGTGGCCACCACCAGCCTGTCCGGCGCGGCCAGCTTGGCCCCCAGCGCCGCGCCCAGGCCCCAGCCCAGGCCGCCGGCGGGGCTCAGGCCGAAGTAGGTATTGGGCCGGGTCTGCGAGCACTGCGGCTGGCGCAGCGGGTACTCGTTGACGATGATCGCGTCCTCGCCGACGGCCTCGGCGATGCAGGCGCTGATCCATTCCGGTGTGATCGCGCCCGCGGGGTTCGCCGCGGCCTGCCGCCACTGCGCGCGCAGCGCGGCGGTGCGTTCGACGCAGGCCTCGGTGCGCGCCTGCACCACCTGCGGGTCGATGCCACCGGCGTCGTGCAGGGCCTGGGTCAGGGCCTGCAGCAGGACTGCGGTGGTTCCCGACAGGGCCAGATCGGTGCGGAAGCTGCGCATCGGGTAGCGCACATAGGCCGGATCCTCGCCCAGATGCGCGACCCGGCAATCGGCGGGCGGCTTCTGCACCGCGGGCACCCACGGCACATCGCAGTCCAGCGCCAGGATCAGATCGGCCTGGGCCACCAGCGGCGCCGGGTCGTAGCCGGCGAACAGCGGATGCTCAGCGGAGATGTTCTGGAAGCGCGGGTGGAACACCGCCACCGGGATGCCGAAGCGCTCGGCGAACGTGGACAGCGCGGCGAAGCCGGCCTCGGTGCGACCGGCGCTGGCGGTCACGATCAGCGGACGCTGCGCCTGGCGCAGCCAGCCGGCCAGCGTGGCGATGTCGTCCGGATCGGGCCGCGGGGCGGCCGGCGGCTTCAGCGGCTGCGGTGCGACCGCATGCGCGCCGACCGCTTCGGCCAGCACGTCGCGCGGCAGGGTCACATAGGTCGGGCCGCGCGGCGAGGTCATCGCCACCTGCAGCGCGCGCTGCACGATCTCGCCGGCCTGCTCGGGCAGATGCAGTTCGTAGTCCCACTTGACCGCTTCGCGGATCATGCCGGCCTGGTCGAACATCTCCTGCGCCCAGTGGATGTAGCGCGTGCGCGTGCCGTGGCGGCCGCGTTCGGAATACGGCGAACGCCCGGCGAACAGCAGCACCGGGGTCTGGTCGCGGCTGGCATCGAGCGCGGCATTGATGGTGTTGGCCGTGCCGACATTGACGTGGACCATCACCGCCTGCGGCTGGCCGTCGATCATGTAGCTGCCGTGCGCCATGGCCACGGCGACGTTCTCGTGCGGGATGACCATCGGCCTCGGGCTGGGCGTGCCATCCAGGGCCGCACGGGCGAAGGCCTCGGCGATCGGCGGGAAGTCGGTGCCGCCGTTGGCGAAGAAATAGCGCACGCCGACCCTGGCCAGGGCCTGGACGAACAGGTCGGCAGCACTGTCGACGCGCGACCGTGCCTCCGCTTTCGCGGTTCCGTCGGACATCACACCCTCCCGGTGTCGACGCACGCCTGGTGCGTCTGTGGTCGTGCCCCTGCCGGTCGCGAGCGGATCGCGGCCTGGGGCGAGTGCGACCGACTCTACAAAGCGCAGCTCAATCAGAACAAGTAATGATTAATTATTGAATTCATCATCATGCGTGATGCCCATCCTGGGCTACCGATGCGTTGCGTGCCGTGACCGCGCGCAGGCAGGACGGGATGCGCCAAGGCAGCGCCCTTCTTGCTCTGCAGCAGGCGGCCCGCGCTGCGCCGGCCGACCGGACGAGGATCTCTCTTACGCGGCCACGCTGGTGCTTCCGCGCCAATCGCTGGGCTGCGTCCGCTCTGACGCGTCTTTCGAGCGCCGCTCTGCGCGACCATGCGCCGCCACGCGCCCACGGCCGAGCCGGCGAAAGACGACCACTGCCGTGCAGGGAACGACGTCTCCGGGCTTCCTCCATCGACCCCTCAGCCGCCCACCGGGCTGCCGAACGCATGGCCGCCGAGGCCGCGCCGCCCCTGCTGGCACCACGCGTCCTTTCCCTTCGGCCCGTTACACTCCCCGCCCCCCAAATCTTCTTAAGGACTCCCGCCCATGGCGCTACCCGCATTCAAGGCCTACGACATCCGCGGCCGCGTGCCCGACGAGCTGGACGAGGACCTGGCCCGCCGCATCGGCGTGGCGCTGGCCGACATGCTGGACGCCGGGCCGGTGGTGCTGGGCCATGACGTGCGCCTGACCAGCGCCGGGCTGCAGGACGCGCTGTCCGCGGGCCTGCGAGCCAAGGGCCGCGAGGTGATCGACATCGGCCTGTGCGGCACCGAGGAGGTCTATTTCCAGACCGATCACCTCAAGGCAGCCGGCGGCGTGATGGTCACGGCCAGCCACAACCCGATGGACTACAACGGCATGAAGCTGGTGCGCGAGCAGGCCCGCCCGATCAGTTCGGACACCGGCCTGTTCGACATCCGCGACAAGGCCGAGGCCGACACCGCGCCGGCCACCGCGCCGACCGCCAAGGAAGAACACCGCGCGGACAAGTCGGCCTACATCCAGCACCTGCTGAGCTACATCAAGCCCGACGCGCTCAAGCCGCTCAAGGTGGTGGTGAACGCCGGCAACGGCGGCGCCGGCGCCATCGTCGACCTGCTCGCCCCGCACCTGCCGCTCGAGTTCATCCGCATCCATCACGAGCCCGACGGCCACTTCCCCAACGGCATCCCCAACCCGCTGCTGCCGGAGAACCGCGCCGCCACCGCCGATGCGGTCAAGCAGCACGGCGCCGACTTCGGCATCGCCTGGGACGGCGACTTCGACCGCTGCTTCTTCTTCGACGAGCACGGCCAGTTCATCGAGGGCTATTACCTGGTCGGCCTGCTGGCCCAGGCGATCCTGAAGAAGCAGCCCGGCGGCAAGATCGTCCACGACCCGCGCCTGACCTGGAACACCGTCGAGATGGTCGAGGCCGCCGGCGGCGTGCCGGTGCTGTGCAAGAGCGGCCACGCCTTCATCAAGGAGAAGATGCGCACCGAGAACGCCGTGTACGGCGGCGAGATGAGCGCGCACCACTACTTCCGCGAATTCGCCTACGCCGACTCGGGCATGATCCCTTGGCTGCTGATCGCCGAGCTGGTGTCCACCTCGGGCCGCTCGCTGGGCGACTGGGTCGCCGATCGCGTGGCCAAGTTCCCGTGCAGCGGCGAGATCAACTTCAAGGTCAGCGACGCCAAGGCCGCCGTGCAGCGCGTCATGGACCACTACGCCGACCTCAAGCCGCAGCTGGACTACACCGACGGCACCAGCGCCGACTTCGGCGACTGGCGTGTCAACATCCGCAGCTCCAACACCGAGCCGCTGCTGCGCCTGAACGTGGAAACCCGCGGCGACGCGGCGCTGCTGAAGCAGAAGACCGACGAGATTTCGGCGCTGCTGCAGGGGTGAAAACTCGGGAGTGAGAAGTGAGCGGCATGCGCTACTCACTTCTCACTCTGCTGCGCCGATCGTTGCCCTAGTTGTCGCCGAACAGGTCGCGCGTATAGACCTTGTCGGCGACATCGTTCAACGCGGGCGCCATGCGGTTGCTGATGATCACGTCGGCCTCGCGCTTGAACGCGTCCAGATCGTTGACCACGCGCGAGCGGAAGAACTCCGCCTCGCTCAGCGTGGGCTCGTACACGATCACCTCCACGCCCTTGGCCTTGAGCCGCTTCATGACGCCCTGGATGCTGGAGGCGCGGAAGTTGTCCGAGCCGGCCTTCATGATCAGGCGGTAGATGCCGACCACGCGCGGCTTGCGCTTGAGCACGTCGGCGGCGATGAAGTCCTTGCGCGTGGTGTTGGAATCGACGATGGCGCGGATCAGGTTCTGCGGCACGCTCTGGTAGTTAGCCAGCAGCTGCTTGGTGTCCTTGGGCAGGCAATAGCCGCCGTAGCCGAAGGACGGGTTGTTGTAGTGCGAGCCGATGCGCGGGTCCAGGCAGATGCCTTCGATGATCTGCCGGCTGTCCAGGCCATGGGTCACCGCATAGGTGTCCAGCTCGTTGAAGTAGGACACGCGCATGGCCAGGTAGGTGTTGGCGAACAGCTTGATCGCCTCGGCCTCGGTCGGCTCGGTGAACAGCACCGGCACGTCCTGCTTCAGCGCACCTTCCTTGAGCAGGCCGGCGAACACCTCCGCGCGCGGCGAACGCTCGCCGACGATGATGCGCGAGGGATACAGGTTGTCGTACAGCGCCTTGCCCTCGCGCAGGAACTCCGGCGAGAACAGGATGTTGTCCGTCCCGAACTGCTGGCGCACCTTCTCGGTATAGCCCACCGGCACGGTCGACTTGATCACCATGGTCGCGGCCGGGTTGATCTTCAGCACCTGGGCGATCACCGCCTCGATCGAGCGGGTGTTGAAGTAATTGGTGTCCGGATCGTAGTCGGTCGGCGTGGCGATGATGACGAACTGCGCGTCGGCATAGGCCTCGACCGGATCCAGCGTTGCCTTGAAGTTCAGGCCGCCCTGCGCCAGCGCGGCCTCCAGTTCGGCATCGACGATGGGCGAGCGGCCCTGATTGATCAGCTCGACCTTGGACGGCACGATGTCCAGCGCCACCACCTCATGGTGCCGCGCCAGCAGCACGCCATTGGACAGGCCAACATAGCCGGTACCGGCCACCGCAATCTTCATGAATCGCAACCTCGTGGGGGATGGAAGCGAGCCTACGATACGGCACGGCGCCATAACCGCCGATGGCTTGGCCAGACGAGCACGATCTGCGTGCGAAGGCCGCCGCGCAAAGCGCAACAGCCGTCACGAAAGCCTTACCTCAGTTCGGCCACCACGCTGTCGAGCGCGGTTTCCCACGCCGGCAGGTCGATACCGAAGTCGCGTCGCAGCGTCGTCGTGTCCAGGCAGGAATAGGCCGGACGCCGCGCCGGGGTCGGATATTCGGACGTCGGGATCGCCACCACCTGCGGAGCGCGCGGCAGCAGGCCGGCCGCCACGGCGCGGGCGAAGATGGCCTCGGCGAACCCATGCCAGCTGGTCTGGCCCGCCGTGGTCAGATGCCAGGTGCCGGAGGCTTTCGTTCCCTGTCGCAGTACCTGCGCGGTGACGTCGGCGATCAGCGCCGCCGAGGTGGGCGTGCCGATCTGGTCGGCCACCACCCGCAGCTCATCGCGCTGCGCGCCGACGCGCAGCATGGTCAGGAGGAAGTTCTTGCCATGCGAGGCGTAGACCCATGCCGTGCGGAAGATCAGATGCTGGCCGCCGGCCGCGCGGACCGCCTCTTCTCCCGCCAGCTTGCTGGCGCCATACACGCCTAGCGGCGCGGTCGGCGCATCGACGGCGTAAGGCGCGGTGCCCTGACCATCGAACACGTAGTCGGTCGAGTAGTGCACCAGCGGCACGCCATGCTCGGCGCACCAGCGCGCCAGGGCGCCAGGCGACTCCGCATTGGCGCGAAATGCCGCATCGCGATCCTCTTCCGCCTTGTCCACCGCGGTGTACGCCGCGGCATTGACCACGACGGTAGGCGCGAGGCGATCCAGCAGCGCCGGCAGACTCTCGGGCCGATCGAAATCGGCGACTTCGCATGCCGCACCGTCTTCCAGCGTGCCGCTGCGCGTAGTGCAGACCACCTCGCCCAGCGGCGCCAGCGCGCGGCGCAGCTCCCGGCCGACCTGACCGTTGGCGCCCAGCAGCAGGAGCGTCACGGCGTGTAGACCGGCAGGCGCGCCTGCGGCACCTCAGCCAGCAGCGAGGCGGCCGCGTCCTTGTCGGACAGGTTCGGCGAGCCGATCGGCCAGTCGATGCCGATGGCCGGATCGTCCCAGCGCACGCCCGCGTCGGCGGTCTTGTCGTAGACGTTGGTGCACATGTAGCTGAAGAGCGCGCGCTCGGACAGCACCGCAAAACCGTGCGCGAAGCCTTCGGGGATCCAGAACTGGCGCTTGTTCTGCGCGCTCAGCACCACGGCGGCCCAGCGACCGAAGGTGGGCGAACCGAGGCGGACGTCGACGGCCACATCGTAGACCTCGCCTTCCAGCACGCTGACCAGCTTGCCCTGCGGATTGGGCCACTGGTAATGCAGGCCGCGCAGCACGCCCTTGGACGAGGACGAGACATTGCTCTGCACGAAACGATCGGGCAGGCCGAGCTCGCCGTAGCGCGCGGCGTTCCAGGTCTCCATGAAGAAGCCGCGCTCGTCGCCGAAGACGGCCGGCTCGATGATGGTGCAGCCTGGAAGCGACGTCTCGATCAGCTTCAAACCACTTCTCCTCGGGCAGCCAGCGCGTGCAGGTAACGGCCGTAGTCGTTCTTGAGCAACGGCGCCGCCAGACGCTCCAGCTGCGCGGCGTCGATCCAGCCGTTCCCGAACGCGATCTCCTCCGGGCAGCAGACCTGCAGGCCCTGCCGTTGCTGGATGGTCTCGATGAAGTTGGAAGCCTCGTGCAAGGACTTGTGCGTGCCGGTGTCCAGCCAGGCGTAGCCGCGGCCCAGCGCTTCCAGATGCAGCTGCCCGGCCTCGAGATAGCGGCGGTTGAGATCGGTAATCTCCAGCTCGCCACGGGGCGAGGGCTTCAGCGACGCCGCATGCTCGGGCGCATGGCCGTCATAGAAGTACAGCCCCGTCACCGCGTAATGGGAGCGCGGCTTGGCCGGCTTCTCCTCGATGTCGATCACCTTGCCGCTGGCATCGAACTCGGCCACGCCGTAGCGCTCCGGGTCATTGACCCAATAGCCGAACGCCGTCGCACCCTCACGGCGCGCATCCGCGCGCTGGAGCGTCTCGGTCAGGCCGTGGCCGTGGAAGATGTTGTCTCCCAGCACCAGGCAGCTCGGCTTGCCGTCCACGAAGTCACGACCGATCGTGTAGGCCTGGGCCAGGCCATCGGGACTGGGCTGGATGGCGTACTGGATCTCCATGCCCCACTGCGAGCCATCGCCCAGCAGCTGCCGGAACAGCGCCTGCTCGTGCGGGGTGTTGATGACCAGCACTTCCCGGATGCCCGCCAGCATCAGCACGCTCAGCGGGTAGTAGATCATGGGTTTGTCGTACACCGGCAGCAGCTGCTTGCTGACGCCCTTGGTGATCGGATACAGCCGCGTGCCCGAGCCGCCGGCGAGGATGATGCCGCGACGCGCATCCTTCGCAACGGACCTCGCATCCATGCGCGGACTTCTCAGTGAAGTGGTCATTGCACACCTCCGATGCGCTCGAGCCGGTAGCTGCCGTCGAGCACGCCGTTGACCCAGTCCTGATTGGCCAGGTACCAGTCCACCGTCTGCGCGATGCCTTGCTCGAAGGTGTGGCGGGGTTCCCAGCCCAGCTCGTTCTTCAGCTTCGAGGCGTCGATCGCGTAGCGGCGATCATGGCCCGGTCGATCCGTGACATGGGTGATCTGGCTGCTGCGCGGCTGGCCGTCCTCGCGCGGTCGGCGCTGATCCAGCAGCGCGCAGATGGCCTTGACGACCTCGATGTTCTGCTTTTCCGAGTTGCCGCCGACGTTATAGGTCTCGCCCACGCGTCCCTTGGCCAGGACCGTCCGGATCGCCTCGCAGTGATCGGACACGAACAGCCAGTCGCGCACCTGCTTGCCATCGCCGTACACCGGCAGCGGCTCGCCGGCCAGCGCCTTGGTGATCACCAGGGGGATGAGCTTCTCGGGGAAGTGATACGGGCCGTAGTTGTTGGAGCAGTTGGTGGTCAGCACCGGCAGCCCATAGGTATGGTGGAACGCACGCACCAAGTGGTCGGAGGCCGCCTTGGACGCCGAATAGGGCGAGTTGGGCGCATACGGCGTTTCTTCCGTGAACTTGCCGGTCTCGCCCAGCGTGCCGTAGACCTCGTCGGTGGACACATGCAGGAAACGGAACGCCTCGGCGCGCGCGGCCGGCAGGCACTTCCAGTAGTCCCGCACGGCTTCCAGCAGACCGAGCGTACCGACCACATTGGTCTGGATGAACGCGCCGGGTCCATCAATGGAGCGGTCGACATGACTCTCAGCCGCGAAGTTCAGCACGGCGTCGGGCTGATGCTCCGCCAGCAGCGCAGACACCAGCGCGCCATCGCCGATATCGCCGCGGACGAATACGTGGCCCGGGTTGCCCTCCAGCGAGGCCAGGGTCCGGAGATTGCCGGCATAGGTCAGCGCGTCGAGGTTGACCACCTTGACGCCTCTGGCGACTGCCTCGAGGACGAAGTTCCCGCCGATGAAACCAGCTCCTCCGGTGACCAACCACGTCTGTCCCACTGATGTCTCCTGATCATGCATGAGGGCCACCTTTGGCGGCAGCGCGAAAGGATAGAGCGTGTCGGGCATGCTCCGTGAACAGGACGGTCATCGAGACCGGACTTCGGCGCCTGGGAACCATACGCTGTCGCACGGTCACGCCCACCCGGCTAGAAGCCCCGCGCCAGCTAGCGGCCGCCTGGAGGACAGTTCACAAGGGGTTAGCGCGCCAGAGTTGGCTGCCTTGGCACCGAGCGCCACCGCGTCAAAGATGAAGCTCGTACAGATAAAGCCAGCGCGACCCGTGACCAATCAAGTACCGTCTACATACTCTCTTAGTGGGCATCGCGCGGGGATTCAACCGCCCGCAGGACCCAATGTACGCTTCGAGCCGGACAACCGCCCCGGCGACGTAAGCCTTCCCGAAGCAGCGATAACGAACACTGCTGCCGGCATGAGAGGCAGAAGATAGCGACCCTGCCCCTCGAACACCAAGATCGATATCACACCCAATCCGAGCGTAGCAACCGCCAGCCAGTCCACAAGCTCCCAGTCGTCTGGACGACGGCTCATGCGCAGTAGTGCGATCACCGCCCAAACCGCCACCCCGATATTCAATACCGCTGTCAACTTACCCAGCCAGACAGGCGAGCCTCCCCTTTCCAGGAAGGGCCAGTGCATAAGACTTCCGACATCAAAGGATCCCGACAGGCGAAGCAGAGCCAACTTCAGAAAGCGGCCGGGATGCTCAGCAATCCAGCGACGCGCAACGCCAGCCCCAATGGCGTCGGCAGCAGGCGTCCAGTGGCGAAGCTTCCAGTCTTCGCTCTGCGCCGAAAAGAAATCGTCTGAGAATCCTGCCTTTTCGAAAAGGACTCTATCCTCATTTCGCAACGGCACACTCCCCAACGGCATCCATCCACTCTGGACATTGGCATCGTTGTTGTTGACCAATAGGACGTATCCACTATTGGCGCTTACAGGAACAACTTCACCAAAAATCGCTGTATTGCGCGCAACCCAAGGGCCAAGCATCAACGCAAAGCCCAGCAGCATCGCGCCGACCCGTCGCCACGTCGCAAGATGATTTCCATCGCGCAGAAACAAAGCCAAGGCCCCGAACGCCGGCAACGGCAACATCTGCGGCCTGTTCAACGCGGTCAACGCCAAGACGGCGCCTAGCAGCAGTGGGCGACTGGGCACGCGCGCGACCGCCACCGCTATGCCTAGCACGGCGAGAAAGACTGACAACGACTCGGTTCCAAGCACGTTGCAATAAGCGATCAACGCCGGATGAAACGCAAGCACGGTTAACGAGGCAACTTGCCAAGCTGGACGCAGCTGCAGTCTAGCGCCCAGCCAAATCCAGGTTGAGAACGTCCCAATCCATAGAACGAGATTGAGAATCTTCCCCGCTTCTATGCTGACGCCGGTCAGCATGAACCAAAAACCCAAGATTCCCGGATACAAAGGCGGCTGGGAAATATAAGGAATGCCAGATATACGGAACCCTTCGCCGCTAGCGATACTGCTTGCAACTTCCACGTAGCGAGCGAAATCCGCCACGGGCTGCAAGGGAATCGCCCGTACGAACAGTAGGCGCAAGACCATGCCGGCAACGGCAATTGCGAGCAGGAGGCCGTATGGCGGACGCACCGTGGATGAGGACATTGGGATGGACGACGTAACCGAAGGTTAGAGTAGCCACTTGAACCGGCTCAAGACAGTGCGAGCCCTGCCATACGCGGTCGCACGGTCAACGCAAGCCAGCTAGACTTGGCGTTCCGGACCGGCTTTCCATTTCGAGACCGGATGCTCCCCCTTGCTGCTGAAGGACCCCTTTCAGATGAAGATTCTCGTCGCCTACAAGCGCGTGGTGGACTACAACGTGCGCATCCAGGTCAAGCCGGACAACTCCGGCGTGGTGACCGAGGGCGTCAAGCTCTCCCCCAACCCCTTCGATGAGATCGCCCTGGAGGAGGCTCTGCGCCTGCGCGACAAGGGCGTGGCCACCGAAGTGGTCGTGGCGACCATCGCCCCGGCCGACGCGGCCGCGCACCTGCGCAACGGCCTGGCCATGGGCGCCAATCGCGCCGTGCACGTGGTCGCCGATGGCCCGGTCTCGCCGCTGACCGCCGCGCGCACCCTGCTCAAGCTGATCGAGAAGGAGCAGCCGGACGTGGTGATCCTGGGCAAGCAGGCCATCGACGACGACGCCAGCCAGACCGGCCAGATGCTGGCCACGCTGTGGGGTCGCCCGCAGGCCACCTTCGCCTCCAAGGTCGAGATCGCCGACGGCAAGGCCACGGTGACGCGCGAGGTCGACGCCGGCCTGGAAACGCTGGAAGTCGATCTGCCGGCCGTGATCACCACCGACCTGCGCCTCAACGAGCCGCGCTTCATCAAGCTGCCGGACATCATGAAGGCCAAGTCCAAGCCGCTGGAGACCCTCCCCTTCGCCGACCTCGGCGTGGAAGCCGGCGCGGAACTGAAAGTGGCCCACTACGCCGCCCCGCCCAAGCGCAGCCGTGGCGTGATGGTCAAGGACGCCGCAGAGCTGGTCGCCGCACTCAAGCAGAAGGGCCTGCTCTAAGGCTGCCTGTCGTTCCCGCGAAGGCGGGAACCCAGTGCCTTTCGCCGCCCGTCCCATCATGGATTCCCGCCAAGGCGGGAATGACGAAACAGGAACCCGCACATGTCCAAAGTCCTCGTCATCGCCGAACACCTGGACGGCGTGCTCAACGCCTCCACCGCCAAGACCGTCAGCGCCGCCGCCGCGCTCAAGCCCGAGGCGCTCGACGTGGCCGTGCTGGCCGCCGATCCGACCGCCGTCGCCGAGGCCGCCGCCAGGATCGCCGGCGTCACCAAGGTGCTGACCGTCGCCAATCCGGCCAACGAGCATGCCATCGGCCAGGTGCTCGCCCCGCAGATCGCCGCGCTCGCCGCCGGCTACACGCATGTGTTCGGCCCCTCGACCACCTTCGGCAAGGACCTGATGCCTTGCGTAGCCGCGCTGCTGGGCGTGGCCCAGGTCTCGGACCTGATCACCGTCGAAGGCGAACACCGCTTCACCCGCCCGATCTACGCCGGCAACGCCATCATCACCGTCGAGGCCGATCCCGGGCAGACCGTCGTGGCCACCGTGCGCACCGCCTCCTGGCCGGAAGCCCCGCAGGGCGGCAACGCACCCATCGAAGCGGCCAGCGTCGAGGCGAGCCTGCCGACCCACACCCGCTTCGTCGGCCTGGCGGCCGGCAAGTCCGACCGCCCCGACCTGCAGTCTGCCCGCCGGGTGGTCTCCGGCGGTCGCGGCGTGGGTTCGAAGGAGAACTTCGAGATCATCTACAAGCTGGCCGACAAGCTCGGCGCTGCCGTCGGCGCCTCGCGCGCCGCGGTCGACGCCGGTTACGTCCCCAACGAACTCCAGGTCGGCCAGACCGGCAAGATCATCGCTCCGGAGCTCTATGTGGCCATCGGCATCTCCGGCGCCATCCAGCACCTGACCGGCATCAAGGACGCCGGCACCATCGTGGCGATCAACAAGGACGCCGACGCCCCGATCTTCGAGATCGCCGATATCGGGCTGGTGGGCGATTTGTTTGCCATCCTGCCTGAGCTGGAAGCAGCGACCTGACTGGGAACTTTCTTGAAAGCACAACAGGACACTCGCGGCGTTGAGCGGCAGAAGACATCGTGGTGGCGCGTCGCACTAGGGAGCGTCCTGTTTAGCGCCTACCTGGCAACCCTGTGGTGGATAGACCGGAAAAACGGAGCTTTCAGCCGCTTGTTGGATCAATGGGGCATCCTGGGGCTCATGCTCCCGATGGTGCTGGCCAGTCATGCGACGCGCTACGCACGCTGGTTCTGGCTATTGGGAGAACGCGGAAGTGCACCTCCGATCTGGCGGGGATTCTTCGCATACCTAGCCGGCTTTGCACTGACGGCAACACCAGGCAAAGCAGGTGAACTCTTACGAATCCGTTACTTTGAGAACATGGGGATAACACCTTCCCGCACGATCGCAGCGTTCGTCCTCGAGCGCGCATGCGATCTGCTGGTCATCTTGCTTCTTTCCCTGCTGGCTTGGCGCGTGTTTCCCACCATCGGCCTGCTCTGCTTGGTAGTCATTACGCTCGTGGGCATCCTTTTCGGATTGGTGGCATGGCCGGGATCAGCCCGCTGCTTGGACTGGATGTCTGCGAAGCAGCATGGCGGGCTTCTCAAACGATTGACCAGCTTCATCGAGGAGACGCGAGTCGAGTTGAAGATCTACTTAAGGTGGCGATCGCTAGGTGCGAGCATGGTGATCGGCTGCCTAGCCTGGAGCCTGATAGCACTCGCCTTTGTCGGCATATGCAATTCTCTGGAGATTCACGCTCCGTTTTTCGCGCTTTTTGGTATCTACCCGCTTGCCATGTTGATAGGCGCCCTTTCATTCGTTCCAGGCGGAGTAGGCACGACCGAACTAGCGATCGTGTTGATGCTGGAACGGTTAGGTGTGCCTGTGCCTGACGCGCTAGCCGCCGCAATCGGTGTACGCCTGGTGACGCTATGGTTTGCCATCCTAGAGGGCAGCATCTCGGTGCTCGCACTTGAGTACTTCCCGCGCAAGGGTGCGCCGTTGCGCACCGTATAATTTCCAGTTGAGCCACGGATGCCAGATTTAAATGTCAGCAACGTCTTCAGAACTTTCTTCCGAACCGGCTCGCCCGACGGGTCCCGCGCTGTGCGTCGACCTGGATGGCACGCTACTGAATTCAGACATCCTGTATGAGTCGCTCCTTGCGCTCCTCGCGCGCAGCCCTCTGCATGCTTTTCTGATTCCCTTTTGGCTGCTGCGCGGCAAGGCCGCATTGAAGCGCGAACTCGCAAAGCGGGTCAGGCTCCCCGCCGATACACTTCCTTACAACGCGCAAGTGCTGGAGACGCTCCGAACCACCTCGCTTCGGCCTCGCGTCCTGTGCACCGCATCCGACCAGATGCTCGTCAATCCGATTGCCGAGCATCTGGGGCTGTTCGAGGAGGTCATCGCAAGCGATGGCCTACAGAATCTTTCCGGGGCCAACAAAGCGCGCGCCCTGGTCAAGCGGTTCGGCGTCCGCGGCTTCGAGTACATGGGCAACGGCCGAGTGGACCTCGCAGTGTGGGGACAGGCATCCGGCGCCTGGGTGGTCAACAATGGCAGAAAGCTCGCCCGCAGCGCAGCCCAGCGTACCGAGCTGCGAGCCCATTGGCCCGCGCCTGCCCGCCGCAAGACTTGGCTCAAAGCACTCCGTCTGCATCAATGGCTCAAGAACCTGTTGGTTTTTGTCCCGCTCGTCACGGCGCATCGCTTCCTCGATTCCGCATCCGTGATTGAGGCGCTCGTCGCTCTGGTGGCCTTCGGCTTGTGCGCTTCCGGCGTCTATGTGCTGAACGACCTGCTTGATCTGACGCCAGATCGCCAACACCCACGCAAGCGCAATCGCCCCTTTGCGGCGGGCAAGCTGCCGCTCCTGCACGGCATATTCGTGGCGCCAACATTGACGCTATGCGGCCTAGCCCTCTCGCTGCTCTGCAACCCACGGTTCACCGCTGTGCTGTTGGTGTACTACGTCATGACGTTGGGGTATTCACTTAGGCTCAAACGCATCGTCATGATCGACGTGGTACTGCTTGCCGCGCTCTACACCGTCCGCATCATCGGCGGAGCTGTCGCCATTGAAGCCGAGCCATCGTTCTGGCTCCTGGCCTTCTCCATGTTCATTTTCCTCAGCTTAGCGCTGCTCAAGCGGTATACCGAATTGACAATGGCCGCCAGCCTGGGCAAGGACGGGGCATCCGGCCGCAGTTACTCCGTGTCCGACCTCACCCTGGTGCAGTCTTTCGGCACCGCGGCGGGCTACTTGGGAGTCCTTGTGTTCGCGCTCTACATCGATAGCCCCGAAAGCCAGAAACTGTACGCCACACCAAAGTTGCTTTGGCTGCTCTGCCCGGTCCTCCTCTACTGGATCAGCCGCACTTGGTTTGTAGCCCACAGAGGTAGAATGCACGACGATCCCATCGTGTTCGCCGCGCGTGATCGCGTCAGCCAGATCGTCGGCGGACTTGCCTTACTTATCGTGCTGGCAGCGACCTATTACCAGTAGTCATCCAGAACCGGAACGCGGGATCAATAATATGTATCTGAAATTCATTCCACTTATTTTGTTCTCTGTTGCGCTGAATGCCAGCGCTCAGCTGTTTCTGCGCAAGGGCATGCCGAACGTCACGCTGGCCACCAACCAAGGGGTGATTGAACTGGCGCGGGGCGCGTTCCGCATCGTGCTCGATCCGTGGGTTTTCAGCGGACTTTCCTGCTACGCCATTAGCATCGTGCTGTGGATGTACGTCCTGTCCAAGGTGCAGGTGAGTTTTGCCTATCCGTTCCTCAGTGTTGGTTACGTGATCGTAGTAGCTGCCGCCTATCTCTTCTTCCGCGAGCCGATAAGCGTCATGAAGCTTTCTGGCGTCGCGCTTATTTGTGCTGGTGTAGTGCTCGTGGCCAGGGGAGGTTGAGGATGGGCGCACACATCGTCATCGGCGGCTCCGGCTTCACTGGCACCTACTTGGTCCGAGCGCTGCTAGCGCAGCAACAGCAGGTACGTACTGTGGACCTGCAGCCACTGCCTGAGGAATTCAAAGATCGCGTGGCGCACCACCAGATGGATATATTGGATACGGCTGCGTTGGCGAGGGTCCCCTTGAATGAGGGCGATGTCGTGTATCACCTCGCCGCCCGCCAGTTTCACAACAATGTGCCTTCGCAGGATCAGGACGCATGGTTCTCTGAAGTCAACGTCAAAGGCACCGCGAACGTGCTGGCATGGATGCGACAGCTGCAACAGCCGAGGATGATTTATACGAGCACGGATATGGTCTATGGCATGCCGGAATGCCTGCCGGTGCCCCCCACCCACCGCCGTAACCCGCTGGGCCCCTACGGCCGAAGCAAGGCGGCCTCCGAGCAGTTGTGCGAGAGCGCCCGCAGTGAAGGCTACCTGATCACGGTGCTTCGCCCGCGAATGATCGTTGGGCCGGGCCGCTTCGGCATCCTGACCAAGTTGTTTCGCCTGATGGACCTCGGCCTGCCGGTACCGACCATCGGCAGCGGCAGGAATCGCTACCAAATGATCGCGGTGGAGGACGTTGTCAATGCCATCCTCCTTGCAGTCGACAAGGGCTTTCCTCCCGTCGCGCTGAGCCTGGGATCGGGCGAGGCGCCACCGGTACGACAGCTGCTGCGTAACACGATCAAGAGAATAGGCTCCAGATCTATTGTGGTACCAGTCCCGGCTCGCCCCTTGAAGCTCGCACTGTCTATCCTAGAGAAGCTGGGTAAGCCGCTACTGCACCGAGAGCAGTACCAGATCGCCGATGTCAATTACGTTGTGGATATCAATCCCACCATTCAGAGGCTGGACTGGAAACCGAGCCGTAATGACGAGGATATGTTGGTTGGCGCCTACGAGCACTATCGCCGGTCAGAAAACTCCAAATCGAAATCCTCTTGAAAGCCGCTCAGATGATCAAACAGGTTCCTGATGCCCAAGCACGTGCAAGCCTGCTGCCCCTAGGGCAGCGACTCGGTACCGCGATTGTCGTGACGATTCTCGCCCTGGTTGGCGGAAAGGCGCTAGCGGTCTACAGCGGCCTGCACACGTTGTCAGTATGGCTTCCGCCTGTGGCCGGCCTGCTACTGGTGGCTACAGCCGGAGCTCGACGCTGGCTTCTGCCTGCCGCGGCCGCCGCTCTGCTGGTCGCAGTGCTGGCCTTCGCAGCTGGCTTGCTTCCGGACCCGACCTGGGACGGGAACATGTACCACAAACCGGCCACGGTAGCGCTGCACGAAGGGTGGAATCCTTGGTTGACCAAGGACTTTACTGAGTGGACCCATACACAGAAAGCCCCTTATTTCGCTGACGCGATCTGGTCTGGCAACCAAAATTCCCAGTGGGCCGGACATTACCCCAATCTCTCCTGGCTCTATGGCGCCGTTCTAATGGATTACGGCTTTAGCTGGGAATCTGGAAAATCATTGGCTCCAATGTTGGCAGTTGCTGTTTTTTTCTGTGCTGCATGGGTTCTAAGTTTCTACACGCCACGTCGCTGGATGTCCGTAACCGCGGCCGGGCTCCTTGCTGCGTGCCCTGTCGTATTGGCTCAGCTGATTTCGAATTATGTCGATGGCGCGACATATGCGGCCATTACGCTTGCGATGCTCTCGTGTTTGGCACCGCGCAGCGAGCACCTCGCCTCAACGGTTGGCTGGTCGGCTTTGATTATCATCGCCGGACTTAAATTCACGGGCGCGCTATTCGCAGCGCTATTGGCAATCCCTTTTCTTGTCGCCAGACGCCCCAGCTTCAAACAAATTGCAGCGTGGGCTGTGCTGGGTGCGGTAATCCTTTCACACCCCTATTTGAACCACCTAGCCAAAGGCCTGCCCGTTGCGTATCCGGTGACCGGCAATGCTCAAATAATGGAAAATCAAGCCGAGCCCAGTATGCTTGAAGGCGCTCGACCGGTGACACTTGTCCGCTCCCTATTCGCCCACACCTCGAACACGTTCCAGCATCCAGGATTGAAGATGCCGGGATCCTTCATGGATGGCGAGATTCAGGCTTCAGGCGTGCCCGATACGCGCTACGCCGGCATGGGACCTCTGTTTTCAGCGGCACTGGTGCTTTCACTTCCGATCCTGCCACTGCTGCTTGTATTCGGTGGCGGTGAGGCCGGGCTGCGAGCAATACCGGTCAGTCAAAAGAAGCTTCTCGCCGCCGTCGTCTTTTTGTTGGCGCTCGTACTGGTACACGCAGCCCCGTGGTGGGCACGTTACGTTCCCTTTCTGTATGCGGCAGTGATCCTCCTCTTGTTCGCGGGCGCAATCGCGCCAATTCCGCTCACACGGATATTGGCAGCAGCCGGCACCTTCGCCTTGCTTGGAAATTTGGTGCTTGTGTCCATTGGAGTGCGCGACTATGTCCGAACTGCAGCAATCGAATCCGGCACGAAGATCGATGGCCACGTCCTTAACCAGTTGCGCCCAGGCGAGACGCTGGTAGTACAAGCTCCCGTTTTCATGGGATTTTCGGCGGTCTATCACTTCGGCATGCTGGCTTCGCACAATCCTGTTGTCTATCAGCCTGTTGAGCTGGGCAAGGACAGCTGCGGCGCGATGCAGGATTTGGGCTCTTGGGTCAATCTCGCGCGTGTCTGCCGCGTACCTTTGAAGCCGCCCCAGGAAATGGCGGTGTCACACCTGTCAGAGCACGCAATCGCTCAATAAAGCGCTCGTGGCTGTACGCTTCGGCGAGCCAACTCGCAGCCCCTTCGGACGCTGAGTGCCAGGCGTTGTCGTCGGTAAGTAGAGTCACCAGCGCCTTGGCGTACGCAAGCGGATCATCTGTCACCGGAAGGCTCGCTTTGAGGCCACCCAAGCCTTGAGCAGCGGCATCCGTCAATACGCAAGGGACTCTGTGATTGATCGCCTCTAGTACCTTTCCTTTCACTCCCGCGCCGTAACGTAGGGGAGCGATGACCACGCGCGCCGCGGCATACTCTGCGTCGAGCGCGCGATCATCGATGTGCCCCATCAGCCGCAGCATCAGGACATCTGTCTCCGGCGGGAGATATGAGTTCATTCCTGAACCCACAATCGTCAGGCGGACTGTCGGCGCGTGAGCGCGTAGAAACGGCGCCACCTCTCGGAGGAACCAGTTCAACCCGTCTATGTTTGGTGCGTGTGCATGGCTGCCGACGAACAAGATACCTCGGCGCTGAGGCAACGCAGGTTCGGGAAAATGGCGGCTCTTTCTGAAAGTCCAGAGCGGGAAAAACTCCGCCTTAAGGCGCTTCCCGATCATCTCAAGATAACGGTTGACGGTATCCGCTTCTTCTTGAGAAGGATATAGCACAACATCAGCGCCTCGCCACAGCCTGCGCTCGATGATGGAGTTGTAATACATATCCCAGAAGCCCCCTCGCCCCGCTAGGGTGAGGCTCTGGGCTTTAAGACGATGATGGTGTATATCATGACCATAATAGATGCACGGACCGCGAATCTCCGCCTTTAGTATTGCCATATACATGGCACCCATCAACGGACGGCTGACTACGCTGGCATCGAAGTGAGCGCCGCCCGCGTGCAGCCACACCTCAAGCGCCCCTGTATCCGCTAGGGCGATCGCCTCAATACCCCCCTTAGCCAAAACCGACCGGCCCCGGGACGAAGGCGCAGTTGTCGCCGCCCAGAAGCACACGTCGAACCCCGCTTCCTTCAACATGGAAACAAAACATGCTATTGCGCGCGAACCCGCGTCTCGATCTGCCTCCGGAAAATCATGATCCACCACTAGAATCCGCTTCCGGCGGGAGGCAACGGGCTTAGATTGGAGAGACAAGCATGAGTACGCCCCCCCCGAGCGCCTCCTGAGCCGGAAGCGATACAGACCGGGAGCCACAAGAAGAAGCGCCTCTAGGACTGTCCTCCGCAAGGATCGAGCCTCCACGACAGGCTGACAGTCAATGCCAGGATTTTAGGTCGACAAAGAACTCCGGCCGCCCCTGCCACTTCTTGCGGAAATAGTCGGCATTGCGATTAAACAGTTGCCTGTATCGTTCGCTGCCTTCGCTAGCACCGGTGGTCTGATGAGGCTGATGACGCACCCCCGCAAAATCGCGGAACGCGACCGAATAACCCGCGTTCTTCACCTGGAAACAAATGTCCGTATCCTCGAAGCAGGTCGGATCGTAGAACGTGTCGAAGCCCTCAAGCTGATCGAAAAGCTCCCGCGCAATGAACATGCAACTGGTGCCGAGGAAGCCGACATCGTTGCGATAGCCCTTGATCCTAGCCTCGGCATTCATGCCGCGATGCGGTAGATAATCCGAGATGGGCCCACCCAGGTCATCCCGTGATGCGTCGAACCAGCCCGCATTCCAGCCGATGGTCCCAATCCCCTCGTCCAAGCCGAGGACGGCAACAGCCTCGGCAAAACAGGAAGCTGAGGTCAACCATTGGTCGGAATCGAAGAACGCAATGTACTTCCCCGTCGAATGTCTAACGCCGAGATTTCGCCCCGATGAGCAGCCGTTCTCGCTGTTTCGCACGAAAACAACCTTGGGATGGCGGCCATAAAGCTGCTCGACGAGTTCCGCACCTCCGTCGCTGGACTGATTGTCGACCACCACGATCTCCTGCAGCCAGTCGCCAGCATGCTGTAGCAGCGTGCTGACACAGCGCTCGATAATGCGACGATTGTTGTGAATGAGGACTACGACACTGACCGACTCCGGATAAGCGGGGCCAATCAACTGTTCGGCACGTCCGAGCCATGTCGATGAGGCCACGAATCGGTAATCTTCGACCGATTGCGTGCGGAGTAAAACGTCGAGCGTCAGTTCGGCGACTCCCACATGCAGGTTCGGTGAATTGAGCAGACCAGGACCGGGGTCGACATCGACGTGTACAGGCTTTTCCAGAAGCAGTGCTGCCATCACGACTCGCCGACGCAGTTCAGAGACTGCCGCCCCCTCGCCCCCGCCCAA
Source organism: Pseudoxanthomonas sp. USHLN014 (assembly GCF_037153335.1). Taxonomy (NCBI): domain Bacteria; kingdom Pseudomonadati; phylum Pseudomonadota; class Gammaproteobacteria; order Lysobacterales; family Lysobacteraceae; genus Pseudoxanthomonas; species Pseudoxanthomonas sp. USHLN014. The sequence continues at coordinate 236,475 of NZ_JBBCKO010000007.1, forward strand.
CACAACGACAGAACGTGCTGCCGCGAGCAGGGGTGCCATTTCTTCCGGTGCCCAACTCCATGTCTGCGGCTTGATCCGCGGGTGGCTCGGCAGAGGAGTGATCTCGCCGACGACGTGAAAGAGCGGGGCTTCGCGCTCCTGCGCGGCGAAGCTTAGCCAGTCCATGGACGCGCTGCCGAGCATCACCACGAGCACATCGCCGTGAGCTCCCCCAAAGCCAGGCGGACGTTCAAAACTGCGGTAAGAATCAAAGATCTCGTTGTCGCCGGCTTCGGCGAGGTATTCGACCTTAAAGCCCGGAACAACGACATCGTGGTCATCGGAGACCAAGCGATCAGCAAGCGCTGCGATGTCGTGCCAGTTGGGTAACGACGTGAATCCCGGCGATAGAGACGACAGGTCAACGATTACCGTGGCGCCACGGCTACGCGCAGATGCTGCCAGTTCCACGGCACGAGGTGATGCATCGGCCAAAAGTACACGCGTCGCATCTGCCCGCAGGCTTTGCAACCAGCTATCGGCATCGACGACCAAACGCTCCACCAGCGGCCCAGCATTGATACCGGCAGAAACCTGCGACGGAATGTGGACACGGACCATGAATCCGGCGCGGTCGGCTGCCTTGGCCAATTGGAGGCAACGGCTGGGCCAACCCGATTCATCACTCAGCGCAGAGGCCAGCACCAGCAGCCGTTCGCGGCGCACGGGCCGGACCAACACGCCCTCCGCAGATTGCTCCTCTGCGATTGGTGCTGTCGGCAGCACGCCCAATGTCTTCATGCGGCGCGGGATCTGCTGCAAGGCAACGCGCGCACCATAGCGGCGCCACACCGCAGCCAGTTTGAATGGCGCTGCGGCGATCCGGACAACGTCCCGCCGCAGCAATCCGAGAAAGCGATGCAGGCGCCGCCAAAGGTTCCGCGCTTCCTCGGTCTCCTGCCGGCTATGCTGCAGCGCTGCGTCCAACTCTTCCACCTGTCTGCGCAGCAGCGCGATATAGACCTCCTTGTCTTCGATGTAGGCGTCCTTGGCCTCCAATGTCCTGGCGAGCCCGTCGAGCTCCTCGCGTAGCCGATTCGACTCCAATACGGCCACATCAATGCTCAAGCGCGATTGTTCCAGCACACAATTGATCGCCTCAATTTTTTCATCGCGCAGCTGGATTTCGGTCTCGGCGTTGCGCCGACTGATCGACAGCGCCTCCTCTACGCCACGTAGCGCTTCTTCACCTTGGCGCAGTGCTTGTGCCAGCGCATCGTCAGCGTGATCGACGCGCTCCTGTAGCGTGGCGATCTGGTCCATATCCGTCTGCAGAAGCCGATGCGCCTCTTCGAGCCGAGTGTTGAGCGCGCTCAAGGCGGAGTCCTTCTCAGCCAGCTGAAAATCCCGGTAGTTCAGCAGCTCATGCGCCTTCCTGCTCTGCTCCCGGAATTCACGCAACTCTGTCAAGGTTTGCTGCAGCCACACGGATAGCCAATCGAAACCTTGAGCGTCGAAACGCAAAGATGGGGCCGATAGCGACGCCAAGGACTGCAGCATCTCAAGATGAGCTTGGGCGGAGCGCTCCAGCTCATCAACGCATGCTGGGTCCGGCACCCACGCACGCGATAACAGCGCGCGCAGCGCCTCGCTGAATCGTTCCGAGTCATCACTGACCTGCAGGCGGAGTACATCCGGCATCTGCGCCATCTCATGAGCATGCGAAAGCTTGGGATCGTATTCAAGCCCGGCAGTCGGCCTCCCTGCCAACAGCGCCAATATGCTGGCGTGCAGTCGCATGGAGAGCACTGCGTCGGCGCGAGCCAACACGGCCCACGCCTCCTCGACGTCGGTCGGCACGACTACCTCATTGCCCTCGCGATCTCCAACCAATGCACGCAGTTCCTCGATCAATGGAAGGTCGGACAACGCCCCGTTACGGTCGCTCCCAGCTTGGAATGCGACCCAATGGATGCGCCAGTTTGCCGGCACAGCGTCTCGTAATGCCACCGCCAATGAAGATTTCCAGTTGCCTTTTCCCCACTCGCGAACCACGACGGCCAGGGTTGGGGGGGCGTGCTCATGAGGCACTTCAGGCAAGGGATGAAAGCGCCGGAACTGCCAGCCGGGATCAGCCGCCACCACGATGTCACGGCCAACCCCGACAGCATGCAGCAGATCCCGCGACTCCCTGTCGCGTACAGAGACCGCTTCAGCATGTTCGAACAGCTCGCGCACCAGCGTCTGCGCTGGCGCCGAGCGCAACGGTCCAACGCCATGACCCCAGATATAGACCGGGACACCCATCTGCCTTGCCAGCAGCATGGGCCGCGCATAGCCAGCGATGTCGTTCGTGGACGGCACGTAAACCGCTTCGAGATTGAATGGGTGGTGATCTTGAAAGATGCCGCCCCCCCCCATGATCAAAGCGTCGCATTGCAGCAACGCCCGTGCGATGGCCCCAATGTCGTCAAGGGCGATCGCATCGACGCTGTGCATGCGTTCGGTCTGGGCCGGATCGACGCTAGCGACGATCAGCTCACCGCCCAACGAGCGGATGTGCCGCACAACGATATCCAGCAAGACTTCGTCACCAATGTTCGGTGCTCCGTAGAAGCCAATGACGAGAACACGAAAGCCAGAACCTGTTGGATGAATCATTATTCTGCCCTGCAAGGGTGGCTGAACTGCGGCAACGGCGCGATCCATCCATGTCCACTATGCGGCTGCGAGAGCACGTCCACATGCCCAGCGTAGGGAACGCGCGAATGACGGTGGTATTCACCGCTATCGATGTCTCCCACGCCCAGCGCCAGTACGTAGCGGTTGCCTGTCACATTCAGCGTCAATCTCCAACTGAACACGTAATCGCCCGGATCTGTTGGAGCCGGCGTCAGACTCATGTTCTGGGTCGTGCCTGCCCATAGGGCTATGTCATCGACGCTCTTGATCTGGATTCCATAGCAAGGCGATTCGATCCTACGGCGAACATGGATACCGACCTTCACAATCAGCTCATCGCCATGCACAAAGGTAGTCCGCGCCTCACCTTTATTGTCGAGAATGGCCACGTGGGTGATCTCGCTTGCAGGTCCAGCATCTACGGGTACATCAGGTTCGCCGTCAGCTTCCGGCAAGCGGGGGCCAACCGCTTCAACCACCGGATCGTCATCGTAGATGACTGCCCCACCTTCTTCGTCGACGAGATCGTCGGCATAACGCTTGACCACGTCTCGGCATGGCCCATCGAGTTGAACCTTGCCATGGCGCAGATAGATGCCGCGATCGCAATATTCCAGCAGGGTGTTGGTCGAATGCGTCACCAAGATGATGCTCACACCCTCGGACTGCATGCGACGGATGCGCGTCAGGCACTTGGTCTGGAAAGCCGTGTCGCCTACCGCCAGCGCCTCGTCGACTACAAGAATGTCCGGCGCGACATGGATCGCCACCGAGAAGGCCAACCGCACGTACATGCCGGATGAGTAGGTCTTCACTGGTTGCTCGATGAATTCGCCGATATCCGCGAACCTCTCGATCTCCGGCATCAGCGCTGCCATCTCGGCGGGCGAGAGCCCGATGATCGCGCCGGCGAGATTTACGTTCTCACGTCCGCTGAACTCGGGATTGAAGCCTGCGCCGAGTTCAAGCAGGGCCGACACCCGGCCACGTACCGAAACCGTCCCGCGGCTGGCCTGCAAGGTACCCACGAGTATCTGTAGCAAGGTGGACTTGCCACTACCATTACGGCCGATGATGCCGACCGTTTCGCCAGGCAAGATATCGAAGCTCACCTCATCCAGCGCATTGAACAACCGGGCATGACGTGGCGGCAGACCGACCAGCCAGCGCAACCGATTGAACAAGGGCTGCAGAAGTCGCTGTGCTGGGCGATCAAAGATGCGGAAAGTCTTGCTGATCCCACGGACGGAGACCACAGGTTCGAGCTGCGCCGTACCGCCATCCACGTGCATCACAGCACTCCCACCTGTCGATAGGCGGCGCGCTTTGCACCCAGGCTGGCCTCACGGGAGTACTCGCTCGCCATCAGACGCAGCCCCGCCGAGGACAACTCGGCCATCCTTTGCGGTTGTTGAGAGCAGGCCAACAGGGCAGTAGCGAACTCGGCTGCATCATCCCGAATCAGGATATTGACATCATCCGTTGCACCGATGCCCTCGCAACCCTTGCTGGTACTCAGCACGGGAATACCGGCAGACATTGCCTCGACGATCTTGACCCGGATACCTCCACCAGACAGCAATGGCACCATCAAAAGATGTGCCTTATCCAGTATCTGGCTTAGGTCTTCAACAAAGCCGTGCACGATGACCTGCTGGCCATCATGGATCGCCTTGAGCGCTTCTGGAGGACCTCCACCACAGAAATGGAGAACGATGCCATTTTCCTGCAATTTGTCCTTTATGAGCGGATAGATCTGTTCAACGAACCAGCCGACCCCTTCGGCGTTGGGATACCACCCAAAGCCGCCCATCCAGAGCACATTGAAACTTCCGCCTGGCCTGCTCGCATAGCTGCGTTCTGAAATCGGGAAGTGCAACGGCATCAGATACTTGGGCACGCCGTCAGTCACGCGCGCCATGTCTTGCCGAGAAATAAAGGTCATCGCCTTGAAGCCATACGCGTTTTCAAGCTCGACGGCCTTGGCGGCTTGACGACTGTTGCGTGCCACCCATTCCATGAACCGAAGCTTCCAGCCGCGCAGGCCGACCGGCATCCAGAACGGGAATATATCCGCCTCTATGTTATGGCTAACCAGGATTCCTGGTACCGACGGTAGATACTTGCGGAAAAACGCTAAATGCGCGGAGTTGACCTCAATGGCATCAATACCTTGCTCACGGACGATATGGCGCGCCGCTTTGACTGCCGAGGCACTGCAGTAGCTAGCATCGATGAACGGAAGACCCTGTCTAACCTGCCACGCCATGCGCAACGCTCGGCGCCACTTAGGGAGCTCGAACGGCATTTTCGGCCGCGGCTCCATGTGCACCGTCCGAAAAACACGATCGTAAAGTGTGCGATGTTGTTCGACCTTGGCGATCTGATCCTGGCCGCCGACATAGCAGAACAGATGATAGTCAATCTGATCGGCGAATGGCAGGACAGTATTAATCGCATAAATATCGCCGCCGGTCACTGCGGGTAACGACGGGGCGAGCATAAAGACCAGGACCTGCTTCTTAACCTGCGGTTTCATCGAAAATATCCGAATCGAAATACGGCGAGAACTTGGTCAGATACTGGATATCGCGATTACGATCGCCGATCTTTTTTGCAGGAACTCCGCCAACCACAGAATAAGGCTCGACATCGCGTGCCACCACTGCCCCAGCGGCCACTACGGCACCCTCACCAATGGTGACCCCAGGCAACAAAAGAGCACGCGCACCGATCCATGCATGATCCTTAATTGTGACCGCTCCGCCAATGGCCGGAAACGTAGGCGCGTTATGATCGTGGTGCAGGCTCAGAATACAAGTCTGGAATGAGACATTGACATTGTTTCCGATCACGACCCCCACTCTCCCGTCAAGATATACCTCGCGATTAATTACGCAATTGTCACCGATCCGCACATGGGCACGTACCGGATAGCCCGTGACGAACCAGCGCATGCTGACGTGAGTGTGCTGCCCCACCTCAATCTTGAGCACGCGGCGCAGATACCACAATCTCGCTCGTTCGATAGGGAAGTGGGAGATGAGATTGTTCCCGATGTAATACTTCAAACCCATCAGTTGATAAAAGAAGCGCTGTTGCAGAAGCCAGCGTTTCAAGCGTCCGTTCATACCCACTCCCGATCAAAGCACATCGGCAAAGCCGCGCCTGGTCGCACGGAACCAAATAAGACCAAGTACCGCGACGATCAGGGAAACGACCATCTGCACGCCCCAATCGGACCAATCCGGCATCTTGCCGTAGATCAGCACGGCCCGGGCTTGTTCGATGATGGTGGTCAACGGATTGGCCAGGAACAGTGGACGAACGGTCTCCGGGATCTTGGTGACTGGGAAGAACACCGGCGACATGAAGAGAAGAATCTGCGAGAACACGCCAACGACTTGACTGACATCGCGAAGGTAGACGCCGATGGATGACAGCACCCAACTCACACCCAGCGCATACAGCGCCAGCGGCAACATGACCACAAAAATCAGCGGAAATGTCCAGGGCAGACCGCCACTTACAAACAGCAATGCAACGGTCAACACACCAAGGCTGATTAACCAGTGGAAAAGCGCCGAACCGCAGGCGACCACGGGCAAGATGACGATGGGAAAAACGACCTTCTTGACATAGTTAACGTTGCCGACGATCAGGCCCGGTGCACGATTGATGCATTCTGCGATGAAGCCGTGCAGGATCAGGCCAACGAACAGCAGCACGGCAAAATCGGCACGCCGATGGGATCCGCCATCATCCCAACGGATTTTCATGATCACGGAGAAAAAAAGCGTATACACCGCCAGCATCAGCAGTGGGTTGACGAATGACCAGAAAATTCCCAGCACCGAACCCTTGTAGCGACCACTGACCTCGCGCTTGGTCAGCTGATAAACCAAACTGACAACGTTCGCCGCACTCATGCGGTAAATCCTCGCGTCAAGTGCGGCTTCATGCCCACGCCCGCTCCAGATCGCCCCGCAAATCTTCGACATCCTCCACCCCCACACTCAACCGCACCAACCCATCGGTGATGCCCAGGCGCGCGCGGCGCTCGACGGGGATGGAGGCGTGGGTCATCAGGGCGGGGACGTTGACCAGGCTTTCGACGCCGCCGAGGGATTCGGCCAGGGTGAACAGCCGGGTGCGCTCGCAGAAGGACTTGGCCGCGGCCGCGCCACCCTTGAGCTCGAAGGAGATGATGCCGCCGAAGCCGGACATCTGCCGAGCCGCCAGCGCGTGCTGGGGGTGCGTGGTCAGGCCGGGGTAGATCACCTGCGCCACGGCGTCCTGCGTTTCTAGCCACTGCGCCAGGGCCAGGGCGTTGTCGCAGTGGGCCTTCATGCGCAGGTGCAGCGTCTTCAGGCCACGCAGGGCCAGGAAGCTGTCGAACGGGCCCTGTACCGCGCCGGCGGAGTTCTGCAGGAAGGCCAACTGCTCGGCCAGTTCGGCGTCGTCGCCGACCACGGCCACGCCACCGACCATGTCCGAATGGCCGTTGAGGTATTTGGTGGCCGAGTGCACCACCAGGTGCGCACCCAGGCTGAGCGGGCGCTGCAGCATCGGCGAGGCAAAGGTGTTGTCGACCACCACCTTCAGCCCGCGCGCGCGGGCGATCTGCGCGATCGCGGCGATGTCCACGATCTTGAGCATCGGGTTGGTGGGCGTCTCGATCCACACCAGCTTGGTCTTCGGCGTGATCGCCGCTTCGAACGCCGCCGGGTCGGTCAGGTCGACGAAGCTGAAATCCAGCCCGGCGCTGCGCTTGCGCACGCGCTCGAACAGGCGGTAGCTGCCGCCGTACAGGTCGTCCATGGCGATGACATGGTCGCCGCTGTCCAGCAGCTCCAGCACGGTCGCGGTGGCGGCCATGCCCGAGGCGAAGGCGAAGCCGCGGCTGCCGCCCTCCAGCGCCGCAATACAGCGCTCATAGGCGAAGCGGGTCGGGTTCTGCGTGCGGCTGTATTCGAAGCCGCTGTGCTGGCCCGGGCTCGGCTGCGCGTAGGTGGACGTGGCGTAGATGGGCGGCATCACCGCCCCGGTGCTGGGGTCGGGCGCCTGCCCGCCGTGGATGGCGAGCGTCGCCAAAGCCAGGCTGCTGTCGCCGTCCTGGCTCCCGCGGGTATGGTCGGACATGGGGGGGTTCTTCAGAGATCGAGGGGAATTCTAGCAGTGCCGTCACGCACGCAGGCGCGACGGGTTCATGAACGACAAGCTGAATGCGGCGCGGTTCACTGCACGCGCCGGCGCAGATAGTTGAGCAGGTCGATGCGCGTGATCAACCCCAGGAACTGCTCGCCCTGCATCACGATGGCCACCTGCCCGCGATCGAACACCGGCAGCAGCGCCTCGATCGGCGAGGCCACGTCCAGCCGCTCCAGCTTGCTGACCATCGCGGTGGCGACCGGGTCGCCGAAGCGCGCCTCGTCGCCATACACGTGCAGCAGCACGTCGGACTCGTCGATGATGCCGACCAGTTTCTCGCCCTCCATCACCGGCAGCTGCGAGACGTCGTAGAGCTTCATGCGCTGGTAGGCGGTGGTCAGCAGGTCGGTCGGAGCGACCACCACCGTGTCCTTCTGGCTGTACGGGCGCAGGATCAGGTCGCGCAGGTCGCCGTGCTGGGGGCGTTCGATGAAGCCGTTGTCCAGCATCCAGTAGTCGTTGTACATCTTGGACAGGTATTTGTTGCCGGTGTCGCAGACGAACACCAGCACCCGCTTGGGCGTGGTCTGCTCGCGGCAGTAGCGCAGCGCGGCGGCCAGCAGCGTGCCGGTCGAGGAGCCGCCCAGGATGCCTTCCTTGGCCAGCAGCTCGCGCGCGGTCAGGAAGCTCTCCTTGTCCGGGATGGCATAGGCCTTCTTGACCCGGCTGAAATCGGAGATGCCGGGCAGGAAGTCCTCGCCGATGCCTTCCACCAGCCAGCTGCCGGACTTCTCGCTCAGCGTGCCGTCGTTGATGTACTGGGTTAGGATCGAGCCGACCGGGTCGGCCAGCACCAGTTCGGTGTCCGGCGAGGCCTTGGCGAAGGCGCGCGACAGACCGGTCATCGTGCCCGAGCTGCCGCAGCCGAACACGATCGCATCCAGCCGGCCGTCCATCTGCTCCAGGATCTCCGGGCCGGTGCCGAACTCGTGCGCGGCCGGGTTGTCCGGGTTGCCGAACTGATTGATGAAGTAGGCGCCCGGGGTCTGGCTGGCGATGCGCGCGGCCAGGTCCTGGTAGTACTCCGGATGGCCCTTGGCCACGTCCGAGCGGGTCAGCACCACCTCGGCGCCCATGGCCTTGAGGTTGAAGATCTTCTCCCGGCTCATCTTGTCCGGCACCACCAGGATCAGGCGGTAGCCCTTCTGCTGGGCCACCAGCGCCAGCCCAAGGCCGGTATTGCCGGCCGTGCCTTCCACCAGGGTCGCGCCGGGCTTGAGCTCGCCACGCGCCTCGGCGGCGCCGATCATCGACAGGCCGATGCGGTCCTTGATCGAGCCGCCAGGGTTGGCGCTCTCAAGCTTCAGGTACAGCTCGCACACACCGGTGTCCAGGTGCTGGGCCTTGACGATGGGGGTGCGGCCGATCAGTTCGAGGACCGAGGAATGGATCGCCATGCGGGCGGGACGCTCGTGATGAGGGGCAGGCGATTATGGCATCGCCACCGCAACGAGCCGTTCAGTTCCACCCGCGCCCAAGGGCGGATGCGAAAGCGGCGGCCACCAGGGCCGCCGCAGGACTACGAATTGCGCGGGTGCCGGCGTCCGACGAGGAAGTCACCGGCACCCGCGACTGTGAACCAGATCAGTGGGGCGTGGATTCGTACTTGCGCTGCAGGCGCTGCTTGGCCAGGAGCTTCTCGCGCTTCATCTGGCCCAGGGTGGCGTCGTCGATGGGCAAGACGCCCAGCTCGGCATCCATCACCTTCTTGTTGAGTTTGCGGTGGCGCTCGTAGAGCTGCTTGAACTCGGGATCGGTCTTGATCAAGGCCTCGATTTCGGACTGCGGCTGCTCTTCAAACATGGGCATTCTCCTTCAGCGGAAATACGAACGCCCCGGCCGGGGAACGGCGCAGGGCGTGGCGTGGGGGAAGCGCGGATCGATGAACCAACGCCCGGACGGGGCGTGCACAGCGGTCTGGATTGGGTCGGGCATCGGCTTCATCGGCGCGGCGTCTCCGTCAATCCAGGAGGTCTTCAGCGACCCCCTGGGGATACGACCCTACTCCTGCCCTTCGGGGGCGACAAGCACCGTTCGGCGGACACAGACAGGTCCAGGTTGGCTTGGAGAAGACGACCCGCCCGGCAACCGGGACGGGCGCCGCAGATTCAGATAAATGACTGATTCTTAATGAAAATCACGGTGTCACGATGGCCGCGGCCGCCTGCGTCTTGCTGGCGCCCTTGCCGCCGCCGTCGGTGACCCGGGCCTTGGCCACGCCGGCGGAAATCAGTGCCGTCCGCAGGGCGGCCGAGCGGCCGGCACCCAGCTGCTTGTCGCCGTAGCCCACCACGCGCAGCTTGGTGCCCTTGGTGGCGTCCATGTAGGCCGCCAGCGCCTGCACGGCGGACTTGCCGGCGGCCGACAGGGTCGCCTTGCCGTCCTGGAACATGGCCGGCGTCAGCACGAAGGTCTCGGCCCCGTCGGCGCCGAAGCTGGACTTGGGCAGCTTGGCGCCGGAGACCAGTTCGGCCTCCTGGCGGGCCAGGGCGGCGTCCTTCTGCCGGGCCGCGTTGAGCTTGGCCTGCTGGGTGGAGGTGGCGGTGGAGATCACCTCCTGCACCTGTTCGGCCTGCGCGGCCGCCTCGGCCTCGGCCTGCTGACGCAGGCGCTCGGCTTCTTCGGCCTGGATCTGCTGCTGCACCCGCAGGCGCTCGGCCTCCTGGCGCGCACGCGCGGTCTCGCGGCGGCTGGCTTCCAGCAGCAGGTCGTTGCGGGTGCGGTCCAGGGTGTCGATCTGGCGGCCGATGGCGCCGTTCTGGGCGGCCACCTCGGCGATCTCGACCCGGCGCTGGGCGACGTACAGCAGGGCATCGCGCTCGCTGCGCTTGGAATCGGCGTAACGGGCGATGGCCTGGACGGCCTGCAGGCGCTCGTAGGCGCCCTGCTCGCGCAGGTCGGGGTTGGCGTCCAGCGCGCTCAGGCGGGCGTTGAGCTGGGCCACGACCTCGTCGTCGGCGGCCAGCGCCGGCAGGGCCAGGCCCAGCGCCAGGGCGAGCAGCAGGCCGCGGGACAGGGAACGGTTCATGGCGTGCCTCCCGGGGCAGCGGGGGGAAGCGTGGGCAGCGTGTCCTGTGGCGGCAGCGGCGTCGGGGCGGGCGGCGCCGGCGGCGGGGCGGCCAGGACCTTCTGCAGCCGATCGATCTCGGACTGCTCCTGGGCCAGGCGGGCCTGGGCGGTCGCCTGCGCGCTGCGCGCACGGGCCAGGTCGGCGTCGGCCTGCGCCTGCAGGGCCAGCAGCGGGATCTGCTTGCGGCCGCTGCGACTCTCGCCCAATGCCTGGGCCTGGCTGACCTTGTCGCGCGCGGCCTGGATCAGGTCCGGGGCGTACTGGTCGGCGTCTGCGTCGCTGGCGCGCTGCACGGCGGCCTGGGCCGCGGCGAGTTCGGCCACGCCCACTTCCTGCGCCTGCGCGGCGGCACTGAGTGCGAGGAAGGCCAAACCGGTCACGCACAGCCGTCTGGAGAATTGTGCGAAGCTACGAATCATCTTGATGGCCGCGGCGTTCTAGGGGGAATCCGCGGCCATTGTCGTCAAGCACATAGCGCACTTGCAATGGACGTGCAGGCGCCAAGCCAGCGGGGACTCATCAATGGACATCGGCTATTTCCTCAAGCTGATGACGGAAAAGAACGCGTCGGACATGTTCCTGACCACCGGCGCGCCCGTCTACATCAAGATCGAAGGCAGGCTCTACCCCCTTGGCAACACCGGCCTGCCACCGGGCATGGTCAAGAAAATCGCCTATTCGCTGATGGACGAGGGCCAGGTGCCGCAGTTCGAGCGCGACCTGGAGCTCAACATGGCCGTGGCCCTGGCCGAGGCCGGGCGCTTCCGCGTCAATGTGTTCAAGCAGCGCGGCGAGGTGGGCATGGTCATCCGCGCCATCCGCAGCAAGATCCCCTCGATCGAGGAGCTGCAGCTGCCGGAGGTACTCAAGGACATCATCATGACCCCGCGTGGGCTGGTGCTGCTGGTCGGTTCGACCGGCTCGGGCAAGTCGACCTCGCTGGCCTCGATGATCGACTACCGCAACTCCAGCACCACCGGGCACATCCTCACCATCGAGGACCCGATCGAGTACCTGCACAAGCACAAGCAGTCCATCGTCAATCAGCGTGAGGTCGGCCTGGACACCCACGCCTTCCACAATGCGCTGAAGAACGCCATGCGCGAGGCGCCGGACGTGATCCTGATCGGCGAGATCCTGGATGCGACCACCATGGAGGCGGCCATCGCCTTCGCCGAGACCGGCCACCTGTGCCTGGCCACGCTGCACTCCAACAACGCCGACCAGACCATCGAGCGCATCCTCAACTTCTTCCCCGAGACCGCGCACAAGAACGTGCTGATGAACCTGGCGCTGAACCTGCGCGCCGTGGTGTCCCAGCGCCTGGTCAAGGGCGTGGACGGGCGCCGGCTGCCGGCCGCCGAGGTCCTGATCAACACCCCGGTGATCCGCGACCTGCTGCGCCGCGGCCAGATCCACGAGATCAAGCAGGCCATGGAGGAGTCGCTGGAGGACGGCATGGAGTCCTTCGACCAGTGCCTGTTCCGCATGGCCAAGGAAGGCAGGATCAGCCAGGAGGAGGCGCTGCGCGCGGCCGATTCGCGCGATGGTCTGGCGCTGAAGTTCCGCCTGTCCGAGGGCGCCTCGGGCGAGCACGACCCTTACGCCGATCTGTACGACAGCAGCGCCCCCTCGACGATCACGCACGGCTTCTAGGCGGGAGTCCCGGGGGGGGCCCCCCGGGGGGCGAGGGGGGGTGGCGGGGGGGGGCCCCGCGACGCCACGGGGGGGGCCCCCCCCAAAACGCGGGGCCCCCGGCGCCGGCCCGGG
>NZ_JBBCKO010000008.1:0-246569 GCF_037153335.1 Pseudoxanthomonas sp. USHLN014
CCCCAGACCCCCTCAGATCCAACGATCTGAGGGGGTCTTCTTTTGCGCCTGGGAAAAGCAAAGCTGCCGCGCGGCCTGGGACGCAACGCAGAGAGCCAGGCAATACGCCCGCGCGTTCGATGCGGGCGGATCGGATGGAAGCGGTGCCCTTGAGCCCGCGGGCGATGCCGTGCTTTGCATCGGCAGCCCGAAACCGAATGGCAATGCAACGGAGAACAGGACGGCAAGGCATGACCACGTCGAAGGGCCGCACCGACGGTCGTTGCCGGAACGCTTCTAAAGCGGGGCCTCGCGGCTCGTAGCGGTGGCTCTGGCCTGGCTAGCAGCAAAGAGAAGCTGCCTGACTCACGTCCACACTCACCCGGCGCATACGCTGCAGTCCAGCGGTTAAACATGTGGCGCGAGGTCGCCTGTTTTTCACCAAAGATTGCAATGTCTGGTGGCTTCATGGCCGCACGTATCGTTACGCAAACGAGGTTTGCCATGAAGAAGTCCCACATCCACGCTTCCCGCCTGTTGGTGTGCGCTGGTCTGCTGGGGATCGCCACCTCGGCCATGGCCCAGCGCTACGGGCCGCAGGACGAGGGCCGTCGTTTCAACGACGGCACGCGCGTGGTCTGCAAGAACGTCGAGGTCCGCAAGAACAGCAAGGATTCCAACCGGATCCTGGGCACCGCCACGGGCGCCGTAGTCGGCGGTCTGCTGGGCAACCAGATTGGTGGCGGCAACGGCAAGAAGCTGGCCACGGTCGGCGGCGCCATCGCCGGCGGTGCGGCCGGCCGCACGATCCAGGGCAACCACCAGATCGATCACGGCGATCGCGTCGTGGAGAAGCAGTGCGTCCGCCGCTGATCCGCAGCGCTTCGTGAGATCAACAGAACGGCCGGGCATTGCCCGGCCGTTCTGCGTTATGGACCTGGCGTGGGCGCGGAGGCTGCGCTCAGCGGTGCGCCCGTCGCAAATGTAGCGCTGCGGCCGATGCACTCGAATCGGTAAGCCTCACGGATCAAGCGCTGTGCGCTGAGGTCGCCGCCTGCGCGAACGCCTCGAAGGCGCGCGCCACCGCTTCCGCACCGGGGTCGACCACGCCTTCCAGCGCTTCGGCGCGCACGGAGGCCGAGCGGCCGGCCTGGGCCTTCTGCATCGTCGCCGTGGCGGCTGCGCCCTCGCGGGCCGCAGCCGCGGCGGCTTGCAAGTCGCCGGGCCGTTCGCGCAGCGCGGCGATGGCGGGAATGAGGGCGTCGAGCATGGTGCGGTCGCCCTGGCGGGCGCCGCCGGTCTCCTGCATGCGGGCGATGCCGCGCTCCAGCGCCTCGGGCCAGGACGCGGATTCCGCCAGCGCCTGTGCGGAGGCGGTGAGCATGATCGACAGCAGCACGCCGCTGGACCCGCCCATGCTGTGTTCGATCAGGGCCGCCAGTTCATGCGCCAGGCCTGCCTGTTCGCCGGTGCTTAGCGTGTCCGCCTCCAGCGCCGCGCGCACGGCGGCGGCGCCTTGGGCGAAGGTGGATCCGGCGTCGCCGTCGCCGACCTTGGCATCGAGCGCATCCAGTTCCTCCTTGGCGGTCAGCAGGGTCTGCGCGGCCTGCTTCAGCGCGTTGGCGCGCGTGGCATCGCGACGGCCGCTGCCGGGGGCATGTTCGGATTGGGGGCGCTCGGGTTCGAAGTAGGTCACCGGTCGCGGCGTTGAGACGCCGGGCCAGGCCAGCGTTTCGACCGGCGCGCGCAGGGCCTCGAGCACGTCGGCGTCGGCCGGGCCCAGGGTGATCGAGAAGCCGTGCATGTCCATCGAGGTCATCAGCGCCGCCGGTCGCACCATCACGGCGATGCGTTCCAGGCCGATGCGGGCGATCACGCCATTGGCCAGGCTGCCGAGCTCTTGCGTGGAGCAGCCGCCCAGGTCGTTGAGAAACACCACCAGCGGCGCGTCGGCGCCCAGGCGGGCGTCAGCGGCCTCCAGCAACGGCGAGAGCACCAGGTCCAGCGCATCCTGCAGCGACTGCGGATCGACCTTGCGCGCGCCCGGTTCGTTATGGATGCCCAGGCCGAGTTCGGGCGAGCGCTTGCCCTGGTGCTGGCCGGGCACGGTGGCGCTGGAGAGCGCCATGCCCAGCGACAGCAGGCGGTCGGCGAAGGCCTGCCCGCGTTCGGCGATCTGCGCCAGCGCCATGCCCTGCGCCGCCAGATGCCCGACATACTTGTGCACCAGCACCGTGCCGGCCAGGCCGCGCGGCTGGGCGGCATCTGGCAGGGCGATGTCGTCGCGCACCAGCACGGTGGCCACGTCGATGCCTTCGGCGCGCGCACGTTCGGCGGCCAGGCCGAAGTTGAGCCGATCGCCGGTGTAGTTCTTGATCACCAGCAGCACGCCGGGCGCCTGGCGGCAGGCGTGGATCGCGGCCAGGACCGCTTCGACACCGGGCGAGGCGAACAGGTCGCCGGCGATGGCGCCGGTCAGCATGCCCGGGCCGACGAAGCCGGCATGGGCGGGTTCGTGGCCGGAGCCGCCGCCGGAGAGCACCGCCACCTTCGTGGCGTCGGGCTCGGCCTGCAGCACGATGCGCATGCCCGAATCGGGTGCGCTCATGCGCAGCGGCATCAGCTGCGCGGTGGCGTTGAGGAGGTCGGCGACGATGGCGCGCGGTGCGCCGAGGAACTGCTGCATGCGTCGGTCCTGTCCGGGAGGGGCTTGCGAGCCTAGGACATGACGCGTGAGTCAGGTGCGCAGACATGGGGGGGCATGCACAATGCCCGTCCCCCTCTTCAGGACGACCCGCACAATGGCCGGAGCCAGCCTGTTCACCCTGCTCGACGATATCGCCACCATGCTCGACGACGTGGCGGTGATGACCAAGGTCGCCGCGAAGAAGACCGCCGGTGTGCTCGGCGACGACCTGGCGCTCAACGCCCAGCAGGTCACCGGGGTCAAGGCCAACCGCGAACTGCCGGTGGTGTGGGCGGTGGCCAAGGGCTCGCTGCTGAACAAGGCGATTCTGGTGCCGGTGGCGCTGGCGATCAGCGTCTGGCTGCCGGTGGCGATCCCTTATCTGATGATGATCGGCGGCGCGTATCTGTGCTTCGAAGGCGTGGAGAAGCTGGCGCACAAGTTCCTGCATTCGAAGGACGAGGACGCCGCGCATCACGCGCAGGAGGCCCGCGGCCTGGCCGATGAGCGCGTGGACGTGGTCGCGTTCGAGAAGGACAAGATCAAGGGCGCGGTGCGGACCGATTTCATCCTCTCGGCCGAGATCATCGTGCTCTCGCTGGGCGTACTGAGCGAGCGCACGCCGCCGCCGACCTTCGTCGAGGAGGTGATCGTGCTGGCGCTGATCGCGCTGCTGATGACCGTCGGCGTCTACGGCCTGGTCGGGGCGATCGTGAAACTGGACGACCTGGGCCTGTGGCTCTCGCGCAAGGGCGCCGCGCTGGCATCGATCGGCCGTGGCCTGTTGGTGGCCGCGCCGTTGCTGATGAAGTTCCTGTCCATCGCCGGCACCATCGCCATGTTCCTGGTCGGCGGCGGCATCCTGGTGCACAACATCGGCCCGCTGCATCACCTCATCGAAAGCCTGAGCCTGGGCGGGGTGGCCGCCAGCGTGGCGGGCATGCTCTACAACGCCCTGATCGGCGTGCTGGCCGGCGCGATCGTGCTGGGCGTGGTGCAGCTGGTCGGCAAGTTGCGCGGCAAGTCCGCCGCGCACTGAGGGCCTTCGGTCAGGCGGTGCCGGCGCCGCGCCCGCGGCGCACCAGGCACAGCGACACGGCCATCAGCCAGCCCAGGATCAGCACGATCACCGACTTCTGTCCCAGTCCGGTCAGCGGCGGTGGGCACCAGGCCATGGCCCAGATCGCCAGGAAGCACAGCGCCGCCCACGGCAGCGCCCAGCGCCGGTGCGCGCGCCAGTAGGCATCGTGGCGGAAGTCGTGGGCCTGCCACATCAGGCCGACCGTGGCGCAGACGAAGGCCGTGCTGGCCGCGCCCACGTGGATGCGCCCCTGCACGGTGGTGTGCGCGCCGGGCATGTCCATCCACGCATAGGCGGTGATGCACAGGGCCAGCGCGGCGGTCACGAACAGCGCCATCGGCATCCGGCCGCGTGCGCGCGGATGCAGGCTGCCGCGCAGCCCGAAGATCAGCGCCAGCATCCCGACGCTGAGCACGCAGTAGGCGGACTGGAGCAGATGGCCCCAGGGCCCGATCAGATACAGGCTCATCTGATTGCGCACCACATCCAGATCCGAGCGCAGCAGGTGGACCACGATGGTCACGGCGACGAAGGTCGCTAGGCTGGCCAGGGCCAGCCCCGGCCACAGCAGGTTCACGCGACCGTGCGGCGTCGAGGGGGAGGCGAAGGCGGTGGCGAGCGGCGCCGATCCTGGCATGTGGGCGGTCTGGCGATGGCATTGCTTCGTGCAATGCAGGGATTCTAGCGAGCGCGGTACGCGGCTGACCAATTCCTTGCTCACGCCACGCTGGCTAGCATGGGGCCCTGTTTCGGTCGGAGGATGGGTCATGGCATTCAAGGCCTTGCTGGTGAACAAGCGCGACGGCGCGGTACAGCCGGAGCTGGTGACGCTGGAAGACGGCGATCTGATGGAGGGCGATGTCACCGTCGCGGTCGAGTACTCCACGGTGAATTACAAGGACGCGCTAGCGGTGACAGGCCGGGCGCCGATCATGCAGGTGTTCCCGTTGATTGCCGGTATCGATCTAGCCGGGCGCGTGCTCGCGTCGGCGCATGCCGGCTTCAAGCCCGGGGATGCGGTGCTGGTCAACGGCTGGGGACTGAGCCAGACCCACCACGGCGGTTTCGCCCAGCGCGCGCGGGTGCCGGGCGACTGGCTGGTGCGCGTGCCGGACGCCTTCGACACGCGCCAGGCGATGGCGATCGGCACCGCCGGTTACACGGCGATGCTCAGCGTGCTGGCGCTGGAGCACAACGGCCTGACCCCCGATGCGGGCGAGGTGCTGGTCACCGGCGCCAATGGCGGCGTGGGTTCGGTGGCCATCGCCGTGCTCGGCAAGCTGGGCTATCGCGTGGTCGCCTCGACCGGGCGCATGGCCGAGGCCGACCATCTCAAGGCGCTGGGCGCGGCCGAAGTGATCGAGCGCGGCCCGCTGGGCGAGCCCGGCAAGCCGCTGCAGAAGGCGCGCTGGGCCGGTGCGGTGGACAGCGTCGGCAGCCACACCCTGGCCAATGTGCTGGCGCAGACCCGCGAGCGCGGCACGGTCACCGCCTGCGGGCTGGCCCAGGGCATGGACCTGCCGACGACGGTGGCGCCCTTCATCCTGCGCAACGTCACCCTGGCGGGCATCAATTCGGTCGATGCGCCGCAGGCGCTGCGCGAGACCGCCTGGCAGCGTCTGGCCCGCGACCTGGACCCGGCCTTGCTGGCGTCGGTCACCAGGCAGGTGGCGCTGGCCGAGGTGCCGCAGGTGGCCGACGACCTGCTCGCCGGCAAGGTGCGCGGGCGCGTGGTGGTGGACGTCAATGCCTGAGCCGGCCCCGGGCAGGGCGCACCCGATGACGCAGGTGCTGTTGGCGGGTGCGACCGGGCTGGTGGGCGGCCTGACGCTCTCGCAGCTGCTGCTCGACGAGCGGGTCACGCGGGTGGTGGCGCCGACCCGCCGCCCGCTGCCGATGACCCACGCCCGCCTGTTCAATCCGGTGGTGGATTTCGACGCGCTGCCGGCCGATGCGGACTGGTGGCGGGTGGACAGCGTGATCTGCGCGCTGGGTACGACGATGCGCCAGGCTGGTTCGCGCGCGGCGTTCAGGCGGGTGGATCACGACTATCCGGTGGCGATCGCGCGCCATGCGCTGTCCGGCGGGGCGCTGGCCTATGCGCTGAATTCGGCCACCGGCGCCGATGTCGCCTCGCGCTTCTTCTACACCCGGGTCAAGGGCGAGGTGGAGCGCGACCTGGAGGCGTTGGGCTACACGTCGCTGACCCTGGTGCGCCCCGGCCTGATCGAGGGCGATCGCGCGCAGCGCCGCACCGGCGAACACCTGGCCGGCCTGGTCCTGCACGCCCTCTCGCCGGTGCTGCCGCGCCGCTTCCGGCCCAGCCCCGCCGAAGGCGTCGCCGCGGCGCTGGTCGATGCGGCCTTGAATGCGCGTCCCGGGCGCCATGTGATCGAGGCCGCGCAACTGGCGGGCTGATCGGGGCGCGTGCCGGCCCCGGGTTGGTCACCGCTGCAACCATGCGCGGCGGCGCCTGTCTTCGGTGTTATAAAGCACGCCGTTTTTAACGGATCGGTAACGCGCATGACGCTCTCGAACGCCCGCTCCCGCACGTGCCGCCGCGTGCCGGTGCTGTGCCTGCTGGCCACCGCCATCGCCGCGCCCCTGCATGCGGCCGAATTCAAGCTCGCCGACGGGGAAGTCACCGGGACCTGGACCACGCGCGCGACCTACGGCATGGGCGTGCGCACGACCGGCCGTTCGGAGCATCTGGTCGGCAAGGGTTTCCGGTCCGACGGCGTGGCCAAGGGCGGCGATGGCGCCGATACCGCGGACGACGGCAACCTCAACTACGGTGCCGGCGATGTGTATTCCTCGCTGTTCAAGCTCAGCACCGCGGTCGACCTGAAGTGGCGCAACCTCGGCGTGGCCGTCAGTGGCCGCGCCTGGTACGACACCGCGCTGAAGGACAACGACGTGCCGCAGGGCAACCAGCCCAGCGGCTTCAAGGGCAATGCGCCGCTGAGCGACCACGACTTCTCCCAGTCCAACCAGTTCTCCGGGGCGATGCTGTTGGATGCGTATGTCTACGGCCGCTTCAAGCTGGGCGAATCCACCACGTGGGATTCGCGCCTGGGCAAGCAGCGGGTGAAGTGGGGCGAGGGGGTGTTCTTCCAGGGCGTCAACCAGGTCAATCCCTACGACTACACCACGCTGCGCCGCCCCGGCACCGATCCGGCCACCGAGGCCCAGCTGCCGGTGGAGCTGTGGTGGAACAAGCTCAGCTTCGACAACGGCGTGTCGGTGGAGGCCTTCTACCAGTGGAAGTGGCGCCCGACCGAGCTGGATCCGTGCGGCACGTTCTGGTCCGGCGCGGACATCGGCATCGACAACGGCTGTTCGGGCCTGCAGTCCAACGCCTACTACCCGATCAACGCCTATTCGCCCGGTGCGGGGCAGTGGCTGAGCGATGGCTACATGAACGCCGTCGGCGCCTACCTGCCGCGCGGGCGCGACATCGAGGGCAAGGACAGCGGCCAGTACGGCGTGGCGGCGCACTACACGATCAAGCCCATCGCCACCGAGCTGGGCCTGTACTGGATGCGCTACAACTCGCGCCTGCCGATCCTCAATGCCACCACGCCGAACATGGCCAACGCCGATCCGACCCTGGTCGCGCGCATGACGGCCGACGGCGTGCCGCTGGCCTACGCGCAGCTGTCCCAGCGCCTGTCCACGATCACCGAGTCGTGGGAGTACCCGGAGGATCTCACCCTGATGGGCCTGTCGGCCTCGCACAAGGCCGGGGCGTGGAAGTTCGCCGGCGAGGTCAGCTTCACCCAGGACCTGCCGGTGCAGATCAACACCGCCGACATGTTCGCCGCGCTGACCCGCAACGGCGGGCCGGTCGGTGGGCGCACCGCTGGGCAGGATCCGGGCTTCCTGCTCAAGGGCTACGACCGCTTCGACAAGTGGCAGGCGCAGGCCTCGGTCACGCGCACGCTGGGGCCGGTACTGGGCGCCAGCAGCGGCGTCATCGTCGGCGAGGCGGCCTGGCAGCACGTGGACCTGCCCGGGCTGGATGTCGCGCGCTATGGCCGTGGCTTCGCCTGGGGCTATTCGCCGCAGGGCTTCGACGGCAGCTGCGGCGCGGTGCAGAACCCGCAGGGCTGCGTGAACAAGGGCTACTTCACCAAGATGGCCTGGGGCTATCGCGTGCGTGGCCAGCTCAACTACGCGGTGGGCAGCACCACGCTGTCGCCCAGCCTGACCTGGGGCCAGGACGTGCACGGCTACGCGGTGGACGCCACCCTGGTGCAGGACCGCAAGACGGTCTCGCTGGGGCTGGCGGCCAAGTTCGCCGGCAACGCCTTCGCCTCGGTGGCCTACACCAACTACCTGGGCGACAACCCCTACGACGTGCTGGCCGACCACGACAACGTGGTGATGGCGATCGGCACCACGTTCTGAGCATGGCGGATGCGGTGCCGCCGGCCTGGCGGCACTGCGTGCTCGTTCAACCCGCGCAGCGCGTGCCCGGGCCGGGCGCTTCGGCCTGCACGTATTCGTTCACCTGCATGTCCAGGCCCTGGAACACGCGCTGCTCGCCGGCGCCCAGGCTGAACTGGTCCACCGGTGTGCGTGCGCAAGCGCGCTTGTCGTCGGTGCCGACGCGACAGGTCTCCTCGAACAGCTGGTAATGGCAGCGCCCACTGGCGCTGCGCACGCACTGGAACGTCGCCGAGCCGGCCGCGCGCGTGGTCCGGCTGAACAGCGTATCCACGCCGTCGCGCTGGCTGCGCGTGATGGACGTGCTGCTGCTGCCGTCGTGGCAGCCGAACAGCGCAAGCATGCAGTAGAGAATCGAGGTCAACAGGCGCATGGCGCGCTCCTTGTCATGTGATCGGTGGGCCGGCACGCAGGCAGACCGGGGGCTGGCAGTCCCGCTCGGCCAGGATGCGAAACCGTCGTCGCGCCGCACGAGACCGGCCGCGCTGCGACGTGCTACATGCCCTTGAACAAGCCCATGAACGGCTGGCTGACGCTCAGCAGTTCCGGGCGGTTGCGCAGCTTCAACTGGCCCTTGCCGGTGTCGTCGCGGATCACCGAGGCCACGGCCTTGAGATTGACGATGGTGGAGCGGTGGATCTGCTTGAACGCCGCCGGATCCAGCGCGCCCAGCAGCTCGCGCAGCGGCGTGCGCAGCAACGCCTCGCCGTCCGCGGTCATCACCACGGTGTACTTGTGGTCGGCACGGAAGTAGGCGACGTCCTCGATCAGGATCAGCCGCGTCTCGCGCCCGGTGCTGGCCGTCACCCACGCCAGCGGCGCGGCGGCCGGGCGCGCGCTCGGGGCTAGCCGCTGCAGCAGCGCATCCAGCACGGCCACATCCGGTGCCGAGGGCTTCGTGCGCGCCTGCAGGCGCTGCACCGTGGCGTCCAGGCGTTCGCGCGTGACCGGCTTGAGCAGGTAATCGACCGCGCCGTGCTCGAAGGCTTCCACTGCGTACTGGTCGTAGGCGGTGACGAACACGACCTGTGTGCGCGGGCTGGCATCGGCGACCGCGCGCGCCACCTCGATGCCGGTCAGGCCCGGCATGCGGATGTCGAGGAAGGCCACGTCCGGCTGGCGCTCGGCGATGGCTTCCAGCGCGCTGGCGCCATCGCTGCATTCGGCGCCGATGCCCAGCTGTGGCCAGGCCTGGCGCAGCTGCGCGACCAGCGCGGCGCGCAGCAGGTCCTCGTCTTCGGCGACCACGCACTCAGCCATGGGCGTCGGCTCCGGCGCAGGCCTGTGCGGCCGGCAGCGGCGGCGGCGTGGCCGCTGCCGGCGAGGGCGGCACGTGGACCGGCGGCGGGCGCGGCAGCACCAGCGTCGCGGCCACGCCGGCGGGGAAGTTGGAGGTCAGCGAGAAAGTCGCCGCATGGCCGTAGATCAGTCGCAGGCGTTCGCGCAGGTTGGTCAGACCGATGCCGGTGCCGCTGTTGTGCGCGCCGCCGAGGCCCAGGCCGTCATCGGCCACGGTCACCGCGATGCCCTCGTCGATGCTGCGCGCCATGATCCACAGCGTGCCGCCGCCGGGCTTGGGCTCCAGGCCGTGCTTGATGGCGTTCTCCACCAGGGTCTGCAGCATCATCGACGGCAGCGGCACGCCATGGAGCGCGTCGGGCACTTCGATGCGCGGGTCCAGGCGTGCGCCCATGCGGATCTTGAGGATCTCAAGATAAGCGCGGGTGCGCTCCAGTTCCTCGCCCAGCGGCGACATCGCGTTCTCCTCGCGCGGCAGCGAGCGGCGCAGATACTGGATCAGGTGCCCCAGCATCTGCTCGGCGCGCGGTGGGTCGGTGGCCGCCAGCACCTGCGCATTGGCCAGCGTGTTGTAGAGGAAATGCGGTTCCACCTGCGCCTGCAGCAGGTTCAGGCGCGCCTGGGTCAGTTCCTTCTCGGTGGCGTTGTGCGCGGCGGCGGCCTGTTCGGCGCGTCGGCGCTCGGCCACGCGCCGGGAGATGGCTCGGGTCAGCGACTCGATGTGCTCGTAGTTGACGCCCTTGTCCACCGTGTACAGGTCGCGCCAGGCACCGGCATCGGGTTCGCAACGCAGGCTGGCGCGACAGGTGCCTTCGCCCGGCATGATGGTGATCAGGACTTCGTCGCGCTTGATCGCGCACAGCGCCGGCAGGTTGTACCAGGCGATCCTGCGCTGCGGCTCGAAGCCCGGGCGTGGCACCTGGCCCTGGATGCGCAGGCTGTCGTGGACGATCTGCAGCGCGGTGATGCGTGGCAGCTCGCGCACCGCGCCTTCCAGCAGGGCGAAGGCGGCATCGGCTTCCATCGGCAGGTCGACCACGCGGCGCTGGCGGTTGGACAGGGTCGCCGCGTCCAGTTCGCCGGCCATGCCGCGCACGCGGTGCAGGTGATCGATCACGCGGATGATCGCCGAGACCAGCAGCCCGATCGCCAGCAGCCAGAAGATCACCCCCGGCGGCGCCTGGAACTGGTGGAAGAACGCCGCCCACAGCGGGAAGGCGATGGCCAGCGTCAGCAGCCACGCGCCCACGACACGAACGAAGAAGAAGAATCGCGGAAGCACGGTGCCGACCCCTGGAAAACCTGTTGCGGCCGAGCATACCCAGCGCCCCCCGGAGCGCCAGCCTGGACGCGACCAATCCACGGAATCGGCGACGAAGGGCCCGTCCGTCGGGACCAAACTCGCCCCTTCCCCCGATGACCTCCCCCGATCCGCGCCGCGCTGATACGCCACCTGCGGCCCTTGGGCATCCAGCCCGCCGCGCCTGTGCGCGGCCTTTCGTGTCTTGCGGCCGGTTCCTCGCGGACGGTCCGGGGCTGTGCCTGTGGGTGCCGGCCCAGGCGCCGCGGCTGGAGTCAGGCGATCAGGGAGCGCGCCGGCCCCATTTGGACGGACTCAAAGCGGCGCGTGTTCTTCCTTGTAGATCCGCAGCCCGCGCGCCTGGTAGTTGGCCAGGGCGGCCGGGTGGTCGAGGGTGCAGGTATGGACCCAGACGCGTTCGGTGCCGGGCCAGTCCCAGGCGGCGCGGATGGCGTGGCTCAGCAGTGGCCCGCCGAAGCCGTGCCCCAGGAACGCGCCGGCCAGGCCGAAGTAGCGGATCTCGGCGTTGCGCCCGTCCGGGCGATACAGCTCGTAATAGCCGGCGATGGCGCCGCGGTGATAAGCCACCCAGGTGCGGTGGCTGTCCTGCTCCACCAGCGCGCGCCAGTCGGCCTCGCTCCAGCGGTTCATGTCGCTCCAGTTCCAGTCCTTGCCGACCAGCCCGTAGAGGAAGCGGTTGAGCTCGGGTTGCGGGATTTCGCACTCGACGATCTGCAGGTCGGGCCGCTGCGGCTTCTCGCGCAGCGCGTCCGGCGAGGTCATCTCGAGATAGAAGGTGGTGCAGCGCTGCGACATCCTGCGGCTCCTGGGAACGTTCCAATCCGATTGTGACCAACCCGATGGCGGCGGCGCCAGCGTCGCCTTGCGCCAGGCCGCGGGATGGTGGACGTCCGGAATGAGGTCGTCGTCTGACAGCGGTGCTGTACAGGCGGCGGCCGTCGCATAGGCAGCCTGGCTGCCTGTCGCGCGCCGACGAGCTCCTTGAGCGCCGACCTAGTCCGCTGGACCCGGGAGGGTGCATCGCGCCGTCCGGCACCAGAGGCGACGGGCGTGGCGCCTTGTGTCGCACGCGTGCGGCCCGGACGCGCGCTGTCGCGGTGTCCGGCCGCATGTGACTCGCCCGTCACCCATGCGCGGGACGCAGGCCTCGTCGCGGTCACCATCCGCTGGCGCATGGTGGGATGGTCAAATTCTCGCCAATCTTCTGTGCGCGCCGCTTCGGCGACCGCTCGTCCGAGCCGACCCTCGAGCGCAGGAAAAAGCGGCGCCGCGCGGCTTGACGGCTGTCATCAAATCGTGGCATTTGGTTCACACGTCTTTTATCGCGGCGTTCGTAGATTCGATTCGAGCAGCGCCCCACGGGCCCCTTGTCCGCCGCGCCGCTCCCTCTCACCCGCGTCACGTCGCCGGTCGCTCAATGGCCTGCGGCGGCTCTTCGCTCCGCGCTCGTTTCGCTGTTGCTGTTCCGTCTTTCTCCTCTTTCGTTCCTGCGACGGATGTTCGATCCCCCATGTCTGCGTCTGTGCTGCCCGAGTCCCCGCGTCCCCTGAAGCCTTCACCCCGCGCCGCGCTGCCGCTGTCGCAGGAGTCCCTGCGCGCCCGCGATGCGCGCGGCCGGTTCGCGCCGCGCGCGGCCAACGATCCCGACACGGTGCGCTCCGGCGTCTCGCCGCGCCGCACGTCGCTGTTCGTCACCTCGGAGATGGCCGACTTCATCAAGGCCGGCGGGCTGGGCGACGTCGCCGCCTCGCTGCCGCGCGCGCTGCGCCACCGCTACGACGCGCGCGTGCTGATTCCCGGCTATCGGGCCGTGCGCGCCAAGGCCGGCAAGCTGCAGATGGTCGGCCGGATCGCGCCCAAGGCCGGTCTGCCGGCCTGCGCGCTGGGCTACACCACGCTGGACGATGGCTTGCCGGTCTATGTGCTGATCTGCCCGGAGCTGTTCGAACGCGAAGGCTCGCCCTACGTGTCCAGCCTGGGCGCGGAGTGGGAAGACAATGCCGTGCGCTTCGCCACGCTCTCGCATGCCGCGGCCGAGATCGCCGGCGGCCGCGCCGGCTTGGACTGGGCGCCGGACCTGCTGCACCTCAACGATTGGCCGTGCGCGCTGGCCTCGGCCTATGTGAAGTGGTCCGGCGGCAGCACGCCTTGCCTGCTGACCATCCACAACCTGGCCTACCAGGGCCTGTTCCCGCACGCGGTGGCGCCGCTGCTGGGCATCCCCGAGGCGGCGCGCGCGGACCTGGAGTTCTACGGCCAGATGTCCTTCCTGCGCGGCGGCATCGTGCATGCCGCGCACGTCAACACCGTCAGCGTCAGCTACGCCGCGCAGATCACCCTGCCGGCGATGGGCTGCGGCCTGGACCGGCTGCTGGCGCGCCGCGCCGCGGCCGGCGGCCTGACCGGCATCCTCAACGGCATCGACGCCAGCTGGGACCCGAGCACCGACAACCATCTGCAGGCGCACTTCAACCTGCACGACTGGGCCGGCCGCAAGGCCAACGCGAGCCAGGTCCGGCGCGAGTTCGGCCTGCCCGAGCGTGACGGCCCGCTGTTCGCCGTGGTCTCGCGCCTGGTCCACCAGAAGGGGCTGGACCTGATCTGCGAGGTCGCCCCGCAGATCGTGGCCGCCGGCGGGCAGATCGTGGTGATCGGCGGCGGCGAGCCGCAGATCGAGCAGAGCGTGCTGGCGCTGACGCGCCGCTACCCCGGTCATGTCGGCGCCTTCATCGGCTTCGAGGAACAATTGGCTCGGCGCATGTTCGCCGGCTCGGATTTCCTGTTGATGCCTTCCCGTTTCGAACCCTGTGGTCTGAGCCAGATGTACGCCCAGCGCTTCGGCAGCCTGCCCATCGCCCACGCCACCGGCGGGCTGATCGACACGGTGGACGATGGCGTGACCGGCTTCCTGTTCCAGGAGCCGTCGGCCGACGCGCTGCGTCGCTGCCTGGCGCGCGCCTTCCGCACCTTCCGCCTGCCGGGCCTGATCCAGGCCATGCGCCGCGCGGCCATGCTCAAGCCCAGCGGCTGGGACGTGGCGGGCAGCAAGTATCTGGCCCTCTACGACCGCACCGCGGCGCTGGCATGAGTGAGTCCGACCGGGCCGGGCAGAGGGCCAAGGTGATCACCGCCGGCGAAGGCGATGCTTCGCAGACACGCGCCGATGCGCCGCTCGACCCGCGGCTGCAGGCGCTGGTCGATGGCCACGACGGCGATCCGTTCGCCCTGCTTGGCCCGCGCGCCACCGGCAGCGGCGGGATGCGGATTGTGGCGATGGCGCAGGGCGCCGAGGCCATGGCCGTGCTCAATGCGCAGGGCAAGGTCGTGGCGCTGATGCGCTGCGTGCATCCGGCCGGCCTGTTCGAGGCCGAGCTGCCCACGCAGATGGCCTACCGTCTGCGCATCGCCTGGCCCGAGGCGCTGGAGGAGATCGAGGATCCCTACCGCTTCGGCCCGGCGCTGCAGCAGGAATGGCTGCACGGCATCGTCTCCGGCGATGGCGAGTCGGCGCGGCTGGCGCTGGGCGCGCACCGCGTGACCCACGAGGGCGTGGACGGGGTGCGCTTCGCGGTGTGGGCGCCCAATGCGCGGCGCGTGTCGGTGGTCGGCGACTTCAACGGCTGGGACGGGCGCCGTCATCCGATGCGCCTGCGCCACGATGGCGGGGTGTGGGAGCTGTTCCTGCCCGGCATCGTGCCGGGCATGCGCTACAAGTACGAGATCACCGCGGCCGACGGCACCCGCCTGCCGCACAAGGCCGACCCGATGGCCCGCCAGTGCGAACTGCCGCCGGCCACCGCCTCGGTGGTGCCCGAGGCCGAAGCCTTCGCCTGGACCGACGTGGAATGGATGGCGCGCCGCGCGGCCCGCGCGACCACGCCCGAGCCGATCGCGATCTACGAGCTGCACGCCGGTTCCTGGCGCCTGCGCGAGGACGGCCGGCACATGAACTGGGACGAGCTGGCCGATGCGCTGATCCCGTACGTGCAGTGGCTGGGCTTCACCCATATCGAACTGCTGCCGATCACCGAGTATCCCTTCGGCGGTTCCTGGGGCTATCAGCCGCTGGGCATGTACGCGCCGACCGCGCGCTATGGCAGCCCGGAAGGCTTCGCCCGCTTCGTCGATGCCTGCCACAACGCCGGCATCGGCGTGATCCTGGACTGGGTCAGCGCGCATTTCCCCAACGACGCGCACGGCCTGCAGCGCTTCGACGGCACCGCGCTGTACGAGCATGCCGATCCCAAGGAGGGCTTCCACAAGGACTGGAACACCCTGATCTACAACTACGGGCGGCACGAGGTCTCGGCCTATCTGGTCGGCAGTGCGCT
The DNA here is from genome assembly GCF_037153335.1 of Pseudoxanthomonas sp. USHLN014. Lineage (NCBI taxonomy): Bacteria > Pseudomonadati > Pseudomonadota > Gammaproteobacteria > Lysobacterales > Lysobacteraceae > Pseudoxanthomonas > Pseudoxanthomonas sp. USHLN014. Next base: position 15,147 of record NZ_JBBCKO010000008.1, read on the forward strand.
GGAGTGGATCGAGCGCTATCACATCGACGGCCTGCGCGTGGACGCGGTGGCTTCGATGCTCTACCGCGACTACAGCCGCAGCGAGGGCGAGTGGGTGCCCAACCAGCACGGCGGTCGCGAGAACCTGGAGGCGGTGGAGTTCATCCGCCGGCTCAATGGCGAGGTCGGCCGCCGCTTCCCCGGCGTGATGATGATCGCCGAGGAGTCCACCGCCTGGGGCGGGGTGACGCAGCCGCCGGAGCACGGCGGCCTGGGCTTCACCCACAAGTGGAACATGGGCTGGATGCACGACACGCTCGAGTACATGAAGCGCGATCCCATCCACCGCAAGCATCACCACAGCGAGATGACCTTCGGCATGGTCTATGCGTTCTCCGAACGCTTCGTGCTGCCGCTCTCGCACGATGAAGTGGTGCACGGCAAGGGCTCGCTGCTCACGCGCATGCCGGGCGATGCCTGGCAGCGCTTCGCCAACCTGCGCGCGTACTTCGGCTTCATGTGGGCCCATCCGGGCCGCAAGCTGCTCTTCATGGGCGGCGAGTTCGGCCAGTGGTCGGAGTGGAACCACGACACGCAGCTGGACTGGGGGCTGATGCAGCAGCACGAGCATCACGGCCTGGCGCAGCTGGTGGGCGACCTCAACCGCCTGCTGTGCGCCGAGCCGGCGCTGTACCGCAACGACCACACCCCTGCGGGCTTCGACTGGTCGGTGGGCGACGACCACGCCAACAGCGTGTTCGCCTTCGTCCGCTTCGATCGCGATGGCGACGGCGCGCCGGTGCTGGCGGTGAGCAACTTCACCCCGATGCCGCGCTACGGCTATCGCGTCGGTGTGCCGCGTGCCGGTCAGTGGCGCGAGATCCTCAATACCGACAGCGGCCACTACGGCGGCTCCAACGTCGGCAACGCCGGGGCGGTGAGCACCGAGCCGGTGCCCATGCACGGGCATGCGCAGTCGCTCTCGCTGGCGCTGCCCCCCCTTTCCACCATCTGGCTGCGAGCGGTCTGATGCCGGGCCAGGGGGAGCATCCGGGCAGTTCGTGGCTCGGCGCGGTCGCATGCGCCGACGGGCAGACGCGGTTCCGGCTGTGGGCGCCGGACGCGCGCCAGGTGCGGCTGGAGGTGGAAGGGCAGGCATCCCAGCCGCTGACGCGCCGCGACGACGGCAGCTTCGATGCGGTCCTGCCACTGCCGCCCGGCACGCGCTACCGCTATCGCATCGACGATGCCGAACCGGTGCCGGACCCGGCCTCGCGCTGGCAGCCCGAGGACGTGCACGGCCCCAGCGTCGTCGTCGATGTCGACGCTTATGTTTGGCAACACGCGGGCTGGCAGGGCCGGCCCTGGCGCGAGGCGGTACTCTACGAGCTGCACGTGGGCACCAGCGGTGGCTATGCCGGGGTGATGGCGCAGCTGCCGCGCCTGGTCGAGCTGGGCATTACCGCGATCGAGCTGATGCCGCTCAACGCCTTTCCCGGCACGCGCAACTGGGGCTACGACGGTGTGCTGCCGTACGCGCCGGCGGCGGCCTACGGCAGCCCGGACGAACTCAAGGCGCTGATCGACGCTGCCCACGGCCACGGCCTGATGGTGCTGCTGGACGCGGTCTACAACCACTTCGGCCCGGACGGCAACTACCTGCACCAGTACGCCGAGACCTTCTTCAACGCCGATGCGCACACGCCGTGGGGCCCGGCCATCGACTTCCGCCAGGAGGCGGTGCAGCGCTACTTCATCGACAACGCGCTGATGTGGCTGCACGAATATCGCTTCGACGGTCTGCGCCTGGATGCGGTGCACGCGATCGTGCCCAACGATTTCCTGGAGACCCTGCGCCAGGCCATCCTCGCCAGCGTGGCCGAAGGGCGCCACGTGCACCTGGTGCTGGAAAACGAGGCCAATCAGGCCTTCCGCCTGGCCGACGGCTACACCGCGCAGTGGGACGACGACTTCCACAATGCCCTGCACGTGCTGCTGACCGGCGAGGACGAGGGCTATTACGCCGCCTTCGCCGACGATGCCAGCGGGCACCTGGCGCGCGTGCTGGGCGAGGGCTTCGCCTACCAGGGCCAGCCCGATCCGCGCGGCCATGTGCGCGGCGAGCCGTCCGGCCATCTGCCGCCGACCAAGTTCGTGGTGTTCGCGCAGAACCATGACCAGATCGGCAACCGGGCGATGGGCGATCGCCTGATCACCCAGGTCGCCCCGTCGGCGCTGCGCGTGGCGCTGGCGCTGACCGCGCTGACGCCGATGATCCCGCTGTTCTTCATGGGCGAGCCCTGGGGCGCGCGGCAGCCGTTCCAGTTCTTCACCGATTACCAGGCGCCGCTGGACGAGGCGGTGCGCGAGGGCCGGCGGCGCGAGTTCGCGCAGTTCGCCGCGTTCGCCAATCCTGCGGTGCGGGCGAGCATCCCGGACCCCAACGCGGTGCAGACCTTCGAGGTGTCCAGGGTGGACATCGGCGAGTCGCTGCGCGGCGAGGGCGCGGCGTTCGCCGAATGGTTCGCGCAGCTGCTGCAGGTGCGCGCCACGCAGCTGGTGCCGCATCTGGATCAGGCGCGCGCGCTGGGCGCGCAGGTGCTGGCGCCGGGCGCCATCGTCGCGCGCTGGCAGCTGGGCACGGCGGTGCTGCAGGTGGAATTCAACCTGGGCACCGCGCCGCTGACCGTGCCCGTGCCGGCCGGCGCGCGTCTGCTGCATGCCGAAGGCGCCGATGCCGACAGCGATGCGCTGGGCCCGAACTCCTTGCGCGCGTGGTGGCAGGACGCGCAGGCATGAGCGCCGACGCGCTGCACGCGCTGGCCGACGCCGCCGGCCTGCTGGTCGACTGGGTCGACGTGGCCAGCCAGCCGCGCAAGGTGGCCGATACGACGCTGCGCGCCGTGCTCGAGGCGATGGAGCTGCCCTGCGCCACGCCGGCGCAGTGCGCCGACAGCCAGCGCCGGCTGGAAGCCATGCAGGGCCGGCCGGCGCTGCGGACCGCGGTAGTCGATACGCCGGTGGCCGTCGAGGGCCGGCCGGGCGCCGCGTACAAGCTGCTCGATGAGCACGGCCAGGCCCAGGAAGGCCGCTTCGATGCGCAGGGCGCGCTTGGCCCTGTCGCGGTGCCCGGCTACTACCGCGTGCTGTGCGAAGGCGCCGGCGAAGACGGCATCGCGCTGGCCATCGCGCCCACGCGCTGCTGGTCGGTGGCCGATGCCTGCGGGGTGGCGCAGCCGCGCGCCTGGGGCGTGGGGCTGCAGGTCTATTCGGCGCGCACGCCGCTGGATGCCTCCATCGGCGATGCGCAGGGCGCGCTGGACTGGGCGCGGCGCGTGGCCGCCGCCGGCGGCGATGCGCTGGCGCTGAGCCCGATCCATGCCGCGCGGCCGCTGCAGCGGCATTACAGCCCGTATTCGCCCAGCGACCGGCGCTTCTTCGATCCACTATATGCCGCACCGGCGCTGGTGCTGGGCGAGGCGTTGGCGCGGCAGGCCCTGCAGGCGGCTGGGCTCGAGGCGCGCCTGGCCCAGTTGAACGCGGCCGCGCTGGTCGATTGGCACGGCGGTGCGCAGGCCAAGTGGGCCTGGCTGCGCGCGCTGCGCGAGCAGGCCTTGCCCGAGGCGCTGCAGGCGGATCTGCAGGCCTTCATCGCGGACGGCGGGCCGGCGCTGGAGCAGCACGTGACCTTTGCCGCGGCCGATGCCGGCGACGGCGATCCCGGCCTGCACCGCTATGCGCAGTGGCTGGCCGCGCGCAGCTGGCAGGACGTGCAGCGGCAGGCCCGTGCGGCGGGCATGCGCCTGGGCCTGATCAGCGACCTGGCGGTGGGCTTCGATCCGCACGGCGCCGAGGCGGCGGCGTGGCCGCAGGCGGTGCTGCACGGCCTGGTGCTGGGCGCGCCGCCGGACGCCTTCAACGCCGACGGCCAGGCCTGGGGCATCGGCAGTTATTCGCCGGCCGGCCTGCGCGCCAGCGGCTTCGCGCCCTTCATCGCGCTGCTGCGCGCGGTGATGCACGAGCGCGGCGGCGTGCGCATCGACCACATCCTCGGGCTGCTGCGGCTATGGGTACTGCCCGACGGCGGCAGCGCCGGCGACGGCGTGTATCTGCGCTATCCCTTTGAGGACCTACTGCGGCTGCTGGCGCTGGAATCCTGGCGCCAGCGCTGCGTCGTGATCGGCGAGGACCTGGGCGTGGTGCCCGATGGCCTGCGCGAGGTGCTGGCCGCGCACGGCGTGCTGGGCATCGACGTGCTGATGTTCACCCGCGACGCGGACGGCGCCTTCCTGCCGCCGGCGCAGTGGCGCCGCTCGGCGGTGGCCACCACGACCACGCACGACCTGCCGACGCTGGCCGGCTGGCGCATCGGCCGCGACCTGGACTGGCGCGAACGGCTGGGCACCGGCGGCCGGATCGACCGCGCCGCCGAAGACGCCCAGCGCAGCCAGGACGTCGCGCGCCTGCAGGCGCAGGTGCGCGCCGACGGCGGCGATGGCCAGACGCTGGCCAGCTGGCTGGCCTTCGCCGCGCACGGCCCGGCACCGCTGGCGCTGCTGCCGGCCGAGGACGCGCTGGGCCTGGAAGAACAGCCCAATCTGCCCGGCGTGGTCGAAGGCCATCCCAACTGGTCGCGGCGCCTGCCGCAGGACACGCCACACCTGGATGCGGCGCTGGCCGCGTTCGCCACCGCACGCGGCGAGGGGACGCCATGACCGAGTTACGCGCCACCGCGCGCCTGCAGCTGCATGAGGGCTTCACCCTGCACGATGCCGCCGCGCAGGTGCCGTACTACGCGCAGCTGGGCGTGAGCCATCTCTATCTGTCGCCGATCGGCACGGCCGTGGCCGGCTCGACCCATGGCTACGACGTCACCGACCCGACCCGCGTCAATCCTGAGCTGGGGGGCGAGCAGGGGCTGATGGCGCTGCACGCGGCGGTGCGCGCGCACGACATGGGCCTGCTGCTGGACATCGTGCCCAACCACATGGCCGCCCACGCGACCAATCCGTGGTGGTGGGATGTGCTCAAGCACGGCCGCCGCAGCAAGCATGCCGACTGGTTCGACATCGACTGGCGCAGCCCCGGCCACGACGGCAAGCTCTGGCTGCCGGTGCTGGACCGGCCCTATGCGCAGGCGCTGGCCGAAGGCGCGCTCAAGCTGGGCGTGTCCGCGGCCGGCGAGCTGCAGCTGGAACACCACGACGCCTGCTTCCCGGTGCGCGTGGACGGCGCGGCGGTCCCTGCGGATCTGGCGCTGCGCCGCGACTGGGCCTGGCGCATCAGCCAGGGCACCGCGCGCGGGGAGAGCACGCTGCACCGGCTGCTCGAACGCCAGTCCTATCGGCTGGCGTGGTGGGCGGTCGGCAACGACATGGTCAACTACCGGCGCTTCTTCGACATCACGTCCTTGGCGGCCATCCGCGTGGAGCGGCCGGATGTGTTCGCCGCCGTGCACGCGCTGCCGCTGCGGCTGATCGCCGAGGGCGTGCTCGATGGCCTGCGCCTGGATCACGTCGACGGCCTGGCCGACCCGCGAGGCTACCTGCGCCGACTGCGCGCGCAGGTCGACAAGGCCGGGCGCAAGCGTGGCCTGCGCCCGGGCAAGGTGACCCTGCTGGTGGAGAAGATCCTGGCGCCCGGCGAGACGCTGCCGCGCGACTGGCCGGTGCAGGGCACCACCGGCTACGACTTCATGGACCAGGTCTCCGGCGTGCTGCACGACGCGGACGGCGAGGCGGCGCTCACCGCGCTGTGGCAGCGTGTGAGCGGGCGCAGTGGGGACTTTGCGCAGGAGGAATTCCAGGCGCGTGGCGAGATCCTGGACGCCTCGCTGCAGGCCGAGTTCACCCGCGCCCAGCAGGCCGCGGTGGCCTGCGCGCATCTGGACCCGATCTGCCGCGAGTTCAGCCCGCAGATGATGGGCAAGGCGCTGACCGCGGTGATGCGGCGCTTCCCCGTGTACCGTACCTATGCCGGCAACGATGGGCTGGACGAGGGCGATGCGGCGCTGTTCGCGCGCGCCGCGCAGGCCGCGCGCGAACACGCCAATCCGCGCGTGCAGGCCGCCATCGACGCGCTGCAGCGCTGGATGCACGATGACCCCGATACGCCCAACGTGCAGCGCAGCCTGCGCCGCGTGCTGCGCCGGCGGCTGGAGCAGCTGTCCGCGCCGCTCAACGCCAAGTCGGTGGAGGACACGGCCTTCTATCGCCACGGCGTGCTGCTCTCGCGCAACGAGGTCGGCTCGCATCCGCAGCATCTGGCGACCGATCCACAGGTCTTCCATACCAGCGTCCAGGCGCATGCCGCCGGGCACCAGCGCGCGATGCTCGCCACCGCCACCCACGACCACAAGCGCGGTGAAGACGTGCGCATGCGCCTGGCGGTGCTGAGCGGCCGCGCGCCGTGGTGGGCCGAGCAGGTGGAGACCTTCAACGCGCTGGCCGGCGTGCGGATCAGCGCGGATGCCTGTTCGCCGGGCGATGCGTTGATGCTGTGGCAGACACTGATCGGCGCCTGGCCGCTGGAACTGGGCGTGGACGATGCCGACGGTCTGGCGGCCTTCGCCGAGCGCGTGGCCCAGTGGCAGACCAAGGCGCTGCGCGAGGCCAAGCTGCACAGCACCTGGACCGAGCCCAACGAAGCCTACGAGAGCGCCGCACGCGCGTTGCTCGACCTGGCACTGGTCGCACCCGAAGGCAAGTCACTGCGCACCGCCCTGCACGGCGCCGCGCAGTCGATCGGCGCGGCCGGCGCGGTCAACGGCCTGGCCCAGACCACGCTGCGGCTGACCGCGCCCGGCGTGCCCGATCTCTATCAGGGCACCGAGGGCTGGGACCTGTCGCTGGTCGATCCGGACAACCGTCGGCCGGTGGACTTCGACCTGCGCCGCCGCTGGCTGGCCGACGAGGCCTCCTGGGCCGCGCTGCTGCAGGACTGGCGCAGCGGCCGGGCCAAGGCGCGCCTGGTCGCGCTGCTGCTGCAGCTGCGCGCACGGCTGCCCGAGCTGTTCGGCCGCGGCGACTATCGCGTGCTGCACGCCGAGGGGCCGCGCGCCGGGCAGGTGCTGGCCTTCCGCCGCCAGCACGAGGGCCAGCGCCTGGTGGTCGCGGTGCCGCGGCTGGTGGCCGAGGGTCTCGTCGACGCCGCCGTGCCGCAGCTGCCGGCAGACTGGTGGCAGGATGGGGCGCTGCCCGTTCCCGATGGAACCTGGCACAGCCTGCCCGATGGGCGCGTGCTGCAGATACCCTCGGGACGCATCGCGCTGTCCGAGTTGTTCGCCCATGCCCCGGTGGCCGTGCTGGTCGCCCCTGAATGACGTTTCGCCATGGACCCCAATGCCCGCAGGCTCCGCATCGAACAGCTGGCTCACGAGATCTGGGAAGCCGAGGGTCGCCCCGACGGCCAGTCCGCGCGACACTGGGCCATGGCCGAACGCCTGGCCGATGCCGAATCGCGCGTGGCCGAGCAGAGCGGCTCGACCCTGACGCCCCGATCTGAGGACGCTGACACGCCGTGACCCTCGTGCCCCCCCGCACCCGGCCGGCCCGCGCCCAGGACAAGCGTCGCCCGGTCCGCCGCTCGCGCATCCGCGAGGGCCGGCCCTTCCCGCTGGGGGCCACCTGGGACGGGCTGGGCGTGAACTTCGCCCTGTATTCGGCCAACGCCACGCGCGTGGAGCTGTGCCTGTTCGACGAGCGCGGGCGCGAGGCCGAGCGCATCGTGCTGCCCGAATACACCGACGAGATCTGGCACGGCTACCTGCCCGACGCGCGGCCCGGCCAGCTCTACGGCTATCGCGTGCACGGTCCGTACGCGCCCGACGCCGGCCATCGCTTCAACCCGTACAAGCTGCTGCTGGACCCGTACGCCAAGCAGATCGTGGGCGAGCCCAAGTGGGCGCCGCACCTGTTCGGCTACACCGTGGGCCACAAGGACAAGGACCTGTCCTTCGACCGCCGCGACAGCGCCGGCTACATGCCCAAGTGCGCGGTGATCGATCCGGCCTTCACCTGGGGCAACGACAAGCGCCTGCTCACGCCCTGGCAGCGCACGGTGATCTACGAGGCCCATATCCGCGGCCTGAGCATGACCCACCCGGGCGTGGACGAGAATCTGCGCGGCACCTTCTCGGCGCTGAAGAACGACGAGCTGGTCGAGTACATCCAGGGCCTGGGCGTGACCGCGGTCGAACTGCTGCCCGTGCACGCCTTCGCCGACGACCAGCATCTGCTCGAGCAGGACCTGTCCAACTATTGGGGCTACAACACCCTGGGCTTCTTCGCCCCGCACTCGCGCTACATGGCCACCGGCTCGGTGCACGAGTTCAAGCAGATGGTCGCGCGCCTGCACCACGCCGGGCTGGAGGTGCTGCTGGATGTGGTCTACAACCACACCGCCGAGGGCAACCAGATGGGGCCGACGCTGTCGTTCAAGGGCATCGACAACGCCAGCTACTACCGCCTGGCCGACGACCGCCGCTACTACATCAACGACACCGGCACCGGGAACACCTTCGACCTGACCAACGCCGGCGCGCTGCGCATGGTGATGGATTCGCTGCGCTACTGGGTCGCCGAGATGCACGTGGACGGCTTCCGCTTCGATCTGGCCACGATCCTGGGGCGCGAGCGGCACGGCTTCGATCCTTCCAGCGGCTTCCTCGCCGCGTGCCGGCAGGATCCGCTGCTGAGCCAGGTCAAGCTGATCGCCGAGCCCTGGGACGTCGGCCCCGGCGGCTACCAGGTCGGCGGCTTCCCGCCGGGCTGGGTGGAGTGGAACGACAAGTTCCGCGACAACGTGCGCGCGTTCTGGCGCGGCGACGAGGGCAAGCTTTCCGAGCTGGCCACGCGCCTGACCGGCAGCGCCGACCTGTTCAACCGCCGCGGCCGCCGGCCCGGCGCCTCGGTGAACTTCGTCACCGCCCACGACGGCTTCACCCTGCGCGACCTGGTCAGCTACAACGAGAAGCACAACGAAGCCAACGGCGAGGACAACCGGGACGGCACCGACAACAACCTGTCGTGCAACTACGGCGTCGAGGGACCCACCGACGACGCGCAGATCAACGCGGTGCGCGCGCGCCAGCAGCGCAACCTGCTGGCGACGCTGCTGCTGTCGCAGGGCACGCCGATGCTGCAGGCCGGCGATGAGTTCGGCCGCACCCAGGGCGGCAACAACAACGCCTACTGCCAGGACAACGCGATCAGCTGGCTGGACTGGGCGGCCGCCGCCTCGCCGGACGGCGCGGAGCTGACCCGGTTCGTGCAGCGCCTGACCGCGCTGCGCCGGCGCTATCCGCTGCTGCACCGCGCGCGCTTCTTCGATGGCAAGTTCGACGAGGAGCTGGGCATCAAGGACGTGACCTGGATGTTCCCGGACGGCACCGAGATGGCCGAGGAGGACTGGCACAACCCGCAGGCGCGCGCGCTGATGATGCGCCTGGACGGCCGCGCGCCGGCCAGCGGCCTGCGTCAGGTGGCGGCCAACGTGACCCTGCTGATGCTGCTCAACGCCAGCCCCGAGGATGTGGTGTTCCATCTGCCCACGGTCGAGGGTGAGCACTGGCGCGTGCAGATCGACACCAGCGGCCGCAGCAACGCGCTCGCGGTGCCGGCCGGCGCGGCCTGGACCGCGCTGGGCCGCTCGCTTGCGCTGATGGCGGTCGAACAGGACAGCGCCGCGTCCGCCGAGCGCGCGGGCTGAAAGCAATGCGCGCGCGGCCCGGCCTGCGCCATCTGGTGGTGGTGCTGGGCGACCAGCTCGACCCCGACTCGGCCGCACTGCACGACTTCGACCCGGACCGCGACGCGGTGTGGATGGCCGAAGTCGCGCACGAGGCCTCGCATGTGTGGAGCACCCAGCCGCGCATCGCGGTGTTCCTGGCGGCCATGCGCCACTTCCGCGATGCGCTGCGGGCCCGCGGCTGGCGCGTGGAGTACCGCGCACTGGACCGCCACGACTTCGCCACGCTCGAAGATGCGCTGGCGCACGACCTGGCCGCGCTGCGGCCGGAGAAGGTCGTCGCCGTCAGGCCGGGCGAATGGCGCCTGGCGCAGTCGCTGCCGCGGGTGGTGGCCGAGGCCGGCCTCGCCTGGAGCGAGCGGCCGGACCTGCATTTCTTCTGCGATCCGGCCGACTTCGCCGACTGGGCGCGCGGCCGGCGCGAGCTGCGCATGGAGCACTTCTACCGCTGGATCCGCCGCCGCGAGCAGGTGCTGATGGACGGCGCGCAGCCGGTGGCCGGGCGCTGGAACTTCGACGCGGACAACCGCAAGTCCTTCGGCAAGACCGGGCCGCAGAAGGTGCCGGCGCCGGCCGCCTTCCCGCCCGATGCGGTGACCGGCGAGGTGATCGCGCTGGTGCGCGCGCGCTTCGGCGACCGGCCCGGCGACCTGTCGCGCTTCGACTGGCCGCTCACCCCGGCGCAGGCGCGGCAGGCGCTGGACGACTTCGTCGCGCTGCGCCTGCCGCACTTCGGCCGCTACCAGGATGCGATGTGGACCGATCAGCCGTGGCTGTTCCATGCGCTGCTGTCGGCGGCGATGAACCTCAAGCTGATTTCCCCACGCGTGGTGGTCGAGGCGGCGGTGCGCGCCTGGCGCGACGGTCATGCGCCGATCGAGGCGGTGGAGGGCTTCGTGCGCCAGGTGATCGGATGGCGCGAGTTCGTGCGCGGGGTGTACTGGCTGCGCATGCCGGCCTTCGCCCAGGACAACGCGCTGGACGCGCGGCAGCCGCTGCCGGCCTTCTACTGGGACGGGCGCACGCACATGGTGTGCATGCGCCAGACGCTGCAGCAGACCCTGCAGCTGGGCTATGCCCACCACATCCAGCGGTTGATGGTGACCGGTGCGTTCGCGCTGATGCTCGGCGTCGCGCCGGCGCAGATCCACGCCTGGTATCTGGCGGTCTATGTCGATGCGGTCGAATGGGTGGAGCTGCCCAATACGCTGGGCATGAGCCAGTTCGCCGATGGCGGGCGCATGGTGTCCAAGCCCTATGCCGCCTCGGGCCGCTACATCCAGCGCATGTCCAACTACTGCCAGGGCTGCCGCTACGACCCGGGCGCGGCCAGCGGCGAGGACGCCTGTCCGTTCACCACCTTGTACTGGGACTTCCTGCTGCGCCACGCGCGGCGCTTCGCCGACCATCCCCGCGCGGCGCTGCAATGGCGCAGCCTGGAGCGGCTGGACGAGGAGCAGCGCGCCGCCATCGCCGCACGCGCCGCGCAGCTACGGGCGCTGCTGACGCCGCTGGCGGACGCTTGATTCGTTTCGCGCATTCCAGGCGACGCGCCTCTACGTTTGGGCTCATCACTTCTCTAGCGCTGCAGCTCGCGTCGAGCGCGGGCATACGCCGCCTTCGCCTCGCTGCGCTCAGCTGGGGCGAACGCGTAACCCTTGAGGCATTGCCTCTTCGGGGGTGCTATAAGGCGTTCCCGCGGAATTGTTCGCCGGTTGAGGAGAGACCTGGATCATGGATCGGAGCCGGAGGCACTCGTCACACGTCGCAGTGATGGCAGGACTGCTCCTCAGCGCATCCTGCTTCGCCCAGGCGGCCGACTGTCCCGCACCTGCCGAGACCGTAGGTGGGCCCAGCAACGCCCATACCCGCTATGTCGAGGCGAATCTGCTGCCCGCGGTCATCAAGCCGGGCGACAAGCCGATCCCCTTGGTCGAACGCATGCGTCAGTTCGACGTGCCGGGACTCAGCGTCGCGGTGATTCACAATGGCAAGCTCGACTGGGCACGTGGCTGGGGCCTGCGCGACACGGCGGCGTGCCTGCCCGTAACGCCGGGCACCGCGTTCCAGGCGGCATCGATCAGCAAGGCGGTGACGGCCGTCCTGGCGTTGCGGCTCGTGGAGCAGGGCAGGATCGCCCTGGATCAGGACATCAACATCGCCCTGCGTTCCTGGCAGTTGCCGAAGGATCCGAAGCTTGCTCCGAACGGCGTGACCCTCCGGGAACTGCTGAGCCATACGGCCGGGCTTGGAGTCCATGGATTCGGATCCGACTACCTGCCCGGTACGACGCCACTGCCCACCCCCGTCCAGATCCTGGACGGCGTGCCGCCCAGCCACAACGCGCCGGTGCGCAGCGTGTTGCCGGCGGGCGCGCAGTTCGAATACTCGGGCGGCGGCTATGTGGTGACGCAAGTCGCGCTTGCCGACGTGAGTGGCATCTCCTTCGCCGACCTCGCGCAACGTGAGGTGCTGGGGCCGCTCGGCATGACCCGCAGCGCCTTCGCGATGCCGCCGTCGAAGGCGATCCTGACCGACATGGCATTCGGCCATGTCAATGGCAAGCCGATTCCTGGCAACTACGTGGTTTACCCCGAGCTCGCACCCGCGGGCCTGTGGACGAGCGCCAGCGATCTGGCGCGTGTGTTGATCGACCTGCAAGCCTCGATCGCGGGCAAAAAGGGCCGCCGTCTCTCGCCCGGGATGGCGCGCGACATGATGAAGCCCGTGAAAGATAACTGGGGGCTTGGCTTTGCCTTGTACACGAACGGGGCCCCCCGTTTTGGCCACGACGGCCTGAATCAAGGATTTGAATCCTTCATGGTGGCTTACGAAGGCAAGGGCGACGGCATCGTGGCGCTGACCAACGGAGGCGATGGACGTCGGTTGATGGCGGACGTGGTCCGGGCCATCGCAACCGACTACGGTTGGCCCGACCTCGCGGTGCCGGCGACCGAGGAGAAGAAGCTGTCGCCCGAAGAGCTCTCCAAGGCCGCCGGTCGCTATGTGGGGGGCGGGCTCGACGTCGTGCTTGAGGCGCGCCCGGAGGGCTTGTTCGCCAACGCAGGCGCTCCGGTCGCCGAGCGATTGATCACGTTGTCTCCGACCCGCTTCCGCTCCGAATCCATGGGGATCACGGTCGAGTTCGCGCCCGATTTCTCGAGCGGCACCATGATCGAGGGAGGTCCTCCGATGAGGTTGGTGCGCGTTGAAAACCCCTCCTCGCCTGCGAGTAAGCACTGAGCGATCGCTCGGGCGTTGACCGCAGGTCTTGGCTTGAATCCCGCCGATGTCGAAGCTCGGCGTTGCGGGGCGGCGATACAGGCGACCGGGATCGGCCTCAGGCCTCGTGCTCCAGGCTGCGCGCCAGCGCGTCGTCGAGGGTGGGGTAGAGGAACTGGAAGCCCTGGCCCTGGGCGCGGGCCGGGATCACGCGCTGGCCGTCGATCAGCATCTGGCCCATTTCGCCGAACGCCGCCTTCAGCGCGAAGCCGGGCGTCGGCAGCAGGGTGGGGCGGTGCAGGGCGCGGCCCAGTGCGGCGGCGAAGTCGCGCTGCCGCACCGGCCCGGGCGCGGTGCCGTTGACCGGGCCCTCCAGCGTGTCCTGTTCGATCAGCCACACGATCAGGCGCACCAGGTCCTCGCGCTGGATCCAGCTGAACCACTGCTCGCCGCTGCCGATCGGCCCGCCCAGGCCCAGCCGGTACGGCGTCAGCAGCTGCTGCAGTGCGCCGCCGCCGCCGTCCAGGACCACGCCGGTGCGCAGGCAGACCGTACGCACGCCGAGCTGCTGGGCCGGCCAGGCCGCGGCCTCCCAGTCGGCTGCCAGGTGCGCGCCGAAATCCTCGCCAGGCGGGTCGGTTTCGGTCAGCGGGGTGTCGTCGCTCGGCCCGTAGTAGCCGATGGCCGAGCCGGAGACCAGCACCGCCGGACGCACGGTCAGGCCCTGCATCCAGGCCAGCAGCGCCTCGGTGGTACGCAGGCGCGATTCGCGCAGCTGCTGCTTGTAGCGCTCGGTCCAGCGCTGCCCGGCCAGCGGCGCGCCGGCCAGGTTGATCACCGCATCGGCGCCGCCGGCGCCTTCGATGTCGGCCAGCAGGCGCACGCCCTGCGGCAGCACCTCGGCCGCCGCCTGCAGGTCGCGCGAGACCACGCTGACCTGCCAGCCGCGGGCCAGCAGCACCGGGCACAGGGCCTGGCCGATGAAGCCGCTGCCGCCGGTGATCAGCACCTGCATGGGGGATGCCTCCTGTCCAGATTTCCCGGCAGGGTAGGTGGCGTCTCGTGATGGCGCCGTGCGACGTGCGCGCCCGGGCCGAACGCCGACTGAGCGGGTCGCAGGGACGGATGAAACCGATTTCGCGCGTCGGGGTTATCCTTCAAGGGTTTCCATCAGCACGTCCGGCCGGTCCCCATGCCCAATCGCCTGTTCTCCCTCGTCCCTCTGACCGCTGTCCTGCTGCTGGCCGGCTGCGGCCATATGCCGTTCGAGAAGAAGGGCGAGATGCTGGCCAAGGAGAACTTCGATTCGGACGGCACCTACTCGCGCACCTTCGACCGCTCGCCCGAGCAGGTCTGCGAGGCCTCGCGCCGCGCGCTGCTGAGCCAGGGCTATGTGGTCAGCCGTTCGGACGCCTCCACGGTGGAGGCCAACAAGAACTTCCAGCCCGAGCCGGAAGTGCACGAACAGGTCGCCATCCGCGTCTCGTGCGTGGCCCAGGCCTCGGGCGAGTCGTGGGTGTTCGCCAGCGCCACCCAGGATCGTTACAACCTGCGCAAGTCCAATACCTCGGCCAGCGTGGGCACCGCGCTGGGCTCGCTGTCGCTGCCCTTCGGCAGCACCGACGACTCGCTGGTGCGCGTGGCCAGCTTGACCGTGCAGCAGCCCACCTTCTATCGCTCGTTCTTCGCCCTGGTCGAGCGCTACCTGCCGCCCCCGCCGCCGAAGAAGCCCAAGACCGACGCCGCGGCCAAGCCGGCCGAAACCCCGCCGCCGGCCCCGCAGCCGCTGCAGCCGCAGCCGGTGGGCGAGTCCATCCCGGTCCCGGCCAGCGAGGCCAAGCCGGCCGACGGCACCCTGGTGCCCCAGTCGACGGCGCCGGCCACGACGCCTTCGCAGGCGCCCGACGCGCTCTGACCGCGCCGGCTGCGTGGGTCGACCGGCCAGGCCGCCTTCGGGCGGCCTTTGTCGTTTCAGGGCGGGTCCTGTGGCGTCCGACTGGGGAAGACGCTGGGTCGTCACGAGATTGTGGGCTCGGTGTCCCGGTTGCCCGGATCTCGCTGCGCCGCACCTGGGTCATGCAGCCGATCTTCATCCGGGCGGGCCTAGGCTCGTGCCTCACATCGACAGCCTCGGGAGGGACGACACGATGGACACCCGCTATTTCGTCACGCAGGACAGCACCGGCGAGCGCCGCCGGGTGCGCATTCTCCCTGCGCCAGCCGGCGGCACCGACGCCGGCCATCCGCACGACCGTTACGCGCTGGACGACGGCTCGCCGGTGCGGCGCGTGGACAACGAGACCTTCCAGGTCATCGGCAGCGGCGCCTACGTCACGCTGGTGCGCGACTGACATCAGGCCCCGGCTCTTCGGCGCCTGCTGCGGCTCCTCCCCTTTCGCGCAGCGAAGGGGGAGGTTGGGAGGGGGTGCTTTGCCTTCCCCGCGAAGCGCGACCCCTCCCCTCAGTCGCTAGCCGCGACTTCGAGCTCCCCTTGGCCTGCGGCCAAAGGGCGGGGGCGCAGCGATGCCGCACACGCCACCCGACGCCACCCTCTGCCCGCCACTGCAACGATGCGGTGCGGGCCCTGCCATGGTCCGCATACCCGCCGCTCACGGAGGCGACCTATCCTTGTCGTCTTCGCGCATACGCGCCTGGCATCGAAAGAGGACACGCTGATGGAACTGGGTATGGTCGGACTGGGCAGGATGGGGGCCAACATGGCGCAGCGGCTGGCGCAGGGCGGCCATACGGTCAGCGGCTTCGATCCATCGCCCGAGGCGCGTCAGCGCGTCGCCGCCCAGGGCATCACCCCCGCCGACTCGCTGCAGGCGCTGGTCGCCGGGCTGTCAGCGCCGCGCGTGGTCTGGCTGATGGTGCCGGCCGGCAAGATCGTCGACGACACCCTGGACACGCTGCTGCCGCTGCTGGCCAAGGGCGACATCGTCATCGACGGCGGCAACTCGTTCTACCAGGACACCTTGCGCCGCGCCCAGCGCCTGCAGGAGGCCGGCCTGCACTACGTCGACTGCGGCACCAGCGGCGGCGTGTGGGGCCTGACCGAGGGCTACAGCATGATGGTCGGCGGCGCCGACGACGCGCTGGCCCTGCTCAAGCCGATCTTCGAGACGCTGGCGCCGTCGCCGACCACCGGCTGGGGGCATGTCGGACCGACCGGCGCCGGCCACTTCACCAAGATGGTCCACAACGGCGTCGAGTACGGAATGATGCAGGCCTATGCCGAGGGCTTCGCCATCCTCGAGCGCAAGGCCGATTTCAAGCTCGATCTGCACCAGGTTGCGCAGATCTGGCAGACCGGCTCGGTGGTGCGCTCCTGGCTACTGGACCTGACCGCCGATGCGCTGAAGCAGAACCCGACCATGGCCGGCATCGCGCCCTACGTGGAGGACTCCGGCGAGGGCCGCTGGACCGCCAAGGAGGCGCTGGACCTGGACGTGTCCGCGCCGGTGATCACCCTGTCCCTGCTCGAGCGCCTGCGCTCGCGCGAGAAGGACTCCTTCGCCGACAAGCTGCTGGCGGCGATGCGCAACGGCTTCGGCGGGCATCGCATCACCAAGGAGTAAGCGCGGTTCAAGCCCGGGGTTCCCCCGTCCCGCGGGAACCGGGAGATGTCCCGAGAGAAGCCCCAAGGCGCTGGGTTCCCGCGTTAGCGGGAACGACGGCTGGGGCGGGCCGACGCTTCGGCCAACACGCACCGCTGACGCGCACTGGCCATACTCGCGCGCCATGCGCGCGCTCGCCCTGCTCCTGCTGTGCCTGATCGTCTCGCCGCCGGCGCTGGCGCGCACGGTCTATCGCTGCGTCCGCGAGGGCACGTTGAGCCTGTCCACCGCACCCGAGCCGGGCTCCAGGTGCGAGGCGGTGCAACTGGACGACAACGCCGTGCAGACGCCCGACCTGTGGGGGCGCATGGGCGTCTTCAGCGGCACCCTGTACGAGCGCGAGCAGGACGGGTTCAAGGTCTACGGCACGCGCAAGCTGCCCGGTGCGGTGCCGTACCTGCGCTTCACCGTGGCCACGCCGCCGGGCGAGCCGGCGCACGCCGGCCTTGGCCAGGTCGGCACGCCCAGGCTGGATGCCTGGCCCAAGCTGTTCGCCGCCGCGGCCAGGCGCAATCAGGTCGAGGACGCGCTGCTGCGCGCCATCGCCCATGCCGAAAGCGGCTTCGATGCCGCCGCGGTGTCGCCCAAGGGCGCGCAGGGCGTGATGCAGCTGCTGCCGGGCACCCAGCGCGATTACGGGGTGGCCGATCCGTTCTCGCCCGAGCAGTCCATCGCCGCCGGCGCGCGCCACCTGCGCTGGCTGCTGCGCCGCTACGACGGCGACCGCACGCGCGCGCTGGCCGCCTACAACGCCGGCGTCGGCGCGGTGGAACGCTACGACGGCGTGCCGCCCTACGCGGAGACGCGCGCCTATGTCGACAAGGTCGAGGCGCTGCTTGCGCGTTACCGGCAGGCGCTGGGCACCGCGCCGCTGCGCCCGGCCGACGCGGTGCCGCGGCCAGCGCCTGCCGCCGGGCTCACGCCTTCGGGGTGAGCTTGATCAGGTGTCCGGCGCCGGCGTCCTCGCCGTCTTCCAGCAGGTACAAGGCGCCGTCCGGCCCCTGCTCGATCTCACGGATGCGCTGGCCCATGTCATAGCGCGCGGCCTCGCGCGCCTGCGTGCCGTTGAACTCCACCCGCACCAGCGCCTGCGAGGAGAGCCCGCCGATGAAGCCGTCGCCCTTCCAGTCCGGGAACAGGCGGCCCGAATAGATCACGAAGCCCGCCGGCGAGATCACCGGCGTCCAGGTGATCTTGGGCGCGGCGAACTCCGGGCGCGTGGCATGGTCCGGGATCGGGCGCCCGTCGTAGTGGTCGCCATTGGAGACGATCGGATAGCCGTAGTTGGCGCCGCGCTCGACCAGGTTGAGCTCGTCGCCGCCCTTGGGGCCCATCTCGTGTTCCCACAGCCGGCCCTGCGCGTCGAAGGCCAGGCCCAGGATGTTGCGGTGGCCCAGCGACCAGACCTGCGCGGCCACGCCGCCCTGGGCGGCGAAGGGATTGTCCGGCGGCACGCTGCCGTCGTCGTTGAGCCGGATGATCTTGCCCAGGTTGCTGGCCATGTCCTGGGCCGGGTCGAACTTCTGCCGTTCGCTGGAGCTGATCCACAGCTTGCCGTCGCGGTCGAACGCAAGCCGGTGCCCGTAATGCCCCTGGCCGCTGACCTTGGGCACCTGGCGCCAGATCACCTGCAGGTCCTGCAGCGCACCGCCGCCGGCCGTGTCCAGCTCCAGCTTGGCGCGCGCGACCGCGGCGCCGCGGGTGTCGCCTTCGCCGGCCTCCGCATAGCTCAGATACACCCAGTGGTTCTGCGCGAACTGCGGGTGCGGCAGCACGTCGCCGAACCCGCCCTGGCCGCCATAAGCAACCTTGGGCACGCCGGAAATCCGGGTGGCGTTGCCGGTCTTGAAGTCGAACAGCTGCAGCTGGCCGCGCTTCTCGGTCACCAGCAGGCGACCATCCGGCAGGAAGGCCATTGCCCAGGGCTCGTCGAAGCGGTGCACCCGCATAGCGGTGAAGGGCAGGGCGCCGGAGGCCGCCTCGGGCGCGGCCGCGCCGCTGCAGGCGGCCACCGCCAGCAGGGTGGGCAGCAGGGCCAGGCGCAGACGATGGGGAAGCGGCATGGCGCGAAGCTCTCGAAGTGCGCTGACGCGCGGAATCGCGGTTGTAACCGCTGGCCGGCGCGCAGTTGTTCAGGCCGCGTCAGGCTGACCGGTTCGTCACCGGCGCCGTCGCGCCAGCCGCCCACGCGCAAAAAGTGACACTTGGCATCTTGCGCGGCAGGTCCCCGGGTTCCACGCTGCGTCCTGCCCTCGCTAGGAATCTCGCCCATGCCCGCCCACGCCGTGTCGCCGCTGACGCCGTACCTGCCCATGGTGGCGATCGCCTTCCTGTACTACCGGCGCATCCGCCGCAGCTTCGGGCGCCAGCCCTGGCGACCGGTGCGCGCGGGGATCCGCCTGGGGATGCTGGCGCTGGTCACGGTGCTGCTGATCGTGCTGGGTTTCCTGATTCCGCACGTGGCGCCGGGGCTGGTGCTGGGCGCCCTGGCCGGCGCCGGGCTGGGCCTGCTGGCGCTGCGGCACACGCACAGCGAATGGCGCGACGGGCAGGGTTGGTACACGCCCAATCCCTGGATCGGCGCGCTGCTGATGGTCCTGCTGCTGGGGCGGCTGGCGTTTCGCTGGGCCAGCGGCGCCTTCGCCGGCGGCGCCGCCATGGCCGGCTCGCAGGCCAGTCCGTTGACGCTGGGCATGGCCGCGGCGCTGGTGATGTACTCGCTGGTGCACGTGGGCGGGCTGTGGCTGCGCATGCGCACGCTGCGTGAGCATGCGCCGGTCGCCCCACCGCCGCCGCCCACCGTGTCCTGAGCCACGCCAGATGCTCGACTTCCAGCTGATCCACTGCCCGTACTGCGGCGAGCCCTTGGAGATCGCCGTGGACGCCTCGGCCGGCGATGCCGACTACATCGAGGACTGCCAGGTGTGCTGCCGCCCGATCGCCATCGCCCTGCGCCTGGACGAAGAAGGCGATGCGCAGATCGCCGCGCGCGCGGAGAACGACGCCTGACCGGCCGCCTGGCGCTGCTACAGTGACTCCAGTCCCGTACCGCGTCCCCACCCCATGAATCTGCCGCTGCATTTCGGCCTGCTTGGCGCCCTGGAAGCCGGTGCCATCGCCTTCGTCATCGGCCTGCTGGTGTACGCGGTCTGGCACGCCATCGCCGCGCGCACCGGGCTGCATCATTCTCACGCGATCGGATGGAGCTGCGTGATCGCCGTGGCGATCGGTGCCGGCATCGACGCCTGGCATCTGTTCTCGCTGGGCGTGGTCAAGCTGGAATCCCCGGTGTACGCGCGCTTGGCCCTGCAGCGCATCCACGATCCGGACGCGCTGGGGACGCGTGTGGCCCTGGAGGCGATCGGCGCGGTGGTCGGCGTGGTGCTGTCGCGCCTGGGATTCAGCGCGCGTTCCTCGGCGCGCAACGCCGTCTGAGCCGCGTCGAGGCGCACAGCGCGCGGACTCGGTCACGCGATCAACGCCAGCCTGACGTTCTGCCCACGCTTCGCTAACGACGGGCCTAACGCCGATCGAGGCGTGGCGGGTTAACGGCGCGTTGGTCGCGGGTTCGCGGCACTGGTGGAGTTCATGCCGCCCCGCGCAGGGTGTGTGCCATGTGCCGTGCAGCGGCGCATGTCCCCGATGCAGAAGAGGTGCCCGCGCATGAAGCGTCTTCGATTCCACGCGTTCCCGCTGTTGCTGCTGTCCAGCAGCGTCCTGGTCGCGCCTGCATTGGCGCAGTCGCAGCAGCCCACACCGGCGCCGGCCGCCGCCGCATCTCCGGCGCCTGACCAGCGCCAGCAGCGTTGGGACGATCTTGATGCCAACCATGATGGCTCCATCAGCAAGGCCGAGGCAGCCGGCAACGCCGGACTGTCGCAGGTGTTTGACCAGGTCGACGCCAATGCCGACGGCGCCGTGTCGCTGGACGAGTACAAGGCCTTCGTGACCCAGCACTACGGGCCCGGCGCCGGCGAACCGGCTCCCGGCCGATAAGCGGACCCATCGTCCAGGTCCTGCCGGGCGAGAATCCGCACGCCGTCGCGTTTTCCGCTTGACCGCGGCGTGAAGACGGCGTTTCATGCGCGAGAGGCGCCGCCTTCACGGGTGCCTGGTCGCACCTTACCTGTTCTGCCCACCCCCTCGCGTCCGCGCGTTATCCGCGCATGGCGTCCCGCACCCAAGGAGTTTTCTGATGAAGATCCGCAACACGCTGCTGGCCTCGGCCGCCCTGGCCGCCACCCTCGCCCTGACCGCCTGCGGCCCGAAGGCCGACGAAACCGCCCCGGCGGCCTCGACTCCGGTCGAATCCACCGCCCCGGCCGAGACCACCACCCCGCCGGTCGAGTCGACCGCCCCGGCCGAGACTTCGGCTCCGGCCGAGACCACCATGCCGGCTGAGACCACCGCCCCGGCCGAGACGACCACGCCGCCGGAGAGCAAGCCGGCTGCCTGATCCCAGGCACCGCAAGTCCGGCCGGCATCTCGTCGGCCGGGCCTAGGCGAACAGAACGGGCGACCCTTGCGGGTCGCCCGTTTTGCTTGGGCATCGCTATCCTGTACAGCTCACGTCTCACAGGAGTGGCCATGCCACGGATCGACTGGGTCGGCTTCGACGGCGACGACACGCTGTGGAAGAGCGAGGACTACTACCGCGCGGCCGAGGCCGCGTTCGAGCAGATCATCGGCCACTACATCGACCTGGGCGACCGCCGTACCCAGCAGCATCTGCTGGCGGTCGAGCGGCGCAATCTGCGCGTGTTCGGCTATGGCGTCAAAGGCATGACCCTGTCGATGATCGAGGCGGCCATCGAGCTGACCGCACAGCGCATCAGCACCCAGCACGTGCAGGACATCATCGCCATCGGTCGGGCCACGCTGGATCATCCGGTGGAACTGATCGACGGCATCCGCCCGGCCGTGGAAGCCATCGCCGCGCGCCACCGCATCGTGCTGATCACCAAGGGTGACCTGTTCCATCAGGAAGCCAAGATCGTCAAGTGCGGGCTGTCGGACCTGTTCCACCGCATCGAGGTGGTGTCGGAGAAGGACACGCCCACCTACCAGCGCGTGCTCGACGAACTGGACGTGCGGCCCGAGCGCTTCGCCATGATCGGCAACTCGCTGCGCTCGGATATCGCGCCGGTGGTGGGCCTGGGCGGTTGGGGCATCCACATGCCGTATCACGTGACCTGGGCGCACGAGGCCGAGCACGACCTGGCCGAGAACACCCCGCGCCTGCTCCAGGTGCAGGACGCGCGCGAACTGCCCGGCGCGCTGGCCCGGATCGAGTCCGGCCTCGAAGCGCCATGAACTGGCGCGCGCTGGTCTGCGCGGCGGCCCTGCTGACGGTGCCGGCCATGCCTGCGATCGCGCAGCAGGCCGCGTCCCCGTCCACACCGGCCTACGCCCCGGACACCGGCGATGCCTGGATCGATGCGCGGCTGCGCGACCTGGGCGCCTACGCGCCGCGCTATCCCGACGCCTTCGTCGACGAGATCGCGCGCTACCTGGATGCGCCGCGTGCCTACGTCGTCGCACTGGGGCAGCAGCCCAACTGGGCGCCCGGCGACGTGTACTACGCCTGCGCCCTGGCCAAGGCGCTGGCCCAGCCCTGCCGCACCGTGGTGCGCGCCCGCACCCAGGACGACAGCGACGGCTGGCAGGGCGTCGCCCAGCGCCTGACCGGCAAGGGCAAGCCGATCCCCTATCGCACCGTGCGCACCCTGCTGCGCACCAGCTACGCCCACTGGGCCCGGCCGCTGGACTGAGCGGCGCAAGTCTGGCCGCTCACGTCGATAGCCTAGAATCGCAGGCGAAATGAACGCGCCCACCACGCCTCCGCAGGATCACGCCGCGACTGTCGCCCCCAAGCTGTCCGTCGCCCCCATGATGGACTGGACCGACCGCCATTGCCGGGCGTTCCATCGGGTGCTGGCGCCGGGCGCCTTGCTTTACACCGAGATGGTCCATGCCAATGCGGTGCTGCAGGGCGATCGGCAGCGGCTGCTCGGCTATGACGCCTCCGAGCATCCGGTGGCGCTGCAGCTGGGCGGCAGCGAGCCCGAGCGGCTGGCCGCGGCCGCGCGCATCGGGCAGGACTACGGCTACGACGAGGTCAACCTCAATGTCGGCTGCCCCTCCGACCGGGTGCAGGCCGGGCGCTTCGGCGCCTGCCTGATGAAGGAGCCGGCGCTGGTGGCCGAGTGCATCGCCGCCATGCGCGCGGCGGTGTCCATCCCGGTCACGGTCAAGTGCCGGCTGGGCGTGGACGAGCTGGAGGACTACGCGCACTTCGCCGGCTTCATCGACACGGTCGCCGCGACCGGCTGTGACACCTTCATCGTCCACGCGCGCAAGGCCTGGCTCGATGGCCTGTCGCCCAAGGAGAACCGCGAGATCCCGCCGCTGCGCTACGAGTGGGCCTACCGGCTCAAGCGCGAGCGTCCGCAGCTGACGATCTCGCTCAATGGCGGCATCGCCGACCTGGAGGCGATCGCCACGCACCTGACGCAGGTCGATGCGGTGATGCTGGGCCGCGCGGCCTATCACGATCCCTGCCTGCTGCATCGCGCCGATGCGCAGCTGGCCGGCACGCAGGTGCGCCCGCGCGAGGAACTGCTGCGCGCGCTGCGCCCTTACGTCGAGGCGGCGCTGGCGCGCGGTGTCGCGCTCAAGCACATCACCCGCCACGTGCTGGGCCTGTATGCCGGCCAGCCGGGCGGGCGCCAGTTCCGCCAGATCCTGAGCGAAGGCGCGCATCGCCCCGGTGCCGACTGGTCGCTGGTCGAACGCGCGCTGGCCGCCACCGGCGCGCCGCTGACCGCCGCCGCCTGAGGCCGGTGCGCCGGTGATCACGCGCGATCCGCAGGCCTTCCTCGCCTTGGCGCGCACGCTCGCGCCGGACTGGGGCGCCGCCACGGCGCGGGGCGTTTTCCTCGTGTCGCCCGATGGCTTTGCCCGTGCGGAGGAATCGGCCCGCGACAATGTCTACATGGCGAAGCACGGTTTCGATGCGGCCGCGGCACTGGCCGAGCACCGCGCCCTGCATCAGGCGCTGTCGGCGCAGCTGCCGGTGGTCGCCTTCGCCGGCGATGCGTCCACGCCCGATGCGCTGTTTCCCAACAATGTCTTCGCCACCGTGCCGGGCCGCGCGATCGTCGGGCGCATGCGTCATCCGGTGCGCCAGCGCGAGGCCGCGCGCGGCGACATCCGCGCCTTCTTCACCGACGTGCTCGGCTACGCGCTGGAAGACCTCTCGACCCAGCTGCATCCCTGCGAGCTGACCGGGTCGCTGGTGATCGACCGCGCGCGCGGCCTGGCCATCTGCGGGCTGTCCGAACGCTGCGACGCACAGGGCGCGGCGCTGATGCACGCCGCCTTCGGCCTGCGCGCCACGCTGCTGGTCGACCTGGCGCCGGGCGAGTACCACACCAACGTGGTCCTGGCGCTGCTGGCCGGCCGCGCCGCGCTGGTCAGCCCCGCCGGCTTCGCCAACCCGACACCGCTGCTGGCGGTGCTGCAGGCGCTGTACGGTCCGCACGTGATCGGGCTGGACGCGGCCGAGCAGCAGGCCTTCGCCGGCAATGCGATCAGCCTGAGGCCCGATTCGGTGTGGATGAGCCGCACCGCGCACCGGGCGCTGCGCCCGTCGACGCTGGCGGCGCTGGAGGCCGCCGGCCTGGAGCCGCAGTCCGTGCCGCTGCCCGCCATCGAGGCCGCTGGCGGCTCGCTAAGATGCTGTGTGGGCGAGCTTTTCTGATCCGGCCCGGCGCCTGAACGAGTCCGCATCCCCGTTCAGAAAATTCAGAACGGATTCACCGCGACGCCCCAAGACTGGCCCCTTCCTCGCCACCGGAGTGTCGGTCGCGGTTCATCCCACCGCGCGAATAGCCGTTACGATTCCGTTATGACCAGCTCACGCGCTCTAGATGCCCTTTTAACCGCCGCGCTCCTGCTCGGCGTGACGTCTGCGGCGTGGGCGCAGGTCGATCCCGGCATCGCCCCGGTCCTCCAGCGCGGCCCGGGTGGTCGCCTGGACGCGGCCGATGCGGTGCGCCGCGCCCAGGCCGAGAGTGGCGGACGTGTGCTGGGCGCCGAGCGCGTGCAGTTCGACGGCCGCGACATCATGCGGGTCAAGGTGATGGATCAGGACGGGCGCGTGCGCTACATGGACAGCGATTCGATGAGCCGGCGCGAGACGCGTCGCGGCGATCCGGGCCCGGGACGGGGCGATTTCCCGCCGATGCGTCCACGCGGGCCTAACCCCCCTCGCCCGTAAGCTGAACGGCATGGTGAGCCGTTCAGCTTGCCACCCGATACTCAGCAACGTCCCCATTTCAGTTAGGAAGACTCCATGCGCATTCTGCTGGTCGAAGACGAAGCTCCGCTGCGTGAAACCCTGGCCGCTCGCCTGAAGCGCGAAGGCTTTGCCGTCGATGCGGCGCAGGACGGCGAGGAAGGCCTGTACATGGGCCGCGAGGTGCCCTTCGACGTGGGCATCATCGACCTGGGCCTGCCCAAGATGTCGGGCATGGAGTTGATCAAGGCGCTGCGCGACGAGGGCAAGAAGTTCCCGGTGCTGATCCTGACCGCGCGTTCGAGCTGGCAGGACAAGGTCGAGGGCCTCAAGCAGGGCGCCGACGACTACCTGGTCAAGCCCTTCCACGTCGAGGAGCTGCTCGCCCGCGTCAACGCGCTGCTGCGCCGCGCCGCCGGCTGGAGCAAGCCCACGCTGGAGTGCGGTCCGGTCGCGCTGGATCTGGCCGCGCAGACGGTCAGCGTCAACGGCAGCAATGTCGATCTGACCAGCTACGAGTACAAGGTCCTCGAGTATCTGATGATGCACGCCGGCGAGCTGGTCTCGAAGGCCGACCTGACCGAGCACATCTACCAGCAGGACTTCGACCGCGACTCCAACGTGCTGGAGGTCTTCATCGGCCGCCTGCGCAAGAAGCTCGATCCCGACGGCGCGCTCAAGCCGATCGAAACCGTGCGCGGCCGCGGCTACCGCTTCGCCATCCCGCGCAACGAGGGCTGATGCCCGGGGCCGCGCCTTCCGCGCAGGCCCCGGCGGCAGGGCGCGAACGCATCGTCCGGTGGCGCCCGCGCTCGCTGCGGGCGCGCCAGCTGCTGGCCGCCAGCGTGGGCCTGGTGGCCTTCCTCGCGCTGGCCGGTGTGGCGCTGGACCGCGCCTTCGTCACCACGGCCGAGGACAACCTGCAGCGGCGGCTGGAAGGCTATGCGTACTCGTTCGCCAACAAGGTGGACTTCGCCCGCGACGGGTCGCTGATCAATCCATCGGATGCGGCGACGGTGATCGATCCGCGCTTCGGCCAGCCCGGTAGCGGGCTGTACGCGCAGATCGTGCTGCCCAATCCGGAGGCCGGCTGGGGGTCGGATTCGACCCTGGGCCCGTATCTGCCGCAGGGCAAGATGCTCAAGCCCAACGACAAGGTCTTCGAGGGCCCGCTGGACATGGTCCAGCTGGACGGGCGCGATGGCGCGATCTATCGCTTCGGCCTGGGCACGGTGTGGGCCGCGCGCGGGCCCAAGAGCGAGTTTTCCTATTCGATCTACGTGCTCGAAGACACGCAGGTGCTCGACTCGCAGCTGCAGACCTTCCGCCATGCGCTATGGGTCTATCTGGGCAGCGCGGGTGTGGTGCTGCTGCTGCTGCAGGGGCTGATCCTCAACTGGAGCCTGCGCCCGCTGCAGCGCGTGATCAACGAGCTCAAGCGGGTCCAGCGCGGTGAAGCCAAGGGCATGACCGAGCACCATCCGCGCGAGCTGGAGCCGCTGACCGAGAGCATCAACGCCTTCATCGATTCCGAGCGCGAGAACCTGGAGCGTCAGCGCAACACGCTGGCCGACCTGGCGCATAGCCTGAAGACGCCGCTGGCGGTGCTGCGCGCGCAGCTGGACGACGGCGTGCACGCCAATGCGCTGCGCGAGGAGCTCAACGTCCAGCTCAAGCGCATGAACGATCTGGTGTCCTACCAGCTGGCGCGCGCGGCCTCCACCGGCCACAAGCTGTTCTCGGCGCCGGTGGACATCGAGCCGCACGCCGACCAGATCGTGCGCGGGCTGGAGAAGGTGTACGCGGCCAAGGGCGTGATCTGCGAGTTCGAGATCGATCCGTCCGCGCGCTTCCACGGCGAGGTGGGCGACCTGCAGGAGCTGATGGGCAATCTGCTGGAGAACGCGTTCAAGTGGGCGCGCTCGCGCGTGCTGCTGACCGTCGCGCCGATCAATTCCGCCGGCAATCGCCGCGCCGGCCTGCTGCTGGCGGTGGACGACGATGGCCCGGGCATCGCCGAGGACAATGTCGCCAATATCCTGCAGCGCGGCGTGCGCGGCGACGAGCGCGTGCAGGGCCATGGCATCGGCCTGTCCATCGTGCAGGACCTGGTGCGCGGCTATCGCGGCGAACTGACCGTCAGCCGTTCGCAGGAGCTGGGCGGCGCGCGGTTCGAGGTGAAGCTGCCTGAGGGGCTGTGAGTCGGCCCCAGCTGCGCAGGCAGCTTGGGAAGTAACGTCCTTCTTCGACTTTGACCCTCCTTAGTTCGCCGCCGAGCAGGCGCCGGAGTTGGACATCAGGAGCCGCGAGCAACTTCCTACCGTCGCGAAAGCGGGAACCCATGGACGTTGCGCGACCTGGGCGGACGTCCATGGATCCCCGCGTTCGCGGGGATGACGGGTTTTTGCTGCGCTACCGCCCTCGACGCAACAACCTTCCTAAGCGAAGTTCGAGCCCGCAAGCTCCTGATCGATTCCCGATTCCCGATTCCCGATTCCCGATTACCGAATCCCGATTACCGAATCCCGAATCCCGAATCCCGAATCCCGAATCCCGAATCCCGAATCCCGAATCCCGAATCCCGCCGCCGCGGCGTTAGAACAGCGCCGGCGGCGCGCCGTAAAGCTTGATCAAGTGCTCGGCGACTTCCGGCATCGCCTCACGCAAGACCTGCGGGGCGGAGAAGTGGTATTCGCTGACCACGGCGAAGAATTCCTCCGGCGACTCGGCCGCATAGCCGTCGATGCGGGTGCGCTTGCCGGCGTCCACGCGCAGGCACAGGGCGTCGTAGTGCTGCTGGAAGTCCTTGGCCCAGGCGCGCTGCCAGCTGCCGGGCAGGGGCGGGCTGCCGTCGAGCACGCCGTTGAGTCCGTCGAGCTTGTGCGCCATCTCGTGCACGGCCACGCAGTAGCCGGCGGCCGGGTCTTCGATATCGGCCTGGACGTCGGCCCAGGACAGGATCAGCGGGCCGCTGTCCCAGGATTCGCCGGCCAGTTCGTCCTCCCACTCGTGCAGCACGCCGGCCGCATCGACATGACTGCGCTGCACGCGGAACGCCTCCGGATACACGATCAGCTGCGACCAGCCGCGCAGCCCGCCGATGCCGAACTCCAGCAGCGGCAGGCAGCACAGCGCGGCCAGCTGCACGCGTGCATGCTCGTCCAGCTCCAGGCCGCCCAGCGCCGTGATGGTCTTCTGATGGAGGAAGCGCGCCGCCAGGGCGCGCAGCGTCTCGCGCTGGGACGGCTGCAGGCCGCGGACCCACGGCAGGCCGTCGCTGGCCTGCTGCCAGAGGGTGTCGTCGAGGGAAGGTGGCTGGCCGCGCAGCCAGCGCAACAGCGGCTGGATCAGCGGAACATCCCGGGCAGGAAGCTGTTCCACTTGGGCGCGCGCAGGCGCAGCACGCCTTCGTCGTCGCCACCGCCGCCCTGGCTGGTCGCCGGTGCGGCGGCGTGGCCATAGCCGGACGCCGGACTGCTCTTGTCCGCCGTCGCGCCGGTGGTGGACTCGCCGGCGCGATTGCCCGACGCTGCCGGTGCGGTCGCGGCCACGGCAGTGCGCCCGTTCTGGGCCAGCACGGGCGAGGCGACGCAGGACAGCAGCACAACGGCAAGGCAGGCGCGAAGCATCGGAAGACTCCGGGGCGGGGCACACAGCGGCGAAACCCGATCATAACGCGCTTTTGACTTCCTGTACGCCATGACAGCATCCGCCGGCCCTCCCCATAATGGCGGCCTGATGACCGCCCTCCCTGTTCAGTCTCCCGCGTCCGCCGAGCGCGAGCGCCAGCTCCTGTCGCGCCTGATGCAGGGGCCGGTGTCCGGCGACCTGCTGGCGCAGGAGACCGGGCTGACCCGGACCGCCATCTGGAAGCGGGTCCAGGCCCTGCGCGAGGCCGGCATCGCCATCGCCGGCAGCGCCGGTCAGGGCTACGCGCTGCAGGGCCCGCTGGAACTGCTGGACGCCGATGCCCTGCGAGCGGCGCTGCCGGCCCAGGCGCTCGCCCTGATCGCGCAGCTGGAGGTGGCCTGGAGCCTGGATTCCACCAACAGCGAGCTCCTGCGCCGCACCAGCCCGGACCACGGCTGCGCCGTGCTGCTGGCCGAGCGCCAGACCGGCGGTCGCGGCCGCCGCGGACGCAGCTGGGCCTCGCCCCTGGCCGCGCACATCTATCTGTCGGTGGCCCGGCGCTATGGCGGCGGCCTGGCCCGGCTGGGCGGGCTGAGCCTGGTGGCCGGCGTGGCGGTGGCCGAGGCGCTGCGCGCCCTGGGCCTGGCCCAGGTGGGCCTGAAGTGGCCCAACGATCTGGTGGTCGACGGGCGCAAGCTCGGCGGCCTGCTGGTCGAGGGCGGTGGCGAGGCCGGCGGCCCGGTCCGCGCGGTGGTCGGCATCGGGCTCAACGTACGCATGCCGCAGGCGCAGGGCGAGGCGATCGACCAGCCCTGGATCGACCTGGCCGGTGCGCTGCCGACGCCGCCTGCGCGCCAGGCGGTGGTGGTGGCGGTGCTGGCGCAGCTGCTGCCGGCGCTGGCGCTGTTCGACAGCGAGGGGCTGGCGCCGTTCCTGCCGCGCTATGCCGCGCTGGATGCGCTGCGCGGACGCGCGGTGACGGTGAAGCTGGACGAGGGCGATGTGGTTGGCACCGCCGAGGGCATCGCCGAGGACGGCGCGCTGCGCGTGGCGACCGCGCAGGGCCTGCGCGTCTTCCACGCCGGCGAAGTCAGCGTGCGTCCGGCATGAGTCGGGAGGCGATGCCGCAGCGCTGGTTGCTCGATCTGGGCAACACCCGGCTCAAGGCCGCGCCGCTGCAGGCCGACGGCCGGATCGGCGCGGTGGTCGCGCTGGATCACGGACGCGGCGCCCTGCTGGACCAGCTGCGCGCGCAGCTGCCTGCGTATGGCGCGTCGGCCTGTCTGGCCAGCGTCGCGGCGCCGGCCCTGACCGCCGGCGTGCTGGAGGTCCTGCAGGAACGCTTTCGGCTTGTCTCGCTGGCACGCACCCAGGCGCAGCTGGCCGGTCTGCGCGTGGCCTATGCCGAACCGGCGCGGCTGGGCGTGGATCGCTTCCTGGCCATGCTCGGCGCGCGGGCGCGCGGCGCCGGGCCGTGGCTGGTGGCCGGCGTGGGCACTGCGGTGACGATCGATCTGGTCGCCGCCGACGGGGCGCACCTGGGCGGGCGCATCGCGCCGTCGCCGCAGCTGATGCGGCAGGCCCTGCACCGGGCCGCCGCGCAGCTGCCGGCCGAGGGCGGGGTGTTCGACGAATTCGCCGGCGAGACGGTCGACGCCCTGACCTCCGGTTGCGACGGTGCGGCCGTGGCCCTGATCGAACGCAGCCTGGCGCAGGGGGCCCAGCGCCTGGGCCAGACGCCGTCGCTGCTGCTGCATGGCGGCGGCAGCGCCCCGTTGGCGGCGCTGCTGCCGCAGGCGCAGCGCATCGACAGCCTGGTGCTGGAAGGCCTGGCCGTGTGGGCCGGGGTCTGCGCCGTGCCGGACCGATAGAATCCCGCGCCATGCTCATTCGTGCCCTGATCCTGTTGCTGGTCGTCCTCAACCTCGGCGTCGCCGCGTGGTGGCTGATGGCGCCGTCGTCGCCGGCGCCGGTGCCGACCGCGCAGGTCGATGGCCTGCCCTTGCTGGAGACGCCCACCCCGCAGCAGCTGGCCCAGGCGCGTCGCGCCACGGCCGGCCGCCCGGCGGTCGAGGCGCCGCCGTCGCCGCAGCTGGTCGAGGCCAAGCCGAGCACGGCCGTGCCCGCGACGCCGGCGCCGCAGGCCAAGCCGGTCGCGCCGCCCAAGCCCGTCGCCGCGCCCGCGCCTGCGCTTGCGCCGGAACCGCCGCCCAAGCCGGCGCCGCTGGCCTGCACGGCGCTGGGTCCGTTCGACAGCGAGGCCGAGGCGCGCGCCGCCCAGGGCCGGCTCAAGCCGGCGCCCGCGTCGGCCAGGCTGCGCAGCCAGAACCAGCCGGCCCGCGCCTACTCGGTGATGGCGCCGTTCGCCGATCGCGCCGCGGCCGAGGACATGGCCCGGCGGATCACGGCCGCCGGCTTCGACGACCTGATGGTGATCTCCAACGGGCCGTCCTCGGGCGTGGCGCTGGGCCGCTACAGCACGCGCGAGGCCGCCCAGCGCCGCCAGCGCGACCTGGAGGCGGCCGGCTTCGATGCGCGCATGGAGGCGGTGGGTCCCGAGGGCCCGGTGCAGTGGTGGCTCGACGTGCGCGCCAGCGCGCCGGCGACCGCGCTGCAGGGCCAGGCCGGGGCCGCGCGCGCCGTGGCGCAGGACTGCGCACGCGCCAGCGGCTAGAATGCGCCGCGACGCATCATCGCCGCTTTAGCTCAGCAGGTAGAGCAACCGCCTTGTAAGCGGTAGGTCGTCCGTTCGATTCGGACAAGCGGCACCATCTCCCGCAAGGCCGAACGGGCGCCTTGTGCAACCGAAGCTGACCGCTGTTCAGCGTGTTCACGCAGTTTCGACGAGGCGCTCGGCAGCCTTCACATCAAGGTTTTCCAAAGGGGAAAGCCGGGAAACCAACTTCGGAGAATTCCCAATGAAGCGCACGATCTGCCTGCTGGTGCTGTCCGTTTTCTTCGCCGGTTCGCTGGCTGCCTGCAACACCGTCAAGGGCGCCGGCAAGGACGTCCAGAAGGTCGGCAGCAAGATGGAAGATTCCGCCGACAAGACCGGCGGCACCGGGACCAAGTAATCCCGCTGCAGCGTTCAAACGATTCAACAAGGAAGCCGGCGCAAGCCGGCTTCTTTGTTCGTGCGCGCCGGTGACAGGTGCGACAGGCGCGGTGCGCTAACGACCCCTCCACGCGCGGCTCATGCGCGCGCAACACGCCGCCGGGCAGGCTGCCCGCACGGCATCGATCCGCCGTGTTGAAACCATGAGGTGAACGCATGAACAAGGACATCATCGCCGGCAACTGGAAGCAGCTCAAAGGCAAGGCCCAGGCCAAGTGGGGCGACCTGACCGACGACGTGTTCGACGTGGCCGAGGGCAACGCCGAGTACCTGGCCGGCAAGCTGCAGGAGCGCTACGGCTGGGACCGCGACCGCGCACAGAAGGAAGTGAACGCCTTCGAGCGTTCGCTTGACGAGCGCCACTGATCTTTCTCAGGCGCAGCTTGATCAGGCAACGGGCCCCTCGCGGGCCCGTTGTCGTTTGCGGCCGTGTTGGCACGTGCGACGGGCAGGCCGCCGCTTGGGCCGGGCAGTCGCCGCGGGCGGGTAAACTGGACGGCCCGCTTGCCACCGCATCGCCTTCGCATGAGCACCCGCGTCCTGACCGGCATCACCACTTCCGGCACGCCCCACCTGGGCAACTACGTGGGCGCGGTCCGCCCGGCCATCGCCGCCAGCCGCGCCGCCGACACGGAGAGCTTCTACTTCCTGGCCGACCTGCACAGCCTGATCAAGGCGCAGGACCCGGCGCGCACGCAGCGCTCGACGCTGGAGATCGCCGCGACCTGGCTGGCCGCCGGGCTGGAGCCGGACAAGGTGTGGTTCTACCGGCAGAGCGACATCCCCGAGATCTCCGAGCTGACCTGGCTCCTGACCTGCGTGGCCGGCAAGGGCATCCTCAACCGCGCCCATGCCTACAAGGCGGCGGTGGACAAGAACGTGGCCGATGGCGAGGACCCGGATGCGGGCGTGACCGCGGGCCTGTTCATGTATCCGGTGCTGATGGCCGCCGACATCCTGCTGTTCAACGCGCACCAGGTGCCGGTGGGACGCGACCAGATCCAGCACATCGAGATGGCGCGCGATTTCGGCCAGCGCTTCAACCACGTCTATGGCCGCGAGTACTTCACCCTGCCCGAGGCGCTGATCGACAACCACGTGGCCACCTTGCCCGGCCTGGATGGCCGCAAGATGAGCAAGAGCTATGGCAACACGATCCCGCTGTTCGCGCCGCCGGCCGAGCTGAAGAAGCTGATCTTCTCCATCCTCACCGACTCGCGCGCGCCGGGCGAGGCCAAGGACACCGAGGGCTCGCCGCTGTTCCAGCTCTACCAGGCCTTCGCCTCGGCCGAGGAAACGGCCGACTTCGCCCAGGCCTATGCCGAAGGCATCGGCTGGGGCGATGCCAAGCAGCGCCTGTTCGAGCGCGTCGAGCGCGAGGTGGCGCCGCTGCGCGAGCGCTACGAGACGCTGATCGCCAAGCCGGCGCGCATCGAGGAGATCCTGCGCGACGGCGCGCAGCGGCTGCGGGCCAAGTACGCCACGCCGTTCCTGGGCGAACTGCGCGATGCGATCGGGCTGCGCGACCTGTCCTCGGTGAGCACGGTGCAGGCGCAGACGGCGCCGAAGGCGGCCTTGCCGGTGTTCAAGCAGTACCGCGAGGCCGACGGCAAGTTCTACTTCAAGCTCTCCGATGCGCAGGGCCAGGTGCTGGTGCAGAGCCGTGGCTTCGACGCGCCGCGCGATGCGGGGCTGCGCGTGGCGGCGATGAAGGAGGCGAGCTCCGCCGACGCGCTGCCGGCGGCCGATGTCGAGCTGCGCGTTCCCGCCGACGAAGTGCTGGCCGCGCTGGCCGCGCTGCGCGAGGCCGCGGCGCAGGCCTAGCGCGCGCGCTGGGACCTTGCGACCAAGGCCGCATCGTGCATGCACGGGGCGCTGCCTAGAATCGCCGCATCTTTCCGATTCGGCGCGCACGCCATGAGCCAGCACGGCATCCACACGGTCGACACCGCCTTCCAGCGCGACCACTTCGACGCATGCTATCTCATCGTCGAACACGGGCGCGGCGCGTTCGTCGATTGCGGCACCAACCATTCGGTGCCGCTGCTGCTGCAGGCGATCGCGCGGGCCGGGCTGACGCCGGCCGACATCGACTGGCTGCTGGTCACGCACATCCATCTGGACCACGCCGGCGGTGCTGGCCTGCTGCTGCAGCATCTGCCCAACGCCCGGGTCGTCGCGCATCCGCGCGCGGCGCCGCATCTGATCGATCCCTCGCGCATCATCGCCGGCGCCACCGCGGTGTACGGCGCCGAGGAGATCGAGCGCAGCTACGGCCAGGTGCAGCCGGTGCCGGAGTCGCGTGTGGTGGTGGCCGAGGACGGCCATGTGGTCGACCACAACGGCCGCCCGCTGCTGTGCCTGGATACACCCGGTCACGCCCGGCATCACTACTGCGTCTGGGACGCGCGCAGTGCGTGCTGGTTTACCGGCGACACCTTCGGCCTGTCCTATCGCGAGCTGGACGGACCGCAGGGGCCCTTCATCCTGCCGACCAGTTCGCCGGTGCAGTTCGAGCCCGAAGCGCTCAAGCAGTCGATCGCGCGGATGCTCGCCTACGAGCCGCAAGGCATGTATCTGACCCACTACGACCGCGTCGGCTCCAGCTACGCCGAGGTCGAGAAGCTGGCGCAGGATCTGTACGAGCAGATCAATGCGATGGAGGCCCTGGGACGCGACGCCGATGGCAAGCCCGACCGCCACGCGAAGCTGCTCGAGGCTCTGGCGACGCTGTACCTGCAGCGTGCCCGCGCGGCGCAGGTGCCGCTCGAGGATGCGCAGATCGAACGCGCGCTGGCGATGGACATCGAGCTCAATGCGCAGGGGCTGGCCTGCTGGTTGGATCGGGAGCGGCGGTGAGTGTTGCAAGCCGTGGCGGCAGTGACACCTGGCGGCGACTTCATGTGGGCAGGATCGAGCCTTGTCGCATCAAGGGAACTCAAGGATGACCAAGGGCAGGCAGATGACAGGTTGGCGCGCGCGATGGAGTCTGGCGCGCGGTTCCGATGTGGCGGCCTTCTGGATGGCCATCGCGGTGGTCGGGACATTGATGGTGCTGGGCATATTGGGCGTACGGACCACCAGCGCGCTGCAGCCTGCTGCGCTGGCGTGCTTCGCTGCGTCGCTCTGGATCGAGCGCCCACTAGATCGACGGCGGGGGCTGTTGAACATGCGCCTGGGGCAGATTCATGAAGCCTTCGCACAGGGCCTGGTGCCGCGCATGCCTTTGGCCTCGCGACTGTTATCGATCACAGGCGCGGGACTGTTGCTGATCGCGGTCGTCCGCGCGATCGAAGGATAAGTACGCGTATCTAAGCGCCCAGCGACTGGCCGCCGTCGACGGCCAGGATCTGGCCGGTAATCCAGCGCGCCGCAGGCGAGGCCAGGAAGACGGCGGCGTTGGCGATGTCCTCCACCGCACCGAACTCGCCGAACGGGATGCGCTCGCGGATGCGCGTGTACAGCGCCGGCTCCCGGGTGCGGCGCTGCTCCCACAGGCCGCCGGGGAACTCGATGGAGCCTGGCGCGATGGCGTTGACGCGGATCTTCTCGCGCGCCAGTTCGGTGGCCAGGGTCAGCGTGTAGTAGTTCAGCGCCGCCTTGGCGGTGGAGTAGGCAGCCGCGCGCGGCGTGGGCACCTGGCCGTTGATCGAGGAGATGTTGAGGATGCTCGGGGAGGCGCTGCGGCGCAGATGCGGCAGGGCCAGGCGCGTGCTGCGCACGGCGGACATCAGGTCGACGTCGAAGCCGGCCTGCCAGCTGGCGTCGTCGCTGCCGTGACCGTAGCCGGAGGCGTTGTTGATCAGCACGTCGATGCCGCCAAGCGCGCCGGCCGCGGCCTCGATCCAGGCCGCGATCTGCGCGGGATCGGACAGGTCGCAAGGCAGGGCGTGCACGGTCAGGCCATGCCGGGAAAGATCGGCCACCGCGGCCTGCAGCGGCGCCTGGCCGCGCGCGCAGATCGACAGCTGGGCGCCGGCCGCGGCGCAGCCCTGCGCGATGGCCAGGCCGATGCCGCGGCTGCCGCCGGCCACCAGCACGCGCAGACCCTGCAGGCTGGAAGTGTTCATCGCCTCGTGCTCCTGTTTGAAAACGCCCATGATGCGCCTGTGCCGGTGAGCGCCGGGGCGGTGGCGATGAGCGCGGCATTCGCGCAATGGCCCGTGGTGGCCTCACAATGCCCGGCCCTCCCGTGGACCACGCCATGCGCAAGACCTACCACCTGGATATCGAAGGCCGGCATCCCGAGCGCCTGCTGGAGGCGGCCAAGCACGACATCCGCAAGTACCTCAAGCGCGAGCGTCGCAAGCCCTTGCCGGCCGGCGCGGACATCTGGGACTTCGATGCGCGCTTCGGCCAGGACGAGGCGGGCGCGCAGCCGCTGCCGCTGACCGAACTCATCCGCGCCATCGACCAGCATGTCGCGGCCGGCGCCGTGCAGTTCTATGTCGAACTGCTGCGCAAGCCGGGCAACCGCAATGCGCGGCCGCGCGGGCGCGATGGTGCGGCTGCCGCGGATGCGGGCGAGGATCTGTACGACGGCGACTGAGGTCGCCTGACGGCGAGCGCTGGTTGCGGCGAGGCGCGTCGAGCGCTGTGGCACACGCCGCCTGGACGTTTCGCGCCTGGGGCCAATCGTTACGCCCCTGCTGTGGTTCCCGTGAGAGCGGGAACTCAGGAGATTTGAAGCCAAGCGCTGACGTCCATGGGTTCCCGCTTTCGCGGGAACGACGGTCTTGCCAAGTCTTTCGAGTCGAAGGCGCAGCAGGCTCGAAGCGGCTCTGCTGATCGCTTTGGGTGCGGACACGTTCGAGCAGCGCGCTTTCCTCCGCGCGCGCGGCGCGAGGGCGATCAGGGCAGGCGCTTGCGCAGCGCCTGTTCGCGTGCGGCGTTTTCCGCCCGCAGCTGGGCCAGCGGGGCGATGCCGGCGGCCGCGCGCTCCTGGTCGCTGACCGCGCCCTCGCGCACCGCCAGCGTGCAGGTGGGTGGCGTGGCGCGCGCATCGCAGACGGGCTGGGTGCCGTACCACTGCTCGGGCTGCCGCGAGAGCAGCCAGCGATCGGTCGTGGCCGCGGCCAGCCAGCGCAGCTGCGCATCGTCCGGCGCCAGAGTGTTGCCCAGCATCGCCAGCGCGTGCGCCAGGGCGTAGTCCTCGCCGGTCAGGCCGTGCTGGAAGATGGTGGCCGCCATGCGGTAATCGTCGGCGCTGTGCAGCGCGCCGGCCCGGATCATCGCGCGCACCTGTTCGCGGCGCTGTGCGTCGTGCTCGGCCATCGCCTTGGCGGCGGATTTCAGCGCGACTGGATCGGTCAGGGCCCGCACTTGGCCGCGTTCGGCCTGGTCGGCCTGGTAGAGCGCGGCCAGCGAAGTGTCGGCCTGGGACTGGGCCGCGGCGCCGCCGCAGGCCAGGGCGCCGCAGGCGATGAGCAGGAGTGCGCGAAGTTGCATGGGATCTCCCGTGAGAGGCAGGGGGCGAGTCTGACCGGGCCAGACGCGCGCGTGCAACGTCCCGTCCCCCAACCGGGGCCAAGGCCGCCAGCGCGCACTGTTGTACGGGGGCGACAGGGCGAAGGCCACGGACTTGCGGCCGAATCTCTGTGGGCGATCGCATCCGCGCGCGATGGGTCCCTCTCAGCGTTCGCCAGCGTCGCAGCAGGCCTATCCCGCCTGCGCCTGCACGTTTCGTGATCAGCTCACGCCGGTCTGAGCACCGAGTCCAGCTGCGCCACGCACGAGAAATGCACGCTCTTCTGCTCGCCCAACTCCACTTTCTGGAAAGCCAGGTTGATCGGCGCCCAGATGGCCTGGTTCGGGAAGCGCAGCACGATGAAGGGGAAGAACGACAGCGAGGATTCGGGCACGAAGCGCGCCGGATCGACCCAGGCGGCAGGATGCTCGCGTAGGGCGACTTCGCCGATGTAGCAGCCGAAGCGGAACAGCGTGGAGGGAATGCGGTCGGCGGGCAGGCCGTCGTCGTGCATCTGCTGCAGGATGCGGTCGACGTGGTGCAAGGAGTCCAGGCTGTAATCCAGGACGGTCCCGTCCACGTCCTTGGTGGCAGCGACGATGTTGGCGGCGTGCCGTTCGGCGAATTCCGGCGTCGGAGGGAATTCCAGCTTGAGCTTCATGTTCACGATGGGGCGTCCTGAGGGGCGGATGGAGCAGGACGGGCCTGATGACATCCGGCGTCATTACACGTGGTCGGTGGCGGCATTCTGAGGCGCCATGCCGCCATCGTCCATCCGCTGAGGTCCATGCGCGCCCAGGCCAGGACGCCCGTCGCGGCCTGGGCGATGTCGCCTGGCGCCGCGG
Organism: Pseudoxanthomonas sp. USHLN014; assembly: GCF_037153335.1. NCBI lineage: Bacteria > Pseudomonadati > Pseudomonadota > Gammaproteobacteria > Lysobacterales > Lysobacteraceae > Pseudoxanthomonas > Pseudoxanthomonas sp. USHLN014. Next base: position 53,071 of record NZ_JBBCKO010000008.1, read on the forward strand.
CTCAGTCCGCCAGCGCCAGGTCGTCGATCAGCGCGCGCAGGAAGCGGGCGGCTTCGCCACCGGTGCAGGCGCGGTGGTCGAAGGTCACCGACAGCGGGATGACCTTGTGCGATTCGAAGCCGCCCATCACCGGCGTCATCTGGAAGCGGGCGCGCCCGGCCGCGACGATGGCCACGCACGGCGGCACCACGATCGGGGTGGCGTAGCGACCGGCGAACATGCCGAAGTTGGACAGCGAGATGGTGTAGCCGGTCAGTTCGCTGGCCGGGATCGAGCGCTCCTGCACCTGGGTGCGCAGGCGGTTGACGCCTTCGCGCACGCCGCGCGCGTCCAGGATGTCGGCATTGCGCAGGGCGGGCACGAACAGGCCGTCGTCGGTGTCCACCGCGATGCCCACGTCCACGTGCGGGTGCAGGGTCCGGGTCAGCGCCTCGCCGTCGAACCAGGCGTTCATCGCCGGCACCGCGCGGCAGGCGGCGACGAGGCCGCGCACCAGACGCGCGGTGACGTCCTGGCCCGGCGCCCAGGCCTGGATGTCGGCGTCGTCGTTGAGCGTGGTCGCCACGACCTTGGCGTGCGCGTCGGCCATGACCCGCGCCATGTTGCGACGCACGCCCTTGAGCGGCTCGGGCTGGCCGCTGGCGCCGCTGCCCGGGGGCGAGGTGCGCATCGGCTTGCCGCTGGCCGACAGCGCGGTGCGCGCGCGGTCCGAGCCCCGCTCTCCCTGGGGTGCGGGTTCGGGACGTGCGGTGCTCGCTCTGGCGGCTGCACTCGCACCCCCGGCCGCGCTCCCGGTGGGCGCGGGGAGCAGCAGCGAAGCATCGGCGGCGGCCTGCTTGACGTCGGCCATGGTGACCACGCCCTCGGCGCCGGTGGCGCGCACGCGTGCCAGGTCCACGCCCAGCTTGCGCGCCATCGCGCGTACCGCCGGCATCGCCTTGACGCCGCCCACGGCGATCGCGGCCTCGGCCTGGACCGCGTCGGAGGACTGCATCGCGCCGACCACCGTGCCGGCATCGTCGCGCTCATGGTCGAAGCTCTCCACCGCGGGCGTCGGCGTGGGGACCGGCGCGGGCCTGGCGGCCGCGGCAGGCGCGGCGGGCTTGGGCGGGCCGTGGTGATGGCCGGTGTCCTGGCCTTCGGCGCGCTGGGGCAGGTTGGGATCGGGTTCGAACTGGGCCAGCATCGCGCCGGTCACCACCACCTCGCCGGCGGCGCCGGCCAGCCTGAGCACCTTGCCCGACACCGGCGAGGGCACCTCGACCACGGCCTTGGCCGTCTCCATCGACACCAGCGGTTCGTCCAGGCGCACCACGTCGCCCTCCTTGACGAACCATTCCACAATGGTCGCATCGGGCAGGCCCTCGCCCAGGTCGGGGAGGTGGAAGGTCTTGCTCTCGGTCATGGTCAACTCTCTTGAATCAATTCGATGGCGCGGTCCGGGATCCAGCCGCTGCGTCCCTGTGCATCGTGCGCCCACCACCAGCCGGCGTGTTGGCGTTCCAGCGTGATCACATCGCCCGGGTCGGCGTCGAGTTCGCGCGTGTCGTAGTCCTGCTGGGCGGTGGCGCCGGCCTCGTCGATGCGGAACACATCGGCCGGCATCCAGCCGCCCAGGCCCTGGGCCAGGGTGGCCCAGACGAAGTCGGGCCACTCGTGGTCGTGCTCGCCCAGCACCGCGCGCTCGCCCCGGGCCACGCGCACCGGCACGCGGTCGGGCGCGCGGTGGCGGGTCAGCACGCGCGCGCGCCGCATGTCAGCCGCGTGCCAGCGTGCGCTTGGCCGCCTCGACCACGCGCTGGGCGCTGGGCATGTACTTCATCTCCAGGCGGAACAGCGGCATGTGCGTGTCCGGCCCGGTGACGCGTTCGACCGGGGCCAGCAGGTCGTACATGCATTCCTCGGCCAGGCGCGCGGCGATCTCCGCGCCAAAGCCCGCCGTGCGCGGCGCCTCATGCACGATCACGCAGCGCCCGGTCTTGGCCACCGACTCGGCGATGGTGTCGAAGTCCAGCGGGGTCAGCGTGGCCACGTCGATCACCTCGGCGCTGATGCCCTCGGCGGCGAGCTGGTCGGCCGCCTCCAGCGCTTCCTTGACCTGCGCGCCCCAGCTCACCAGCGTCACATCCGAGCCGTCGCGCAGCACGAAGCACACGTCCAGCGGCAGCGCCTCGCCGTCGTCGGGCACGCGCTCCTTGTACTGGCGGTAGATGCGCTTGGGCTCCATGTAGATCACCGGATCCGGGTCGCGGATCGCCGCCAGCAGCAGGCCATAGGCGCGCTGCGGCGAGGACGGCATGACCACGCGCAGGCCGGGCACGTTGGTGAAGATGGATTCGTTGGCCTCGGAGTGGTGCTCGGGCGCGCGGATGCCACCGCCCCACGGTACGCGCAGCACCATCGGGCAGTGCAGGCGCCCGCGGGTGCGGTAGCGCAGGCGGGCGGCGTGGCAGACCAAGTGGTCGACCATCGGGTAGACGAAGCCGTCGAACTGCGCCTCGGCCACCGGCTTGAGACCCTGCGCAGCCATGCCCACGCTCAGGCCGGCGATGGTGGTCTCGTCCAGCGGCGTGTCCAGGATGCGCTGGGCGCCGAAGCGCTTCTGCAGCCCGGCGGTGGCGCGGAACACGCCGCCGTTGACGCCCACGTCCTCGCCCAACACCACCACGGTGGGATCGTGGGTGATTTCCCAGGCCAGGGCTTGGGTGATGGCTTCGATCAGGGTGATCGGCGTGGCCGCCGGGGTCTCGACGGTCGGCATCGCGTGGGTCTCGCTGGTCGCTTCGTGCGCGGGCATCGGCTTGTGCTCATCCATGGCGCTGCTCCCGGGCGATGGCGTCGGCGCGCTGCTTCAACAGTTCCGGCGGCGGGTCGGCGTAGAGGTAATCGAACATCGCCTCCACCGGCTGCACCGGGGTGGCCAGATACGCGTTGACCTCTTCGTCCACGCGCTGCCCACACTCGGCCTTCCAGGCGCTTTCCTGTTCCTCGTCCCACAAGCCCTGCGCGGTCAGCCAGGCGCGCATGCGCGGGATCGGGTCGCGTTCCCAGGCGGCCTTGACCTCGGCCTCGTCGCGGTAGCGACGCGCATCGTCGGCGGTGGTGTGGTCGGACAGGCGATAGGTGACGAACTCCAGCACCGTGCCGCCCTGGCCGCTGCGCGCGCGCTGCATGGCCTGGTCCATCGCATCGAGCACGGCGATCAGGTCGTTGCCGTCCACCTGGAGGCAGAACAGGCCGCCGGCCAGGCCCTTCTGCGCCAGGGTTTGCGCACCGGTCTGCGCCGAGCGCGGGACCGAGATGGCCCAGCCGTTGTTGACCACGCCCAGCACCAGCGGCAGCTGGTAGGCGCCGGCCGAATTGAGCGCGGCGTAGAAATCGGTTTTGGACGAACCGCCGTCACCGCAGGTGCTCACCGCCACGCGGTCTTCGCCGCGCAGCTTGAACGCCAGCGCCGCGCCGGCCGCGTGCAGGCATTGGGTGGAGATCGGCACCGACCAGGAGAAGTCCTGGCGCGGGACTTCGAAATCGTTGCCGCGCTCGTCGCCGCCCCAGTACAGCAGCACCTCGCGCGGCTTCACCCCGCGCATGAACTGCGCGCCGTACTCGCGATAGCTGGGCGCGAACACGTCCTGCGGGCGCATGGACGCGCCGATGCCCACGTGCGTGGCCTCGTGGCCCAGGCACGAGGCATAGGTGCCCAGCTTGCCGGTGCGCTGCAGCGCGATGGACTTGGTGTCGAACACGCGCACGAACAGCATCTGCTTGAACAGCTCGACCAGCCGGCCGGTGTCCTTGGCCAGTTCGGGCAGGGGGCGCCCGTTGGAAGTGCCGTCGGGGTTGAGGTACTGCAGGAATTCGATCTGGAAACTGGCTGCCAGGGACATGGCATCGTCGGTCTTGCGGAATGAGGACTTCATCATAGCCGCGCCATGGTAATGACCCGGTGCGGCTTTTCCTTCATGCAGCGCAGCAGCAACCGGTTCCCGTTCACCCCGTTTCACGCAAAAAAACGCGGCCCATCAAGGGCCGCGTGGGTTTTTGCCGGGATGTGTCGTCCCGCTTACCTGACCGCGGTGGAAAACCGTGTGCCGTTGTTGGACGTGTCGCGCTCGGTCGAGGTGGTGGACACCCGCGCGTCGAGCTGGACCGTGGATCCGCGCCGCGCCGTGCCCGTGGTCACCCACAGCGGGAACGCCGCCTGCGCGCCATCGGCCAGCGGCGTGCGCGTGACGCAGCGCAGCTGGGTATTGCGCAGCGAGCCCTCGCGCCGGCAGCTCCAGCCGCGCGGCGGATCGATCAGCGTCAGCACGTTCAGCGTATTGCCTTCGATCAGCACCTGCGCATTGGCCGCCGGCTGGCCGGCGTTGGCCACATGCACCACATAGCGCGTGTAGAACTGCGGGGCGCGGATGCTGGCCGAGCCTTCGACGGACACCGACACATCGGCGGTCGGCGGCGCGGTCACCTGCACCTGGGCCACGGCCTGGTTGTTGCTGCTGTCCGGGTCGAAGGTCTGCGAGGTCGCGGCCACGGCCAGGGTGACGCCGGTACCGGACTGGCTGGCCACCGAGGTCGCACTGACGCTGAAGTCGGCCGTCGCGGCGTTGTCCAGCGTGGCGCTGTTGCAGGCCACCGAGGTCATGCCGTCGGCCACCTGCGCCGCATCGCAGCTCCAGCCGGCCGGCGCGACGACCGTCATGTCCGGCAGCGCGCCGGCCAGGGAGAAGCCCACGCCCGGGGCGTTGGCGCCTTCGGGCCCGTTGTTGCGCACGTTCACCGTGTAGTGCAGCGGCTGGCCGGCGACGACGCTGGCGGCGTCGGCCGTGGCGGCGATCGCCAGGTCGGCCTTGGGCGCCAGTTCGAAGTAGGCCACCACCGGATCGTGGTCGGACAGGCGGGCCGGCGAGGTCGCATCGTTGCGCGCCACTTCCGGGAAATCGGCGTTGATGCGCGCGTGGTCCATGCCGAAGGCGGTGGTCGCCAGCACCAGCGCGTCGTTGACCAGCACATGGTCCAGCGTCTGCGCGCTGCCGCCGAAGGTGTAGGAGTAGTTCTGGCCGGCGGCGAGCAGTTCGCCCAGGTTGGTCAGGTCCGGATTGACCAGGTCGGCGCCGTCGCCGGGCACCAGGGTCTGCGCATCGGGGCTGGGCAGCCCGGTGATGGTGCCCAGCGCATCGACGTAGCCGTCGTTGAACTGGAAGGCGTTGAAGTCGCCCAGCACGGTGATGCGACGCTCCGGATTGTCGGTCTGCAGACCCTGGATCAGGTCGGCCAGGAACACCGCCTGCGCCTGGCGCTTGGCGCGCACGCGCTCACCGGCGGCATCGAGGGTGTCGGCGCCGTTGAGCGAGCGCTGATGCACGGCGATCACGGTGATCGGGAAGCTGCGGCCATCGGCCCAGTGCACTACCGCATCCAGCGCCAACGGCGGGCGGTCGTTGAGCAGGCTGGTGGCGCCGGAGGGCTCGGTCCAGGTGGTGTCCTTGCCGTACTGGGTCACGCCGGAGACCTCCACGCGCGCCACGCTGGCGCCGACCGTGGCGGTCTTGACCAGGAAGCCCACGTCGATGCCGCCCACATCGTTGCCTTCCTTCAGGTAGGGCACGTACTGCGGATCGGCCAGGCCCTGCGCCACCGCGTCGGCGTTGACCTTGTCGGCCACCTTCTGCAGCGTGGCCAGGTTCTCCATCTCCACCACCGCCAGGATGTCGGGCAGGCGCAGATAGTCGCGGATGGCGACCGAGGCCTTGGACAGGCGGTTGGCAAAGGCCGAGGGCGTCAGCGTCGGGGCGCCGTTGCCGTCGGCGGTGGTGTCGAAGAAGCGCTCCATGTTGTAGCCGGCCACGGTGAACTCGTTGGCGTTGGGCGCGCGCGCCGGGGTCGGCCCCGGGCCGGCGACGGTGTCCACCGCCACGCTCGGGTCGCGCACGATCACGTAGTGGCGATAGCTGTAGTCCAGCGGGCCGGTCAGGCCGCTGACCACCGCGCCGGCGGCCAGGTCCAGCGCGGTGCTGGCGCCGCCCAGCGTGTCGCTGTCGATGGTCAGGATTTCCGGATTGCCGTCCCACTGCGGGATGGCGCCGGAGACCGGCGTGGGCGCCTCGATGCCCGGCTCGCGGAACGGACGGGCGGTGTCGCCGATGACCGCGTAGAACTGGCCGTCGGTGGTGCCGGTGGCGTTGACTTCGTTGGTGAAGCCGCCGGTCGGGCCGACCACGCGCAGCTGCGGCACGGTCACGCGCATGCCTTCGAAGCGCTCCAGTTGGTCCAGGCCGCCGCCGGCGGTAAGCATCGAGGCGTCCAGCGCGATCGGCGCCGGCAGCGCCTGGCCGCTGGCCAGCAGCGTGGCGGTGACGCCGCCGCTGAGTTCGGTCAGCGGGCGCTGGTAGGGATCGGCGCTGGGCACGTACTCCTGCACCGTGCCGGACACGCGCACCAGGTTGCCGACCACGGCCGCGGCCGGGCGCGTGCTGCCGGTGTAGACGTACAGGCCCTCGGAGGTGGCCGGGTCGCTGTCGACCTCGGCGTCGGGCGTCTGGATCCAGAAGCCGACGTTCTTGACCGCGGTGACGATGCCGGTGGTGTAGACCAGCGCGCCCTTGCGCGGCGACTCGATGCCCGCGCCCTGGATGTCGTGGATGGCGGTCAGCGACAGATCGTCGTTGACGATGGTGCCGGTGGCCTTGGCCGTGCCCAGCAGCGCCGCGCCGGACAGGTTGGACAGGGTGAGGCTGAAGGTCTCGTCGGCCTCGGTGACGCTGTCGTCGATGAGGGCGATGGACACCGTGGCGCTGGTCTGGCCTGCGGCGAGGGTGACGCGGCCGCTGCTGGCGACGTAGTCGCTGCCGGCCGTGGCGGTGCCGTCGGCCGTGGCGTAGTCCACCGCGATGCCGCCGGACGGCGCCGGCTGGCTCAGGGTCAGGGTGAACACCAGCGGGCCGGCGCCCTCATCGCCCGAGGCGTCGGCGATGGACAGCACCGGCGTGCCGGCCGCGCCGCAGATCACGGCGGCGCTGGCGCGGTTGCGCGGGGTCGGCGCGCCGGTGGCGAAATCGGTGGCGTTGTCGTTGCCGTCGGTGCAGCCGTCGCCGGCGCGCAGCACCGCCAGGGTGTTGCTCGGCGCCGGCGTGGGGCCGCTGCCCTCGTAACAGCTGGCCGTGCCGCCGAAGCCGACCAGATCCACCGCCCCGCTCGGGCAGGCGCCGCTGAGCGCGGTGGCGCTGGCCACCAGGGCGACCTTGCCGGCGGTGCCGGACATGGCGATGCCGCCGCTGGCATCCGGCGTGGGCAGGGCGATGCTGCCGCCGCTGCCCTTGGCCTCCTGCACCAGGTAGTAGCCGCCCGCGGGCAGGCTGCCGCTCAGCGCGGTGACCGCCCAGCTGGTACCGCTGGCGCTGGCGTACTGCACGCTGTAGCCGGACAGGTCCACCGCGGCGGTGCCGGTGTTGTGCAGCTCGATGAAGTCGTTGGTGTAGGTGGCGCCGCTGTTGCCGCCGCCGCCATAGACTTGGCTGATCACCACCTGCGCCTGCGCGCACTGCGCGCCGCCCAGGCCCAACATCGCAAGCGCCAGCAGGCGCGACCAACGCGTCGTCATCGACGGCTTCTCCATGGCAAGGCTTCGGGGGATGGGGCCCGGTTCCGCCGGCCCGCGTCCGGACTATGAACGAAGCCTGAGTAAATTGCATGACAGCCATCGGCCGCGACACCGCGACATCCGGCGATGCCGGGCGGCGCGGGCGCTACCATGCCGCTCCCCTCGGGATGGCCGAACGCATGCAGATCCAGGACAACCAGCGGCCGCTGGAAGACGGCATCCACACCGACCTGGCCGGTCGCACCACCTATGGCGGCTATCTGCGCCTGGACCAGCTGCTGGCCGCGCAGCAGCCGCTGTCGGCGCCGCCGCATCACGACGAGATGCTGTTCATCGTCCAGCACCAGGTTTCCGAGCTGTGGATGAAGCTGATGATCCACGAGCTGAGCGCGGCCATCGGCCACCTGCGGCGCGACGAGGTCTGGCAGACGCGCAAGGTGCTGGCGCGCGCCAAGCAGGTGCTGCGCCAGCTGACCGAGCAGTGGTCGGTGCTGGAGACGCTGACGCCTTCGGAATACATGGGCTTCCGCGATGTGCTCGGCCCGTCCTCGGGCTTCCAGTCGCTGCAGTACCGGCAGCTGGAGTTCATGCTGGGCAACAAGAACGCGGCGATGCTCAAGGTGTTCTCGCACGACCCGGCCGGCCAGCGCGCGCTGGCCGCCGCGCTGGAGGCGCCGAGCCTGTACGAGGAATTCCTGCGCTACCTGGCGCGCTTCGGCCACGCGGTGCCGGCCCAGCACCTGGAGCGCGACTTCAGCCACGCGCACGTGCGCGACGAGGCGCTGCTGCCGATGTTCGAGCGCATCTATGCCGATACCGACCGCTACTGGCGCGAGTATTCGCTGGCCGAGGACTTCGTCGATCTGGAGACGCAGTTCCAGCTGTGGCGCTTCCGCCACATGCGCACGGTGATGCGCGTGATCGGCTTCAAGCGCGGCACCGGCGGCTCCTCGGGCGTGGGGTTTCTGAAGCAGGCGCTGGAGCTGGAGTTCTTCCCCGAGCTGTTCCAGGTGCGCACGGTGGTGGGGCTGACAGGCCCGTCAGCCTGAATCCGGCGCGATTGGTTTCATTTGACGCAATGACCCGCCTGCGGCCATCCTGCGCCGTCCCCCGCGCGGGGCGTTTTTTTGTCTACGCACGATTCAAGAGGGGAATCTGACGCATGACCGCCCAGTCCAACTGGTCCACGCTCGAGCCCGCGTCGCCGGCCAATGGCGATCCGCCGAAGTTCGACAATCTGATGGGGCATCCGCGACCGCTGTGGATGCTGTTCATGACCGAGTTCTGGGAGCGCTTTGCCTTCTACGGCATCCGCTGGGCCCTGGTCCTGTACATCGTGGCGCAGTTCTATGGCGGCGATGCGTCCGGGCAGGCCGATGCCAGCCGCACCTACGGCGCCTACCTGGCGCTGGTCTACGCGGCGGCGATCTTCGGCGGCTACATCGCCGACCGGGTGATCGGCTATCAGCGCTCGATCCTGCTCGGCGCGGTGGTGATGGCCGCGGGCCTGTTCCTGATCTCGGTGCCCAACCATCAGGTGTTCCAGCTGGGCCTGTCGACCATCATCGTCGGCAACGGCCTGTTCAAGCCCAACATCTCGACCATGGTCGGCAAGCTCTATGGGCTGAAGGACGAGCGCCGCGATTCGGGCTTCACCATCTTCTACATGGGCATCAACATCGGCGCGATGATCGCCCCGGTGCTGACCCAGTACCTGGCCGAGCAGGTCTTCGGTACCCAGGCCATGCCGTCCTACAAGATGGTGTTCATCGCCTCGGGCGTGGGCATGCTGGTGTCGCTGGTGTGGTTCTACATCGGCCGCCGCGGCCTGGGCGGCATCGGCACGCCGCCGGTCAACGCGCAAGGCATGGGGCGCACCTGGCTGGTGGCGGTGGGCTGCGTGCTCGCCGTGCCGGTGGTGTACTTCCTGCTGGCCATGGGCGCCAACGCGCTGGCCTGGGTGCTGGGCGTGATGTTCATCGTGCTGTCGGTGCTGCTGCTGGTCGAGGGCGTCCGCGAGGGCCGGGTCCAGCGCGACCGCGTGATCGCGATGCTGATCATCTTCCTGTTCAACGTGCTGTTCTGGTGCTTTTTCGAACAGGCCGGCAGCAGCTTCACCTTCCTGGCAGATGAGATCGTCAACCGCCAGTTCGGCGACTGGACCTTCCCGACCGCGTGGTTCCAGTCGGTCAACTCCATCGCCATCATCACCCTGGCGCCGCTGATCGCCTGGCTGTGGGTGCGCATGGGGCGCTTCAACCCTTCCATCCCGCGCAAGTTCGGCCTTGGCCTGCTGTTCAACGGCTCGGCCTTCCTGCTGCTGATGTTCGCCCTATCCACCCTGGTCAGCGACGCCGGCAAGATCCCATTCTGGACCTTGTTCATGGTCTACGTGCTGCAGTCGGTGGGCGAGCTGTGCCTGTCGCCGATCGGCCTGTCGATGGTGACCAAGCTGGCGCCGGTGCGCCTGGTCGGCTTCGGCATGGGCGGCTGGTTCCTGTCCACCGGCATCGGCAACAACCTCTCGGGCATCTTCGCCGGGCTGGTCAGCGGCGAGGGCGGCATGACCGTGGCCTCGGCGCAGCACGCCTATACGATGGGGTTCTGGATCCTCACCTGCTTCGGCGTGGCGCTGTTCCTGATCGCCCCGCTGGTCAACAAGCTGATGCACGGGGTGAAGTAAGCCCCGGTCCGCAAGGCGCCGCGGCGGCTCAGCTCGCCGCGGCGTGTCTGGGTGGAGGCGGGTGCTTCAGGCGCCCGCGCGCCCACGCACGAAGGCGGCCGCCAGCCGTATCGCATCGGCGCCATCGCGGTCGCCGCGCAACGCACGCACCAGCCGCGCCGGCGTCATGCCGGTGAATCGGGTCAGGTCGTGGGTGGCATGCGCCTGGTCGCTGTAGCCGTGCTGCGCCGCGGCCTCGGCGATGGGCGAGGCCGCGCCGTCCAGCGTCCGTAGCAGCCCCTGCAGGCGCCGCACCCGCGCGTACTCCTTCGGCGTCAGGCCGACCGCCGTGAGGAAGCGCGCCTGCAGCGTGCGCAGGGACACGCCCAGCCGGTCGGCCAGTGCGGTCATGCGCAGATCGCCCTCTGCGGCGTCCAGCAGCGCGGCGGCCTGTTCGGCCAGCGGGTCCAGCGCGAAGCCGGCGCAGTAGACCTGCAGCAGATCCCACAGCGGCTGTTGCGTCCCGGCGCTGACGCTGGCGCGGGTCGCCTGCGCGAAGCGCTGCGCGAACGCAGCGTCCAGCGTGTACAGGTCCGGGGCCTGTTCGCGCAGGGTCGGCAGGCGTTCGCCGGCGACCAGTCCACTGGCGGCCGCGGTCAGGCGCACGCCGATGCAATGCACCTGGCCGGCGGCCTGCAGCCGGATGGGGCCGCGTTGCTGCGCGGCGAAGCAGAACGCCTGGTCCGCCCGCAGCTGTCCGTCGGCCCCGTGGAAGCGCAGGGGCACGCCCAGCTCGGCCAGCAGTTCGCAGCGCCCGTCCGGGTACACGGTCTGGATGGCCGCGTCGGGCGTGGCGTCGCGCAGCTCCCACAGACAGTCCACGTAGCGGCGCAGCGCCGGCGGCGGCGTGTGTTCGGCGTAGTCCATGGCTGGGCATCGAACCGCCGCGCGCGTGTTTTTACAAGCCTTGCCCGCCGTAGCGTCGCTAAGGTCGCCTCATCTTCTGGACGGGGGTGCGAGATGCGGATGGCAGCGACGATGATGGTGGTGGGGTTGGGACTGTGGTCGGGCGCTGCGCAGGCCGCTGCGCCCGACCTGGCGTGGCTGTCAGGTCGCTGGTGCGGGGGCGAGGCTGGGCGGGTCATCGAGGAAGCGTGGCTGGCGCCTGTCGGAGGCGAGCTGATCGGGGTGTCGCGGACCGGCAAGGGCGAGACGACGCAGTCCTTCGAGTTCATGCGCATCGTGCGCGAGGGCGAAGGCCTGGCGATGCGCGTCCAGCCCAATGGCGAGGCGGCGACGGTGTTCGCCCTGGTGGCCAGCGGCCCGGGCTGGATCCGGTTCGGCAACCCCGCGCACGATTTTCCCAACACGATCGAGTATCGGCGCCAGGGCGAGCGCCTGAATGCCTGGATCGCAGGGCCGGGCCAGGATGGGAAACCCCTGCGCATCGACTTCGACTACACCCGCTGCGCGCCGTGAGCGCGCGATCAGGCCCCAGGGGCGCACGCGGCGCCCTCTGAAACAAAAACGCCGCGGGAGACCGCGGCGTTTTGTTCTCGGCGTTGCCGCGCGCTCAGCCCAGCGGCGGGTTGCGGTCGGCCGAGGACACCGGGCTGACCGGGGCGTCCTTCAGCCCGGCCAGCAGGTTGTCCATGCCGCTGCCGGCCAGGCGCTGCATCAGCGTGTGCAGCTGGGCGACCTCGGCCTCGTCGAGGACCGAGAGCAGGCGGCGTTCGCACTCGAGCACCAGCGGGGCCACGGTGTCGTGCAGGTCGCGGCCCTTCTCCGACAGCGCCAGTACCGAGCGGCGGCGGTCGTCGCCATGGATGTCGCGGCTGACCAAGCCGCGTTCGAGCAGGCGCGCCACCGCGCGGCTGACCGCCACCTTGTCCATCGCGGTCTGCTCGGCCACCTCGCCGGCGGACAGGCCGGGATAGCGGCCGAGCACGCACATCGTGCGCCACTCGGTCATCACCAGGCCGAAGCGGCGGTAGTACTCGGCGGAAATGGCCTGGCTGACGCGGTTGGACAGCACGCTCAGCTGGTAGGGGACGAAGGTTTCCAGCTGCAGGGTCAGCGGCTGGGCCGGTGGCAATGGGTCGGGCTGCTTCATGGTGCGGTGCGGCTTGTCAGCTTGTTTCAGATGAAACTATGCTGTCGCCAAGTCCTTTGCAAGGTGGGAGAAATGTCCGTGAGCGCCCAGCCCTCCATCCAGGCCCCGCAGACCAAGCCGCAGGTTGCCACGTTCGACAACCCAATGGGCATCGACGGCTTCGAATTCGTCGAATTCGCCGCCCCCGCCGGCCAGGGCGGCCAGCTGCACGACTACTTCCGCAAGCTCGGCTTCACCCAGGTGGCGCGGCACAAGACCCGGGCCATCAGCACCTATCGGCAGAACGACTGCACCTTCCTGATCAACGAGGACCCGGATTCCTTCGCCGCCGACTTCGCCGCCGAGCACGGGCCGAGCGCCTGCGGCTTCGCCATCCGGGTCAACAAGCTGGCCGAATGGGCCCGCGTGCAGGCGCTGAAGAACGGCGCCGAGCAGATCGGCCCGCGCGAGCTGACCAAGGCCGTGGCCGCGCCGGTGATCAAGGGCATCGGCGGCTGCATGCTCTACATCGTCGACCGCTACGACAGCACCGGCACCATCCACGACCCAGACTATGAGTGGCTGCCGGACGCCGAGCGCATGCCCAAGGGCTTCGGCCTGACCTTCATCGACCATCTGACCCATAACCTCTATCCGGGCAACATGGCGCAGTGGGCGGATTACTACGAGCGGCTGTTCAACTTCCGCGAGATCCGCTACTTCGACATCAAGGGCGCCAAGACCGGCCTGTTGTCCAAGGCGATGACCGCCCCGGACGGCATGGTGCGCATCCCGCTCAACGAATCGTCCGATCCCAAGTCGCAGATCAACGAATACCTGGACGCCTACAAGGGCGAGGGCATCCAGCACATCGCCTGCTTCACCGACGACATCTACGCCACGGTCGAGCAGATGCGCGCGGCGGGCGTGGACTTCCTGGACACGCCGGAGACTTATTTCGAGGTGATCGACCAGCGTATTCCGGACCACGGCGAGGACGTCGAGCGCCTGGCGCGCAACAAGATCCTGATCGACGCCGATCCGGAAACCGGCAAGCGCAAGCTGCTGCAGATCTTCACCCAGAACGCGATCGGCCCGATCTTCTTCGAGATCATCCAGCGCAAGGGCAACGACGGCTTCGGCGAAGGCAACTTCAAGGCGCTGTTCGAAAGCATCGAGCGCGACCAGATGCGGCGCGGCGTGCTGTAAGGCGTGTCTTGCGCTGCTCTCCCTGTTGGAGAGGGGCTGGGGTGAGGGTCCGGCGAAGTCCAGATGGCGAACGACGCTATGCTTCCAGCAAGCTTCCAGACAGGACGTCTGCCCATGCCAGGACGCATCGAGCCACCGCTGCCGACGCGGACGCTGCGCTACGCGCGCGTCTTACGTCGCGAGATGACCGATGCCGAGCGGCTGCTCTGGAAGCAGCTGAGCGGTGGTCAGCTGGAAGGACTGAACTTCCGGCGGCAGCATCCGATTCCGCCTTATATCGCGGACTTCTGCTGTATCGAGCGCAGGATGATCGTCGAGCTGGATGGCGGCCAGCATTCGCAAGGTCGCGATGCGGCACGCACGGCGTTTCTTGAATCGCAGGGGTGGCGCGTGCTGCGGTTCTGGGACAACGAGGTGTTGTTGGAGGTTGAGGCGGTGGTCGAGGCGATCTGGCATTTCGCCTCCGGACGCACCCTCACCCCAACCCCTCTCCCGGGGGGAGAGGGGCTTTAGTGAGCCGCGAGACGTAGACAGGTGGGTGGGTCCATGAATTCGACGCAATACATGACCGGCTTCGGCAACGCGTTCGCCAGCGAGGCGATCGCCGGGGCGCTGCCGGTGGGGCGCAATTCGCCGCAGCAGGTGGCCTTCGGGCTGTATGCCGAGCAGCTGTCGGGCACGGCGTTCACCGCGCCGCGCGGACAGAACCGGCGCAGCTGGCTGTACCGGATCCGGCCGGCGGCGATGCATGGCGGCTTCACGTTGTTCGAGCAGGCGCCGGACTTCCACAACGGCTTCGGCCAGGGGCCGGTCAGCCCGGACCAGCTGCGCTGGTCGCCGCTGCCGTTGCCCGAGGCGCCGACCGACTTCGTCGAAGGCCTGCTGACCATGGCCGGCAACGGCGCGGCCGAGGCGCAGCACGGCGTGGGCATCCATCTGTACGCGGCCAACCGCGATATGGCGGGGCGCTGGTTCTACGATGCCGATGCCGAGCTGCTGATCGTGCCGCAGCTGGGCCGGCTGCGGCTGGCCACCGAGTTCGGCGTGATCGAGCTGGAGCCGCAGCAGGTCGCGGTGATCCCGCGCGGCGTGCGCTTCGCGGTGACGCTGCCCGACGGCCAGGCGCGCGGCTATGTGTGCGAGAACTTCGGTGCGCCGCTGCACCTGCCCGAGCTGGGGCCGATCGGGTCCAACGGCCTGGCCAATCCGCGCGATTTCGAGACGCCGGTGGCCGCCTACGAGGACATCGAGGGCGACTTCGAGCTGATCGCCAAGTTCCAGGGCCATCTGTGGCGCGCGCCCATCGGCCACAGCCCGCTGGACGTGGTCGCCTGGCACGGCAACGGGGCGCCGTACCGCTACGACCTGCGTCGCTTCAATGCGATCGGCTCGATCAGCTTCGATCATCCCGATCCGTCGATCTTCACCGTGCTGACCTCGCCCAGCGACACGCCGGGCACGGCCAATCTGGATTTCGTGATCTTCCCGCCGCGCTGGCTGGTGGCGCAGGACACCTTCCGCCCGCCGTGGTTCCACCGCAACGTGGCCAGCGAGTTCATGGGCCTGGTGCACGGCGCCTACGACGCCAAGGCCGAAGGCTTCGCGCCGGGCGGGGCCTCGCTGCACAACGGCATGACCGGACACGGGCCGGATGCGGCCACGTTCGAGAAGGCCTCGCATGCGGACCTGTCCAAGCCGGACGTGATCACCGACACGATGGCCTTCATGTTCGAGACGCGGGCGGTGCTGCGGCCCACGCGTCAGGCGATGGAGGCCGCGCACCGCCAGCGTGACTACCAGCAGTGCTGGGCGGGCCTGAAGCGCAACTTCCAGCCGCCGGGTTGAGGGCTGTCGGGACGGCGGGCGTCGGCGTCTCCAGCGCGTGCAGGTGGTCCTCGGGCAGCACCTCGCGCAGGCGGTCGGCGATGCGCTGCACGTAGCCGGTGGAGGTCAGGGCCGGCAGCAGCTGCAGCGCCTCGCGCATGGTTTGGACGGCCAGGTGATCGTCGGCCGCGCGCTGCAGCTGGGCGTGCAGGCGCAGGGCGTCGGGATGGCGCTGCAGTTCGAGCATGCCGAGCAGGTACAGACGCGCGGCCACCATCGAGCGTCGGTGCGCCGCAGGCGCGGGCGTGGCGATGGGCGCGGGCGTAGTGGGCGCCGCTGGCGCGTGTGCAGGCCGCGGTTGCGGGTCGGCTTCTTCGGCCAGGCCCAGGTAGCCGGCGCGGATCAGCGCGGCCACGTGCAGCGGCGTGTCGGCGCCCAGCATCGCGGTCAGCGCCTCCAGGCTGCGCTGGCCATCGGCCAGGATCAGTACGCGCCGCTGGCGCATGTCCAGGCCCGCGCGATGGGTCTGCAGGGCGGCGTGGGCCTGGTCGGTCTTGCGCGGGCGCATGCGAAGGCGGCTCGGAGGGAGGCGCGCGCAGCCTGCGTGGCGTCCATGAAGCGGCGGTGACACCGGTGGCGTGCATGTGCGCAAGTGCGGGCGCGGTCCGGGTTTGCGTGAGATTCACCGGCGCCCGCTAGGCTGGGGCGGACCGATATCCGCCTTCGAGGAGCCCGCCTGCATGAAATCCCTGCTGCCCCTGACTGCCGCGCTGGCCCTCACCCTGGCCGCGTGCAAGCCGGCCGACACGCCGCAGCCCAGCACGCCGGCCGCCTCCGAGCCGGCCGCCTCCACGCCGGCGCAGGCCTCGCCGCCGCCCGCGACCGGCGAAGCGGACCCGCAGGCCAACGTGCCGGCCACCTGGCAGGGCTATGGCGATCTGAAGCTGGGCAGCACCGCCGACGCCGCGCGTCAGGCCTGGGGCGGCGAGCTCAACAGCAGCACGCCCTCCGAGGGCGGCGCCTGCTATCAGCTCACGCCCAAGTGGGCCACCGACAAGGCCGACGTGGCCTTCATGATCGAGGGCGATCACTTCGTCCGTTACGACGTGACCAGCTCCAAGGAAGTCGCGCCCGGCGGCGGCAAGGTCGGCATGGACGAGGCCGCGCTGCGCGCGCTGTACGGCGACAAGCTGCAGTCGATGCCGCACAAGTACGTCGAAGGCGGCAAGTACCTGAGCGTGGACGGGCAGGGCGGGGCGAAGCTGGTCTTCGAGACCGGCGCCGACGGCGTGGTCACCAGCTGGCGCGTCGGCCTGCCGCCGCAGATCGACTACGTCGAAGGCTGCGCGTAACGCGGGGTGTGGGTGGGTGTGTCTGTGGGGGCCATTGTCCCTCCTGCTCGGGGCGCGCCCACCTTGTAGAGCGGAGCTTGCTCCGCTGCCTTTCGACCCGATCATCGGGAAAGCTCCAGCGGAGCAAGCTCCGCTCTACAGGTGGGGTTCCCTTCAGGCCTTGCGCGGAAACAGGTAGATCACAGTTCCCACCACCATCGCTGCGCCGACCGCCAGCAGGTTGGCCAGGCTGGCGCTGCACAGCAGGCCCAGGGTGAGCAGCAGCGCCAGCACCGGGATCAGCGGGCCACCGGGCAGGCGCAGGGCGTTGGGGTTGTCGCGATGCCTGCGCGCCAGCACCAGCACCGCCGCCGCGGTGCCGATGTAGGCCAGCAGGCGGGTCACCATCGACAGCAGGGCGAGCTTCTCGAACGAGCCCGACAGCGCCAGCGCCACCGACAGCACGCCCTGCACGATGATCGCCGCGGCCGGCGTGCGGAAGCGCGGATGCACGCCCGCCAGGAACTTCGGCCCGAAGCCGTCCTGCGCCAGCGCGAACAGGAAACGCGGCCCCAGCATCACCGTGTTGCTGGTGGTGCCCAGGATCGAGATCACCGCGCCCACGGTCAGCACCAGCGCCAGGCCCTCGCCGCCGAAGCGCGCGGCCGCATCGGCCAGCGGCGTGGCCGACTCGGCCAGGCCGGGCAGGGTGCCCATCGCCACCACCTGCACCGCGGCGTAGATCAGCGTCACCAGCGCGATCATGGTGATCAGGGCGAAGGGCACGTCGCGGCGCGGGTTGCGGAATTCGCCGGCGGCGGCCGGGATGTTCTCGAAGCCGGCATAGGCGAACAGCAGCAGCAAGGCCGCCTGGCCCAGGTTGGGCAGGTCGCGCAGGTCCGGCGCGGTGCCGGCGAAGGCCAGTGACCAGTCCATGTAGAACAGGCCGACGACCACGAACAGCAGCAGCGGCACCAGCTTGCCGATCACCAGCGCCACGCCGGTGCGCGCGGCCGAGCGCACGCCGATCACGTTGATCGCGGTCAGCAGGCCCAGCGAGCCGATCACCACCACCAGGCGCCCGGCGCCGCTGGCGGCCGCCGGCCAGAAGCGCGAGACCGCATCGGCCAGGCCGTTGCCCAGCGCCGCGGCCGAGCTGATGCGCGTGAGCCAGATCATCCAGCCGACCTGGAAGCCCGCGTAGCGGCCGAAGGCCTCGCGGGCGTAGAGATAGCTGCCGCCCGGCTGGTCGAAATAGCTCGCCGCCTGCGCGTAGCACAGCACCAGCAGCGCCACCGCCACGCCGGCCAGCAGCACCGCCCACAGGCTCAACGGCCCCATCAGCGCGACCGTGGCCGCGGGCAACAGGTAGATGCCGCTGCCGATGACGTCGTTGATCGACAGCCCGACGATCTGCCAACGGCTGACCGCGCGGACCAGCGTGCCCTGCGCGGGCGTCGGCGCGGCGCTCACGGCTGCGCGTCCGCAGACAGCGGCGGCAGCGACCAGGCGCGTTGCAGGCGCTGGTACTCGGGCCGGGGCAGCAGCACGAACAGCGGCCGGCGCGCCGGATCCAGCCAGGCCTGCAGCGCCTCCATGCTGGCCGGCGCCATGGCCGTGCAGCCGGCGGTCGCCTCGCCGGGCTTGCGCCACAGGTGGGCGAAGATGCAGCTGCCCAAGCCCGGCGTGGCCTTGGCGTTGTGTTCGATCACGAAGCCGCGGGCGTAGCGCGGATCGCCGTCGTTGTGCAGATCCAGCCGCATGTGCTCGCTGGCGCCCTTGACGGCCTGCGCGCCGACCTGGCGTTCGTCGACGATCCGGTTGTAGAGCGGCGAGTCCGGCACGTCCACGCACCAGCTCGAGGCCTGCATCTGCTGGTAGGCGAGTCTGGTGTCGACCGCGGGTGCATAGCCGAAGGCCTCGCCGATGCCGTAGATGCCGGCCGGGCTGCGGCCATCGCCCTCGCGCTTGCGCGGGCCTTCGTGCTGGGCGGGGAACAGGCCTTCGCCCCAGGCGCTGCCCTGCTTGCCGATCGCCACGGCGAAGGCCGGCGCCGCCGGTTTCCAGCCCGTTCCATCGCGTTCGAAGGTCTGCAGCCGGCCCTGGGTGTCGTCCCAGCCGCCGGTGGTGACCACCACCAGCTGTTGCGCCTGGGCCATCGCGGGCGGCGTGGTGGTGCCTTTGGCCAGGGCCGGCTGCGTGGTCAGGACCAGCAGCGTGCACAGCAGGAAGTGGGGCAAGCGCAGGGACATGGACGCTCCGCGGGGCAGGGGGTCAGGCGTCGAGCAGGTGCTGGACGCGCTCCAGGTTGACCGCCAGCTGGCGCTCGCGGTCGGGGTTGATCTGGCACAGCAGCACGAACACGAAGTCCAGCAGGGACTGCAGCGAACAACGGTACAGCAGCTGGGCGATGTGCGGGGCCGGATCGTGCGCGGACACCACCAGCGCCGCATCGGCATGCGCGCGCAGCGGATTGGCGGTGTGCCGGGTGATGGACACCACCGCGCCGCCGGCGTCCTGGAACTGGCGCGAGATCTGCGACAGCTGCGGCACCTGGCCGAACTCGGACAGCAGGATCAGCACGTCGCCCGGCCGCGCGGCCGAGACGTTGGTCATCATCAGGATCGCATCGGCGTGATGCACGGTCAGCACGCCCAGCAGCGACAGGCGCATGGCGAACTCGCGCGCGAACAGCCCGTCGTCGCCCAGCCCGCATACGAACACCTTCTGCGCCTGGTCGATGCGCGCGACGATCTGCTCGATGCGCGCGCGCGGGTTGAGCAGGCGGGTCTCCTCCTCGGCCGCGGCCTTGCTGCGGCGCAGGCTGTCTTCCAGCCGGGTGTAGGCATCGCCGCCGTCTTCGGACGCGGTCGGATCCGCCGGCTGGCCGCCATTGCCGCGCGCGATGGCCTGGCCGACCGAGTACTTCAGGTCCGGATAGCCGCGGAAGCCGAGCTTCTGGCTGAACTTCACCACCGAGGACTGGCTGATGCCCAGCGCGCTGGCCAGCTGCTGGGAGGAGTAGTCGCGCAGCAGATGGGCGTTGTCGAGGATGTAGTCGGCGATGCGCCGCTCGATGGCGGACATGCGCTCGCGTTCGGCGCGGATCTTGAGCAGGGGGGGCATCAGCCGGTGCTCCTGCACAAGTTGTTGCCGTTGCCGTTGCCGTTGCCGTGGCTGGTGCCGTGGCCGTTGTTGTTGCTGTTGTGCTCTTTCCGCCCCCCTCCGCAGCGGCGATGCCGACGGGTCAAACCCCGCAGGGGCGCCGCGCATGGATGCGCGGCGTTTCCGGTCGGGGCAGGATGCCCCGTCCGGAAATTCCCGTCGGCAGCGCGGACCCGGCGCGCCGCAGGCGCGGCGGGCGCGAGGGCTGGGGTGTGCTTTCTTTGGCCTACCTTTCTTTGCACAAGCAAAGAAAGGTAGGTCGTGCCCCGGAGGGGCGCGAAAGCCTTTGCTGTTACATGCTGCTCCGCGTTGGAGGAGTGCCGCATGGAGCCAAGGAGAACGCGAACGCGTTTGAGGGTTGCGTGGTTCGCTTTCCTCCGATCGAGAGAGCGAGCGCGCTGGTGTTGCAGCTTCTGTTCAAAGCAGGGGCAACGGCCAAAGCGTTTCTCGCCCTGTCGGGCGCGAGTCACTTTTCTTTGCTTGTGCAAAGAAAAGTAACCAAAAGAAAGCACACCCCGTCCTCGCGCCCGCCGCGCTACGCGCGCCGGGTCCGCGTGACCGGCGGGGATTCGCGGAAGGGGCATCCTGCCCCTGCCGCGAACGCCGCGCATCCATGCGCGGCGCCCTTCGGGTGTTTCCCCGCCGGTCACGCCGCTGCGGAGGGGGCCCGGAAAAGCACAAGCAACGGCAACGGCAGAAGCAGAAGCGCCTCCCGTCTTCCCCGCGAACGCAGGGACCCAGGGACTTGCGTGCAGGAGAGGCAAAGGCGCTGGATCCCCGCCTTCGCGGAGATGACGCGCGCAAAGCGCCGTGGCGTTCCGGAGAAGGCGCATGTGCCTCACGGCGCGAGCAGCTCCAGCCCCTGGATCTCGCGGATGCCCAAGCCCGGTGCATCCGGGATGCTGATCTCCGACTCGTCGAACAGCACCCCGCCCACCACCGGATTGAACTGGCCCAGCGAAGGCCCGTCCAGATCGATCTTGGTGATCACATTGGCCTTGGCCACCGCCAGATGCACCGCCGCGGCCACGCTGATCGAGGACTCGATCATGCAGCCGATCATGCAGTCCACCCCGTACAGCGCGGCGATGTCGGCGATGCGGATGGCATTGGATAGCCCGCCGGTCTTCATCAGCTTGATGTTGATGATGTCGGCGGCGCGGCGCTGGATCAGGTCGAACACCTGCTGCGGGGCGAACACGCTCTCGTCGGCCATCACCGGCGTGTTGACCCGCTCGGTGACGTACTTGAGGCCGTCGATGTCGGCGGCCTTGACCGGCTGTTCGAGCAGTTCGAGTACCACGCCGGCGTCCTCGAGCTTGCCCATGGCATAGACCGCCTGCTTGGCGGTCCAGCCCTGGTTGGCGTCCAGGCGCAGCAGGGCGCGGCCCTCGACCGCGGCGTGGATCGCCTTGACCCGCTCGATGTCCAGGCCGATGTCCTTGCCGACCTTGATCTTCAGCGACTCGAAGCCGCGCTCCAGCGCGGACAGCGAGTCGGCCACCATCTTGTCGATGTAGTCCACGCTGATGGTGATGTCGGTGGTGATCACCGGATCGCCGCCGCCCAGCAGCTGGTACAGCGGCGCGCCGTAGCGCTGCGCCCACAGGTCGTAGAGGGCGATCTCCACCGCGGCCTTGGCGCTGGTGTTGCGCTCCATTGAGGACTGCACCAGCGCCGTCAGATGGTTGAGGTTGGCGATGTCCTGGCCGATCAGGCGCGGGGCGATGAAATGGCGGATGGCCTCGATGATCGAGCCATGCGTGTCGCCGGTGATCACCGCCGTGGCGGCGGCCTCGCCGTGGCCGGTGTGGCCGCTGTCGGTGCGGATCAGCACGATCACGTCCTCGACCGTGTCCACGGTGCGCAGCGCGGTCTTGAACGGGGTCTTCAACGGCACGCGCAGCATGCCCAACTCGATGTGGGTGATCTTCATTCTTGGGCTTTCGGGCGGATGCGCTGGATGTTGGTGATGCGGTCGACATAGCTGGCGGTGTCGCTGGCCAGCATCGGTTCGAGCGGGGTGACCGACACGCCGTTGAGGTGGCCGGCCACGCGCTTGCCGTCGGCGCCGGCCCAGCCGCCGCCGGCGGTGTCATGGATGACGTAGGTCAGGCCGTTGGCGTGGCCCAGCACCACCATGACGTGACCCGGGATGTAGACCAGGTCGCCGAGCGCGAGCTGCCCGACCGCGGTCAGGCGCTTGGCGTCGGGGTCGTCGGGGGCGAAGGCGATGCGGTCCAGCGCCGGGCTGACCGCCTGCTGCGAGGTATTGCGCGGCAGCAGCACGCCGAAGCTGCGGTAGACCTCGGAGGTGAAGCCGCTGCAGTCGCGCGCATCATAGGAATGGCCCCAGCCGTAGCGCTCGCCCAGGAACTTGAAGGCCTGGGTGATGAAGTGGCGCGGGGTCAGCGGCAGGTAGTCGGCCGCCGTGTCGGCCGTGCGCGGCAGCAGCGCCGGCACCAGCGCCAGCGAGCCGTCGGCGTTGCGGATCGGCAGCTGGATCACCCAGGCGGTGTAGGGCAGCTGGCCATTGACCGGCTGGGTCGGCGCCCAGTCGGCCAGCACCGGCACGCGCACGCCCATGTCCAGCTGCAGCTGCGAGACCTGCGGTTGCTCGGGCGTGAACACCGTGGTGGCGGTGGCACCGGTGACCACGCGATACGGCCCGTGGGCGCCGTAGTCGAACACCTGCTGCGCGCTGCCCAGGCCGACGAAGCGCTTCTCGATCCAGGCGCTGTAGCGCTCGGAGGTCACGAACAGCCACTGCCCGTCGCGGCTCTCGTGCAGCACGGCCACCGCATCGCCGGGGAACAGCGCGCTTTCCTGGAAGCGGTCGATGTCGTGGTCGTCCACGCTGCTGAAGACGCGCCTCGCGGTCGGGAAGGTACGCAGGTCGGCGCGATGGGTGACCAGGCCGTAGCGCAGCGGCGTGGCGGCGGGCACGGCATCCAGCGCCAGGCTGGCCTGCAGCGCGTCCAGGGCGGCGGCATCCAGCGCCTGGCCGTCGAGGCCGTAGAGCGTGCGCGTGGGCCGCGCCGACAGCGCCTGGATCGCCTCGACCACCTGCGCCCTGGGCAGCTGCGCGGGCAGGGCGCGCAGGTCGTGGATGGCCGGGTCGTCGCGGCGCATGCGCGCGTTCTGCGCGGCGATGCCGGCGCGGTCCAGCAGCACGCGGTCGGGCTGCCGCTGCCTGGCGATCCAGTAGGCGGCGGTGAGCTTGGGCGGATCGACGCCGACCACGCCGGTGACCGGGTCGATGGCGACCTGCGGCACCGGCACGCGCGCGGCCAGCGAGCCGATGGCCAGCAGCGACAGCAGGGCGCAGCAGGCGGCCGCGCGCAGGGCGTGGGCCGGGGAAGGCGGGCGCGTCATGGGGTGTCGCTCCGGAATCGATGAAGAAAAATAATTATTCCTTGTGATCTGAAATGCAAGAATAAATTATTGACCAGGCGCAGCCTGCGTGCTAATCGTGTCGTCCTCCGCCGCTGCCCGACGACCGCCTCGACGTGGACGCCTCGACCTGCCCCGGTTCTTCCTCCGCCACCCGCCTGGCGCGCAGCGCCCTGCTGTGCCTGGTCCTGGCGACCGCGCCGCTGGGCGCGCGCCCGGCCGCGCCCCCTGCGATGGTGCCCGAAGTGATCGCGCAGGTGGACCGCGGCCAGTTCCGGCAGGCGCGGGCCGGCATCGATCAGGCCCTGGCCGATGCCACGCTGGACGCGGCCACGCGCCAGGCCCTGCTCGACCAGCGCGAGCGGATGCGCCGCATCCGCCTGGATTTCAGCCTGGACCGCGCCGCGGCCTTCGCCAGGGTGCAGCAGGCGATCCCCGACCTGCGCCAGGACGAGTTCGACGCCTGGGACGCGCAGGGCCTGATCGAGCACATGGACATCGACGGGCAGCGCTGGTGGTTCAAGCGCGCCCCGTCCAACCTGTTCCTGCTGAGCAGCCAGGCCGTGGCGCGCCGCGCGCAGCCGCGCGCGCCCTCCGACGGCCCCAACGAGCGCCTCAACGATCATCACCGCGAAGTGCTGCGCGAGGCCAAGGCCAGCGGCCGCACCAGCGTGGCGCCGCGCCGAATCGAGGTGACCCAGTCCCTGACCGTCAAGGCCGATGCGGTGCCCGATGGCGAAACCATCCGCGCGTGGATTCCCTATCCGCGCGCCATCCCCGGCCAGCAGGAAGACATCGTGTTCCTGGACAGCACGCCGGCCGGCGCGCGCGTGGCCGGGACCGAGGCGCCGCAGCGCACCGCCTACCTGGAGGCCACCGCGCGCAAGGGCCAGCCCACGCGCTTTGCCGTGCATTACGCGGTGACCGTGTATGCGCGCCACTTCGCCATCGACCCGGCCAAGGTGGTTGCCACCCCAAGCGACCCGGCGCTGAAGCCGTTCCAGGCCGAGCGTCCGCCGCATGTGGTGTTCACCCCGCAGCTGCGCGCGTTCTCCAGGCAGGTGGTGGGCGATGAGACCAACCCGTACCGCATCGCGCGCAAGCTGTTCGCCGCGGTGGACAAGATCCCGTGGGCCGGGGCACGCGAGTACTCGACCATCAGCAACATCTCCGACTACGCCCTGCACGCCGGTCACGCCGACTGCGGCCAGCAGACCCTGCTGCTGATCGCGCTGCTGCGCATGAACGGCATCCCCGCGCGCTGGCAGAGCGGCTGGGTGTTCTCCGACGATGCGGTGGGCTACGACAACATCCACGACTGGGGCTGGCTGTACCTGGCGCCCTATGGCTGGGTGCCGATGGACGTGACCACCGGGGCGCTGGACAGCGCCGACCCGGCCGAGCGCGACTTTTACTTCGGCGGGCTCGACGCCTACCGCATGGCCTTCAACGACGACTGGTCGGTGGGCTTTGCCCAGCCCAAGGCGGCGTGGCGCTCGGACGATGTGGACTCGCAGCGCGGCGAGGCCGAGTGGCGCGGCGGCAACCTCTACTACGACCAGTGGAGCTACGACTTCAAGTGGCATGTGGCGCCGCTCACGCAGGCGCCCTGAGCCCTTTCGATCTTCCCCACCATTTCACCTGAAGGAGAGAGCAGGATGAAAGCCAAGCAGTACAAGCGCGTCGCGTTGTGTGTGGCCCTGGGCGCGTGCCTGGGCGCGATGGCGCCGGCCATGGCGCAGAGCACGACCGGCGCCATCGCCGGCCGCGCCGCCGTCGGCGACACGATCACGCTCACGCACCAGGCCACCGGCCTGACGCGCACGGTCACCGTCGGCAGCGATGGCCAGTACCGCCTGGCGCAGCTGCCGGTGGGCGAGTACCGCCTGGTGGTCGAACACGCCGGTGGCGGCGCCGGCGCGCCGCTGGAGGTCAGCGTGCCGCTGGGCGGCACCACCACGGTCAATCTGGGCGATGCCGGCGCGGTCACGCTCGATGGCGTGCGCGTGGTCGGCGCCAAGGTGATCAACCAGGTCGATGTCCATTCCACCGAGACCTCGTTCAACATCAGCCGCCAGGAGCTCTCGCGCCTGCCGGTGGACCAGAACCTCAGCGCGGTGGCGCTGCTGGCGCCGGGCGTGGTGTCCTCGGGCGCGACCTTCGGCGGGCTGACCTTCGGCGGTTCTTCGGTGGCCGAGAACGCGGTCTACATCAACGGCCTGGACGTGACCGATCCGTATCGGCGCCAGGGCTTCTCCTCGGTGCCGTTCGGCTTCTTCCAGGAAGTGCAGGTCAAGACCGGCGGCTACTCGGCCGAGTTCGGCCGCAGCACCGGCGGCGTCATCAATGCGGTGACCCGCTCGGGCGACAACACCTTCCGCGCCGGCGTGGAGTTCACCGCCGAGCCCTCGGCCTGGGCCGCGTCCAAGAAGGATCACTTCCACCACGACGGCACCCTGGACGAACGCGACCGCACCAGCCGCGACGCCAGTTCGTTCTACAAGACCAATGTGTGGGCCTCCGGCCCGCTGATCCGCGACAAGCTGTTCTTCTTCGGCATGTACGAGATCCGCGACAGCCAGCCGCGCGACATCGACACCACCCAGGCCTTCTACACCAAGGGCGACAACGACTTCTGGGGCGGCAAGCTGGACTGGCACATCACCGATGACCACCTGCTGGAACTGCTGGCCTTCTCCGACAAGGCCGACACGGTCACCGACGCCTACGGCTACGACTGGGACAGCGGCACGCGCGGGGCGTGGGTGGGCAGCAGCAATGCGGCCACCGGCGGCAACAACTGGTCGCTGACCTATACCGGCCACTTCGGCGACAACTTCGTGGCCAAGGCCCTGTACGGGGTGAACAAGCGCAGCGAGGACAGCGGCAGCCCGCTGGATGCGGCGTGCAGCATCGTCACGCGTTCGGGCAGCTATACCGCGGCCTTCGGGCCCAGGACCACGCAGGAAGGCTGCCACCCGAGCAATTCCAGCATCAACAGCCGCGAGGACGAGCGCAAGGCCGCGCGCCTGGACTTCGAGTGGACCCTGGGCGATCACCTGCTGCGCTTCGGCGCCGACCAGGAAATCATGGATTCCACCAGCGCCCGGGTCTATCCGGGCGACGGCCGCAGCTATCAGGTGCAGGCGACCACGCCGGGCAGCGTGCTGCCGGGTGGCGGGGTGGTGCCGGCCGGCGTCAACGCCATCGTCGATGCGCGCTACTACGTCACCGGCGCGCCGGTGCGGGCCAAGGCGCAGGCGATCTACGTGGAGGACAACTGGAACGTCACCCCCAACATCCTGCTCAATCTGGGCGTGCGCGCGGACAAGTTCGAGAACACGCTGCTGGCCTCGGGCGCGACCTTCGCCAAGGCCGACTTCTCCGACATGGTGTCCCCGCGCGTGGGCTTCAGCTGGGACATGCGTGGCGACGGCACGACCAAGCTGTTCGGCAACGCGGGCCGCTACTACATCCCGCTGACCAACAAGCTCACCGACTACTTCGGCGGCGGCACCACCGACGAGCACACCTACTACGCGCTCAACGGCTGGTCCGAGCAGCGCCACCCGGTCACCGGCGCTCCCTACCTGCTGCCCAACCTCGGCGCGCAGATCGGCCCGGTCAATACCGACGGCAACGCGCCGGCGCCCAGCGACCTGCGCACCACGGTGGCCAAAAACATCAAGCAGGTCTACCAGGACGAATACATCCTGGGCTTCCAGCAGGCCATCAGCGAGGCCTGGTCCTATGGCGTCAACCTGACCTATCGCAAGATGACCCGCGCGGTCGAGGACGCGCGCATCAACCATGTCGAGGGCTGCCCCTGGTATTCGGGCGACTGGCCGATCATCAACCCGGGCGAGAAGACCACGCTGTGGTGCCCGACCACCGAGGACTGGGTGACCTTCGATTCCTCCAAGGACGGCTACAAGGCCGGCGGCAGCGGCGCGATCATGGGCTACAAGAAGCCGCGGCGTACCTACAAGGCGGCCGAGTTCCAGATCGACCGCGCCTGGGACGACAAGTGGTTCTTCAACGCCAG
This sequence comes from Pseudoxanthomonas sp. USHLN014, assembly GCF_037153335.1. NCBI lineage: Bacteria > Pseudomonadati > Pseudomonadota > Gammaproteobacteria > Lysobacterales > Lysobacteraceae > Pseudoxanthomonas > Pseudoxanthomonas sp. USHLN014. The sequence continues at coordinate 80,392 of NZ_JBBCKO010000008.1, forward strand.
CTACATCTATGCGCGCAGCGAGGGCAACATCGAGGGCCCGGTGAACTCGGACACCGGCTACAACGACACCAACCTGGTGCAGTACTACGACCATCCGGCGGTCAACGAACGCTACGGCGTGCTGTTCAACGACTACCGCCACCAGGTCAAGCTGCGCGGCGGCTTCAAGCTCAACGACATGTGGAGCTTCGGCGCGACGCTGGCGGCGCACTCGGGTGGGCCGATCACCGCCTTCGGCGTGGTCTGGCCCAACGACAGCCGCGCGGCCGGCGGCCCCGGCGAGTACAGCGGCGGCGGCTCGGGCTGGCTGTGCACGGCCAACTGCGGCGACTGGCGCACGCGCCAGCTGGTATACACCGAGCGCGGCGCGTTCGGCCGCATGCCCTGGGTCTACAACCTGGGCGCCAACGTGACCTGGACCCTGCCGGTGGAGGGCATCGACCTGAAGGCGCGGCTGTCGGTGTACAACCTGCTCAACCGGCAGACGGTGATCAACGTGCATTCGCGCTACGAGAGCGCACCGGGCACGCCGATGCCGTATTTTGGCGAGGGCACGGTCTGGCAGGAGCCGCGCTGGACGCAGTTGGTGGTGACCTGGAACTTCTGACGGCAGGTGCGCGGGCGGCCCGTCGCGCACGGGCCGTCCATCGCGACGGGAACGGCATGTTCAAGCACACAGGCAAGGCGCTGGCCCTGGCAGGGCTGCTGCTCGCATCGGGTCCGTCGGCGGCGGCCGATGCGCCGGCGCAGGCGTCCTTCGACACGCTGTTCGATCAGGCCATGGCGCGCTACCGGCTGCCCGGCCTGGCGGTGGGCGTGGTCGAGGACGGCAAGGTGGTCTACCTGCGCACGGCGGGCGAGACGCGCGCCGGCAGCGGCGAGAAGATCGACGCCGACACGCTGTTCAAGATCGCCTCCAACACCAAGGCCATGACCACCGGCGTGCTGGCGCGGCTGGTGGATCAGGGCAAGCTGAAGTGGGACGACCCGGTCACCCAGTACCTGCCGCAGTTCCGCATGGCCGATCCCTGGGTCACGCGCAACTTCCAGGTGCGCGACCTGCTGATCCACAACAGCGGCCTGGGGCTGGGGGCGGGCGATCTGATGCTGTGGCCCGAGCCCAACGACTTCACCCGCGCCGACATCATCGCCGGGCTGGCCTATCTGCAGCCCACGCACAGCTTCCGCGCGCACTACGCATACGACAACCTGATGTACGTGGTCGCCGGCGAAGTGGCGGCCAAGGCCGGCGGCAAGCCCTACGACCAACTGGTGCGGCAGGAGCTGTTCGGCCCGCTGGGCATGACCCGCTGCCAGGTCGGCGCGTTCGAGCGCGATGCGGTGGGCAACCTGGCCCAGCCGCACATGGTCCAGGACGGGCGCAACGTGGTGGTGCGCGCCGATGGCCCGACCATTCCGGACAACCCGTCCATGTCCGCCGGCGGCATCCGCTGCAGCGTGCGCGATCTGACCACCTGGATCGCGATGTGGCTGGCGCCCGACGCGGCGCATCCCTGGCTCTCGGCCCAGCAGCGCGCCGCGCTGTGGACGCTGCATACGCCGATGCCGATCGGGGCGCAGCTGCGCGACTGGGACGGCACGCATCTGTACGGCTATGGCTATGGCTGGCGGCTCTCGGACGTGGACGGCCAGTGGCGCGTGGCGCATACCGGCACGCTGATGGGCATGTACTCCTCGGTGACGCTGCTGCCGGACCGCAAGGTCGGCTTCGTGGTGCTGATCAACGGCGACGGCGAGGCCGCGCGCACCACGCTGACCGAGGCGCTGACCAAGCACTACACCCGCCCCGGCGCCGGGCTGGATGTCGATCACTACGCGGGCCTGCTGGAACAGGCGCGCGCCAGGGCGGCCGCGAACGCCACGCACCCGCAGGTGCCGGATACCTCGGACCGCAAGCCCGCCACGGCGGCGCGGTTCGCGCGCTGGCAGGGCGTGTACCGCGATCCGTGGTTCGGCCAGGTGAGCCTGTGCCCGCAGGACCAGGGCGTCGTGTTCCGCGCCGCGCGTTCGCCGCTGATGCGCGGGCCCGTGCTGGTCTCGCACGGGCGCTGGCTGGTGGACTGGGACGATGCCAGCGTCGATGCCGAGCCGTGGCTGGACTTCGCCCAGGCCGACGGCAAGACCACGCTGACGCTGAAGTCAATCGACCCGGACGCCGATTTCAGCTACGACTATCAGGACCTGCACTTCCAGCGCGTGGGCGCGTGCCCGGCGCAGCGGGGCGCAGCCGATCCATGAACCAGGGCCCGTCGATGCATTCCACCCCGAACCTGCCATTGCGCGCGGCCATGCTGCTGCTGGCCGCGCTGCTGCTGTCGGCCTGCGCCGGCCTGCCGCCGAAGAATCCGCTGGCCCAGTGGGAGCCCTCGCCGAATCAGAATGCGCGCGGGCCGATCCTGATCGTCATCCATTTCACCAGCGAGGACTCGGTCGCCGAGAGCCTGAAGACCCTCAAGACCGCCAACAGCGCAGGCCCGGTCAGTGCGCACTATCTGATCGGCGCCGACGGCAAGCGCTATCAGCTGGTCAGCGACGACCGCCGCGCCTGGCATGCCGGCGCGGGCCACTGGGGCACGATCAACGACGTCAACTCCGCCTCGATCGGCATCGAGCTGGACAACGATGGCCACTCGCCCTTCGCCGATGCGCAGATCGACAGCCTGCTGCTGTTGCTGGACGACCTGTGCCGGCGCCACCACATCCCGCGCACGGCGATCATCGGCCACGAGGACATGGCGCCGGGGCGCAAGGTCGATCCGGGTCCGCTGTTCCCGTGGAAGCGGCTGGCGCAGGCCGGCTTCGGCGTGTGGCCGCGCGCCGATGCGCCGCCGGCGCCGGCCGGCTTCGACCCGTGGCTGGCGATGGCCACGCTGGGCTATCCGCTGGACAACCGCGGCGACGCGGTCCAGTCCTTCCGCCATCATTTCCGCGGTCTGGAGGGGCGCACTTTCGATGAGGAAGACCTGCGCATCCTGCACGACCTGACCCTGCCGCCTCCGGCGAAGGACGCGCAGGAGGATGCGCCGTGAGGCGTGCGCTGACACTGCTGGTGGCGCTGGCGGCGTGTGGCGCGGCGCATGCCGCCGAGCCGGTGCGCACCTCGCCGGCCACCACCGCCGCGCAGGCCGGGCTGGTCGATGTGACCACGCTGGCGCCGGACGTGCAGCGCGACATCCGCTACGCCGGCGCGCACAACTTCACCGGCAAGCCGGTGGATGGCTACCAGGCGCCCAAGTGCCTGCTGCTGGCGCCGGTGGCGCAGGCGCTGGCCCAGGTGCAGGCCGACCTGCGCGCGCAGGGCCTGGGCCTGAAGCTGTTCGACTGCTATCGTCCGGTGCGCGCGGTGCAGGCCTTCATGCGCTGGGCCGCAGATCTGCCCGACCAGACGATGAAGGCCGAGTTCTACCCGGCGCTGGACAAGACCCGGATCATCCCCGATGGCTATGTGGCCGAGGTCTCCGGCCACAGCCGCGGCGCGACGGCGGACCTGACCCTGGTGCGCTGCCAGGCCGGTGCCTACACCGAGCTAGACATGGGCACGCCGTTCGACTTCTTCGATCCGCGCGCGCATACCGACGCGCCGGGCCTGAGCGAGGCGCAGCGCGCCAACCGCAAACGCCTGGTCGAGGCGATGGCGCGGCGCGGCTTCGCCAACTATCCCGGCGAGTGGTGGCATTACACCTTCAAGCCGGAGCCCTCGCCCGACGTGCAGTTCGACGTGCCGGTGCGCTGACTTGTCCGAGCAGCTGTCTGTCGGATGTAGAGCGGAGCTTGCTCCGCTGCTCTTCGGCCGGATCTATCGGGAAAGCCCCAGCGGAGCAAGCTCCGCTCTACAGGTGGGAGCCGCCCGTGTGGCCTTTCGGCCAATGGCGGCGATGGGCTCTCCGGGAAGGCCTCATTGCCGCCATTGGCCGAAAAGGCCACAAGGGCGGCTCCCACCGTACTTCGACCGGCCTGCGCGGCCGCTGGAATCGCTTCATGCCTGAGACCCACACCGCCCTGATCCAGTCCGACATCGTGCTGTTCGGCCTGATCGCCGCCACGCTGGCGTTCGTGTTCTGGACCGCCTCGCTCAAGGGCGTCTGGCAGAAGTTCTACGGCATCGTGCCGCCGCTGCTGCTGTGCTATTTCATCCCCGGCATCTTCAACTCGCTCGGCGTGATCGACGGTGCCGGCAGCCAGCTCTACAACCCGGTCGCCAGCCGCGTGCTGCTGCCGGCCGCGCTGGTGCTGCTGACCCTGACCATCGACCTCAAGGCGGTCATGGGGCTGGGCTGGAAGCTGCTGGCGATGTACTTCGGCTCGTCCTTCAGCATCATGCTCGGCGCGTTCTTCGCCTTCTGGGTGATGCAGCACGCGCATCCGGCGACCACCGCCGGCGACACCTGGGGCGGCATGGCGGCGCTGGCCGGCAGCTGGATCGGCGGCGGCGCCAACATGGTCGCGATGAAGGAGATCTTCCAGGTCGACGAGACCACCTTCGGCCAGTTCGTGGTGCTCGATGTCGGCGTGGGCTATGTGTGGATGGCGGTGCTGATCTTCCTGGCCGGGCGCGCCAAGGCCATCGATGCGCGCTCGGGCGCCGACACCTCGGCCATCGACGCGCTCAAGGCGCGCCTGGCCGACTACAGCGCCCAGCACGCGCGCATCCCCACGCTGACCGACTACATGCTGATCATCGGCCTGGCCTTCGGCGTGGTCGGCCTGGCGCACGCGGTGTCGCCGCCGCTGGCGGGCCTGTTCGCGCCGTATCCGTGGGCGCATGCGGCCAGCCTGGATTCGCCGTATGTGTGGGTGGTGCTGCTGGCCACCTTCGCCGGGCTGGCGTTGAGCTTCACCCGCGCGCGCCAGCTCGACGGCGCCGGCGCCTCGAAGATCGGCACGCTGCTGCTGTACGTGCTGATCGCCTGCATCGGCATGCAGATGGACATCGCCGCGCTGCTCGGCCGGCCATGGCTGTTCGTGCTGGGCGTGCTGTGGATCGTCGTGCACATCGTGCTGCTGTGGCTGCTGGGCCGGCTGCTGAAGGTGCCGTTCTTCTATTTCGCCATCGGCTCGCAGAGCAATATCGGCGGGCCGGCCTCGGCGCCGGTGGTGGCGGCGGTGTTCCATCCGGCGCTGGCCCCGGTCGGCGCGCTGCTGGGCACGCTGGGCTATGCCACCGGCACGGTGCTGGCCTATCTGGTCGGCATCGGCCTGCGCGCTATGGCCGGCGCGGGCTGAGCCGGGTCGGCCGCGCGCGCCCGTCGTCCTTCCCGCGAAGGCGGCAACCCGGCGCCTTCGGCCTTGCGCGTGTTCCCGCGCCTGCCCGCTGTTTCCCGGCGACCTACACGCGAATCGATGGCAGGCCCTAGAATCCCCTCACTCATCCGAGCGGGGCGGTGCGATGGTCGAGGGCTGGGGTTTGTTCGTGCTGGGCCTGGTGCTGCTGGCGCTGGGCGGCGACACGCTGGTCAAGGGCGTGTCGGGCATCGCCCAGCGGGCCGGGCTGTCGCCGTTCACCGCCGGGCTGTTGCTGCTGGCCTTCGGCACCTCGCTGCCGGAGCTGTTCGTCAACGGCGCGGCGCTGCTGCGCGGCACGCCGTCGCTGGCGCTGGGCAATGCGGTCGGCAGCAATCTGGTCAATCTGGGCCTGACCCTGCCGCTGGCGGCCCTGTTCGCCAGCGTGCAGGTGCGCCTGCGCCTGCTCACCCCGCTGCTGTGGGTGCTGGTGATCGCCTCGCTGCTGGTGATGGTGTTCGGCCTGGATGGGCGCCTGAACCGGCTCGAGGGCGGCCTGCTGCTGCTCGGCTTCGTGCTGGTCGTGGTGAAGGTGATCGTGCGCGGGCGCAGCGAGGCGCCCGAGGTGCGCGCGCCGGTGGAGGCCTACGCCGCCACCCGCACCGTGACCTGGCTCAACCTGCTGCGGCTGCTGATCGGCGTGGTGCTGCTGGGCTACGGCGCGCGCGATGTGGTGGTCTCGATGGGCACCCTGGCCCCGGCGCTGGGCCTGACCCCGCTGATGGCCGGCCTGCTGCCGGTGGCCATCGGCACGGCGCTGCCGGAGATCGCCGCGGCCATCGTCGCCGCGCGCCGCGGGCAGGGCGACATGGTGCTGGGCCACGTGATCGGCTCCAGCGTGTGCAACCTGCTGCTGGTGGTGGGCGGCATGGCCCTGATCGCGCCGCTGGCGCTGCCGGCCTCGTTCGTGAAGCTGGAGCTGCCCGCGGCCATCGTCCTGGCCATCGTGCTGGTGCCGATGCTGCGCGGCGATGCGCGCGTCAGCCGCGGCGAGGCGGCCGTGCTGCTGCTGGCCTTCTGCGCCTGGGTGGCGCTGGAACTGGCCTGGCTGCGCTGATCAGCGCGGCGCGTCGTCCTCGTCCTGCGGCGCCTGGGGCCGGGTGACCTGCGGCGAGATCCGCGTGTCCTTCGGCGGCACCGGCCGGGCATGGGTCATCAGCGACAGCGCCGCCTTGCTCATCAGGTGCGCGCTGATCGGCGCGGTGATGAACAGGAACGCGGTGATCAGCAGTTCGCGCGGCTGCGGGTCCTGGCCCAGCACCAGGTGATAGCCGACCGAGGCGATCAGCACGCAGCCCACGCCCAGCGTGCTGCCCAGCGTGGGCGCATGCACGCGCCGGAAGAAGTCCGACAGCCGCACCAGGCCCAGCGCGCCGATCAGGATGAAGGCCGTGCCGGCGATCAGCACCAGCGCCAGCAGCACGCGGAAGAGGTCGATCATTCGAACACGTCCCGGCGCAGCACGAACTTGCACAGCACCACCGTGCTGCTGAAGCCCAGCATCGCCACCACCAGTGCCGCCTCGAAGTAGACCGGGCTTTCCAGATGCATCCCCAGCAGCATCAGCGCCGCGATAAAGGTCACCGACAGCGTGTCCAGCGCCAGGATGCGGTCGGCCACCGTGGGCCCGCGCAGCAGGCGCCACAGGCACAGCAGCGCGGACACGCCGATGGCCACCAGGCAGGCCACGATGGTGTGCTCGAAGAACAGATGTGCGGTCATGGAAAGATCTCCATCAGCGGTTTTTCGTAGCGGGTCTTGATGTTGTCGATCGCTTCCTGCGCGCTGCGCATGTCCAGCATGTGGACGAGCAGGTAGCGGCGGTCGTCGGTCAGCGCGGCCGAGACCGTGCCGGGGGTCAGCGTGATCATGCTGGTCAGCGCGGCGATGCCGTGCAGGTTCTGGATGTCCAGCGGGATCCAGATGAAGCCCGGATGCAGCCGGCGCTCGGGGCCGAGCACCTGCATGGCGACGATCACGTTGGAGCGCAGGATGTCCCAGGCCACCACGCACAGCATGCGCGGCACCGGCCGCAGCGAACCGATGCGCGCGTACTCGCGGTCCAGGCGCGCGGCGAAGCGCGGGATCAGCCAGCCCAGCAGCAGTGCAAGTGCGAACTGGGCCGCGCTGTAGCTGTCGGTCATCAGCAGCCAGAACGCGATCACGCACAGGCTCAGCGGCCAGGACGGGGTCAGCCAGCGCAGCAGGCGCGTGCCCATCACGGCGCCCTCAGCACGGACGGCGCCGCGCGCAGCTGGTCGGTATAGCCGGCCGCGTCCAGCAGCTGTTGCCCGGTCGCGTCGGTGTAGCGCATCAGCGGCGCGGCGAAGGCCGTCATCGCCACGCCGAAGGCCAGCAGCAGCACCGTGGCCCAGGTCTCCTGCGGCCGGGCGCGGGCGGGCACGGGCTGTTCGCATTCGGCCTGCTCCACCTGCGCGGGCAGGCGCCAGAACAGGCGCACGCCGGCGCGGCTGAGGCCGATGATCACCAGCAGGCTGGAGAGCAGCACCACGCTCCACACCAGCGGCGTCTGCGCCGGCGGCACCGCCGAGAGCAGCGCGGCCTTGGCCAGAAAGCCCGACAGCGGCGGCAGGCCCGCGGCCGAGACCGCGGCGATCAGGAACAGCGTGCCCGGCACCGCGCGTCCGGGCAGGGCGGCGATGATCGACTTGTCGTCGCCGGCCGTGCCGCGACGGCGGCGGATCAGGTCGGCGATCAGGAACAGCGCGGCCGCCACGAAGGTGCTGTGCGCCAGGTAGTACAGCCCTGCGCCGATGGTCTGCGCCTGGCCCAGGGCGAAGGCCACGAACAGCGTGGCCGCCGACCAGATCACCAGATAGCCGATCATCAGCCGCAGCCGTGCCGAGCCCAGCACGCCCAGCGCGGCCACCAGCAGCGTGCCGGCGCCCAGCCACAGCAGCGCGGGGCGGGCGAAGCCGGCCAACAGCCCGGCCTGCTCGCCCAGCAGCAGGGTGCTGACCCGCAGCACCGCGTACAGGCCGACCTTGGTCATCACCGCGAACAGCGCCGCCACCGCCGCCGGCGCGCGCGCATAGGTCTCCGGCAGCCACAGGTACAGCGGCAGCAGCGCGGCCTTGGCGCAGAACACCACCAGCAGCAGGCCGAAGGCGGCCTTGACCAGCCCGGCCTGCGCCGGCGGCACCTGGCCGATGCGCGCGGAGAGCTCGGCCATGTTGAGCGAACCGAGCAGCCCGTAGATCAGCCCCAGCGCGATCAGGAACACCGCCGAGGCGGCGACGTTGAAGGCCACGTAGTGGAACGCGCCGCGCAGGCGCAGCCCGCGCCCGCCGCTGGCCAGCAGGCCGTAGCTGGCGCTCAGCATCACCTCGAAGAACACGAACAGGTTGAACACATCGCCGGTCAGGAAGGCGCCGTTGAGCCCCATCAGCTGCAGCTGGAAGAAGGCATGGAAATGCGGCGCGCGCCGGTCCCAGCCGCCGCAGGCGTGCAGCAGGCAGGCCGCCCCCAGCAGCCAGGTCACCGCCAGCATCCAGCCCGACAGCCGGTCGGCCATCAGCGCGATGCCCAGCCGCGCCGGCCAGTCGCCGAGCAGGTAGGCGACCACCTCGCCGTCGGCCACGCGCGCGACCACGGCCACCACCGCCACGCCCTGCAGGCCCAGCATCGCCCAAGCCGCCCAGCGTCGCGCCGCCCAGCCGAAGCGCCGGTGTTCGAGGAACAGCGCCAGCGCCGCGCCCAGCAGCGGCAGCACGATCGGCCACAGCAACAGATGGCTCATGCGCCCGGCTCCCGCGGCGGCGCGGCCGGCGGCTCGGGCGCGGCGTCGTGCGCATCGACATGATCGCTGTGGTTGTCGGCGCGGCTGCGCATGGCCAGCACCAGGCTGACCGCGGTCATGGCGAAGGCGATCACGATCGCGGTCAGCACCAGCGCCTGCGGCAGCGGATCGGTGTAGTGCGCCAGGTCGGCCGGCTGGCCGTCCACCAGCACCGGCGGCTGGCCCGGCCGCAGCCGCCCGCCGGCGAAGATCAGCAGATTGGTGGCATAGGACAGCAGGGTCAGGCCCAGGATCACATCGAAGGTGCGCGCGCGCAGCATCAGCCAGATGCCGGCGGCGGCGAGGATGCCGATGGCGCTGGCCAGAGCGAGTTCCATCAGGCGCGGCCTCCGGTGCTGGGCGAGCGGCGGTCCGGGTCCAGCGGCTTGCGCTGGGCGCGGCGGCGGCTCGAACCGCGGATGGTACCCAGCATCGAGAGCATCAGCATCGCCCCGCCGAACACCACCAGATACACGCCGGTGTCGAAGCCCAGCGCACTGGCCAGCGGCACATGCCCGATCAGCGGCAGCTGCAGGTCCAGGTGGCCGCTGGTGAGGAAGGGCACGCCGAACAGCAGCGACGCCAGCCCGCTCAGCACCGCCAGCACCAGGCCGAGCCCGATCAGGCGGATGTAGTCGAAGCCGAAGCGCGACTCGACCGAGGCCGCGCCCTGGATGACGTACTGCATCAGCAGCGGCACGGCCAGCACCAGCCCGGCGATGAAGCCGCCGCCGGGCGCGTTGTGGCCGCGCAGGAACAGGAAGATCGACACGGTCAGGATCAGCGGGAACAGGATCTGGGTCAGGTCGGCCGGCACCGGCAGCTGCACCGGGTCGCCGGCGATCAGGCGCTCGGGCGCCATGCGCGCGCGGCGCAGGCAGGCATGCACCACCAGCGCGGCGATGGCGAACACGGTGATCTCGCCGAAGGTGTCGAAGCCGCGGAAATCCACCAGCGTCACGTTGACCACGTTGCGGCCATAGGCCTCCGGCAGGGCGCGCGTCAGCAGCTCGCCGGCGACGGTGTCCGCGGGCCGGGTCATCATCGCGTAAGCCAGCACCGCCAGGCCCGCGCCCGCCGCGCAGGCGATCAGCGTATCGCGCCACTTGCGCCAGCGGGAAGCTTCGGGCGGGCTGGTCTCGGGCAGGTAGTTCAGCGCCAGCATCATCAGCACCAGGGTCACCATCTCCACCAGCAGCTGGGTCAGGGCCAGGTCCGGCGCCGACAGCAGCACGAAGGTCAGGCTGATCATCAGCCCCGCCGCGCTCAGCACGATCGCCGCCAGCAGGCGCTGGCGATGCAGACGCACCGCGCCGAGCGCGGCGGCGATCATCACCACCCACACCAGCGCGCCCAGCAGCGGCAGCGGCTGCACGCCGGCCAGCGACAGCGCCAGGCCGTCGCGCCACAGCGGCACCGCGGCCGCGGCGACGGCCACCAGCACCAGCATCAGCAGGCTGCGCTGCAGGCTGTTGTTGGCCAGGCGCGTGCTGATGCGGTTGCCCGCGACGAACAGCAGCTCCAGATGCCGTTTGAACAGGTCGCGCCCGATCGCCCGGGTCACCACCGCGTGCAGGTCCAGCAATCGCGCCAGCCCCAGATACAGCGCCACGCCGCCGACCACGCCGGCCAGGCTCATCGCCAGCGGCCAGTTCAGGCCGTGCCACACCGCCAGGCTGTAGTCGGGCGTGGCCGGGCCCAGGATGGCGGAGACGCCGGCGTGCAGCAGCCGCGCCACGGTCAGCGCCGGGAAGATGCCCACCGCCACGCACAGCAACACCAGCACCTCGACGGGGATCTTCATCCAGCGCGGCGGCTCGTGCGGGGTGACTTCGAGGTCGCGCGGGCCGTCGCCGAAGAAGGTCTCGTAGACGAAGCGCAGGCTGTAGGCCACGCCCAGCACACCGGCCAGCAGCGCGGCCACGCCGGTGAACACGCGCATCGGCGCCGGCGCCGGGGTCTCCAGCGCCGCGGCGAAGAACATTTCCTTGGACAGAAAGCCGTTGAGCAGTGGAATGCCGGCCATCGACAGCGAGGCCACGATCGCCAGCGTGCTGGTGAAGGGCATCAGCCGGCGCAGCCCGCCCAGCCGGCGGATGTCGCGCGTGCCGGTCTCGTGGTCGATGATGCCGGCGGCCATGAACAGCGAGGCCTTGAACACCGCGTGGTTGAGGATGTGGAACACGCCGGCCACCACCGCCAGCGGCGTGGACAGGCCGAACAGCATCGTGATCAGGCCCAGGTGCGAGATGGTCGAATACGCCAGCAGGCCCTTCAGATCGTGCTGGAAGATCGCATACCACGCACCCAGCAACAGGGTGACCGCGCCGATGGTGCTGACCGTGTAGAAGAACAGGTCCGTCCCCGCCAGCGCCGGGTGCAGGCGCGCCAGCAGGAACACGCCGGCCTTCACCATCGTGGCCGAGTGCAGATAGGCCGAGACCGGCGTCGGCGCGGCCATGGCCTGCGGCAGCCAGAAGTGGAACGGGAACTGCGCGCTCTTGGTCAGGATGCCGCCCAGCACCAGGAACAGCGCCCACGGATACAGCGCACTGGCGCGCAGCGTGTCGCCGGCGCCCAGCACCGTGTCCAGGTCGAAGCTGCCGACGATGCGGCCGATCAGCAGCACGCCGCCCAGCAGCGCCAGGCCGCCACCGCCGGTCACCACCAGCGCCATGCGCGCGCCTTCGCGCGCGTCCTTGCGATGCGTCCAGAAGCCGATCAGCAGGAACGAGGTCAGGCTGGTCAGTTCCCAGAACACGCACAGCAGCAACAGGTTGCCGGACACCACCACGCCCAGCATCGCGCCCATGAACAACAGCAGGAAGGCCAGGAAACGCGGCACCGAGTCGCGCTCGCTGAGGTAATAGCGCGCATACATCACCACCAGCGCGCCGATGGTCAGCACCAGCAGCGCGAACATCCAGGCGAAGCCGTCCACGCGCAGCGTGAACTCCAGGCCGATGCGCGGCAGCCAGGCGTGCCGGTCGTGCAGCACCTGCCCATCGAGGATGGCCGGTGTCATCGCCGCCAGCAGCGCCAGGCCGCCCAGCGGCGCCAGCGCGGCCAGCCACGCCAGCGCCGTGCGCGGCAGGCGATGGGCCGCGGCCACGATCGCCGCCATGACGAAGGGCAGGGCGAGCAGGGGAAGGAGGAGGTGGGGCATGCAGGGAATGCAGCCATTCGCGAGCAGGCCATCACGATAACAGCGGCGGCGTGAGCGAGCCGCTGACTGTCGGGTCATCGTGGTCAGCCAGGACCTGCGATCGATCCCCGGGCAGGCGGCGTTGGTGCTGCAAGGCCGTCAGGTTTGCGTCGCGTGGCGTAGGCCTGAGTGGCCGGTAGAGTCCAGCCCTCGCGAAGGTGGGCTCAAGCCGCGCTGGAGAAGAAGGCGGCCTTGCAGCGCGAATCCGAAGGGCCGCTCTCGCGGCGCGCTCTGCAGGGAATCGACAGGCCCTCGCGTCGCCGGAGTGCACGCAGTGACGCGGATGCGTCGTGCTGGCCTATCCTGTGCGGATGACTGCGTCTGTCGCTGCCGCCATGTCGTCTTCCCCCGCCCGCGTCGCCCTGGTGCTGGGCGGCAGCGGCCAGATCGGCCAGGCGCTGCTGGACCGGCTGGTCGCGCGCGGCTGGTCGGTGCTGGCGGTCTCGCGCAACGGGCAGCCGGCGCGCGAGCGCGTGCAATGGCTGGCCGGCGACCTGGCGACGATGCCCGCACTGCCCGATCGTGTCGATGCGATCTTCAGCGCCGGGCCGCTGGACCACTTCGCGCGCTGGTATGCCGGCAGCGCGCTGATCGCGCCGCGCGTGGTGGCCTTCGGTTCGACCAGCCTGGGCACCAAGCAGGCCTCCGTCGACGCGCATGAGCGCGACCTGGCCGCGCGTCTGCGCGATGCCGAGGCCGCGGTGTTCGCCGCGGCCGCCGCGCGCGGCGCGCAGGCCACGCTGCTGCGGCCCACGCTGGTCTACGGCGCCGGCCGCGATGCCTCGCTGACCCGGATCGCGGCGCTGGCGCGGCAGCTGCGCTGCTTCCCGCTGCCGCGCGGCGCCACCGGCGGCCTGCGCCAGCCGGTGCACGTGGACGATCTGGCCGATGCGGCGCTGGCCGCCTGCGACGCGGCGGCAAGCGCCGGCCAGTCCTACGCGCTGCCCGGCGGCGAGACGCTGACCTATCGCGAGATGGTGGCGCGCACGCTGGCGGCGATGTCACCGCCGGCGCGGCTGCTGGAACTGCCGCCACCGCTGTTTGCTCTGGCGGTGCGCACGGCGCAGGCGCTGGGCGTGGCGCGTTCGCTCAACCCCGCCGCGGTGGCGCGCATGCGCCAGGACCTGGTGTTCGACGCCGCGCCCGCGCGGCGGGACTTCGGCTATGCGCCGCGCGGCTTCGCGCCGACCGCGGCGATGCTGGGTCAGTAGCGCCAGCCCATCTTCCGGTAGAACTTGGCCAGTACCCAGATCGGGCCGATCAGCAGGTAGGACAGGTCGGTGAGGAAGCTGGGTTTGCGGCCCTCGATCTTGTGGCCGACGAACTGCGCGATCCACGCCACCACGAACACGCTCGCCGCGCTCCACAGCAGCACCTCGGTGCCCGCGCGCTGGCTGATCAGCCGGCACACGCAGCCCATGGTGAAGAACACCACGAACATCCCGTAGCCGATCGACCGCGAGAGCCGGTTGTAATACATCCACGCGCAGAACATCGCCAGGCCCGCCCACACCCCGCCGCGGAACCAGGTGGCCTGCACCGGGATGCACCACAGCAGCGCGACCACCGACCACAGGATCGCCGGCACCGCGACGACGTGGATCGCCTGGTTGGTGAGGTTGCGGTGGTCTTGCGAGTAGTTCGCGAACCACCGATCGATCGGGCGTTGCGCGTCGACGTGCTGCATCGGGTCCCTCCCAGGAAGACCGACAGCATAGCCCGCCGCCCGCCGCCGCACCCAGTGGGCGGCATGCTGCGCCGCGAAATCGACGCGAACGCAAACAGAAGCGCCGCGCCTTCTTACGAAAGCGCGGCGCTTTGGCCCCTCCCCTTGCGCAGCAGGGGGAGGCTGGCAGGGGGTTGCCTCAGCTACGCGCGGCCCCAACCGAAGGCGGCCTCACAAACCCCCTCCCACACCCTCAACCCATCACCGCTGCATCGCCACCACCGGCGCCGGCTCGACGACCGGAGCCGCCCGCTGCTGCGCCAGCAACTGCTGACTGCTGTGCTCGAAGCTCGGCGGCTGCGCCAGATCGACCGTGGCGCGGAAGCCCGGCGTGGTCCCCACGACGTAAGCCTTGCCGTCCTGCACCGCCACCCCGCCGACCTTCTCCGGCGTATCGATGCCGTGCTGCTTGGCCTGCACGGTGATATGCGCGGCCAGCTCGTTCGAATAAGGCGCCGGCACCTGGGCACGGATGGCCGTATACAGCCGGTGGTCCGGATGCGAGGCCTGGTCCAGCCCCGGCGTCGTCATCGCCGGTCGTGCCGCCAACGCCCGGCGCGTGTCCGGCCCGACCTCGCCATCCACCGCGATCCCGTGCGTGCGCTGCAGCCGCTCTACCGCCGCCTGCGTATGCGTGCCGAACTTGCCGTCCTCGGCCAAGCGCCGCCCGTGCTCGTCCCGCACGCCCAACGTGTTGAGCTGCTGCTGCAGGGCGCGCACGTTCGGGCCGTGGTCGCCGTGCTGGAGCACCTCGGCACCGGCGCCACGATGCGGTGCCGCGGTCGAGGTCGGCGCGGACGTGGTCTGCGCCGGCGCATGGCGATCCCAGAACGTCTGCGGGCTGATCAGATGGCCCTGCGGATCGCGCAGCTGGTAGTGCACGTGCTGGGCATATTGGCCGGCGCCTTCGGGTCCGCGCCCGCCCATCGTGCCGATCGGATCGCCGGCGCGCACGACCTGGCCTTCCTTCACCGAGCGCGAATCCAGATGCAGGATCTCGTGCGAATTGCCCTGCGCGTCGCGGATCTTCACCGTGCCGTACTGGCCGCCGGAGAAGGTCACCGTGCCGTCGATGGGCGAATGGACGGTCGGATGCCGCAGGTTGCGGCCGGCCTGGCCGCCCTCGTAGTTGAAGTCGGTGCCGCCATGCGGCCCCTTGCCACGATGCTCGCCGAAGTTGCCCGTGATGTGGGGGTCTTGACCGCCCTGGCCCGGCAGCATGCGCTCCATCGTCTGCTGGAAGCCGCCGTGGCCTTGCGCGTGGGAGGCGGGCGAGGGCGTCGCATGCGTCGGTGCGTGTCCCTGGGTCTGGGTGTGCGACAGGCGCTGTTCGACGAAGCGCTCGTAACGGTCCAGGTAGGGCGCCACCTCGCGCTGGGACAGGCCGAGACCGCCATAGTCCTTGCTGGGGCCGTCGTGATGGTACTTGTAGATGTAGTCCTCACCGTGGCCGCGGCTGCGCGCCAGGTCCCGATTGTCGATGAAGTGCTGCACCAGCGCCTGCGACTGGGTCCGCACGTCGAAGCGGTTGGCGTTGTTGAGCCCGTACTGGCCACCGGTGCGGTCGATGAACTGGCCAAGCCCGGACGCGGAGGTGGTCCCCGCGGCCGCATCCGGGTTGAAGCCGGATTCGACCCGGGCGATGGCCAGCACATAGGCCGTCTCGCGCGATGACAGCCCGGCCTCGCGCGAGGCGTCGATCAGGTTGTCGATCACCCTGGACTGGGTCTGCGGGGTGGCATCGCCCCATCGGCGCGACTCGCCGTGCAGACGGCCATCGCCGGCGTCGATGGGTTCGCGGTAGTGGCTCCAGGGTTTGATCCTGTCGCTGCGATAGGCGGCCCCGCGGGGCTGCACCATCTCGGTGTAGATCGTGTCGTCGGTCATGTCGTGCGTTCCTTTCTATGAGACGGATTCTTCCTTGGGAGGGGTACTGCTCCATGTACTGCGTACTGCGTTGGCCACGCGCCGCCGGATGGCGGTGCGTGAGCTTTCCTTAGCTCAGGACGGGTAGGGCACCACCTCCGGGTGCTTGAGTCCCAGCTCCTCGAGCTTGTGTTGGTATTCGTCGTTGTTCGGGCTCTGCTGGCCGTCTTCCTCATGCAGCGGCGGAGTCGCGTGATTCAGCAGCCGGCCCTGCGCGTCGTAGAGGAAGAACCACTCGCAGAACTCGCAGCCATAAGGCAGTTCGCCGTATTGCACGACGAAGTAGGCGCCGCCCTTGCCGTCTTCGGCGCAGCCCAGGCCCACCGCGGTGTAGTCGCTCATCTCGGGGGGCGCGGCCAGGGTCTGACGCTGCCCGTCGCGTTCCAGCTCGACCTGGGTCTTGGTGGAGGCGGCGCCGTCCTGGCGAGGCAACGCGTCCAGGTGCAGGCGTGCGCCTGGGCATTCCTTGATCATGCCGTTCTGTCCTTGTGCGGCCGCTTCGGTCGAAGCGGGAGAGGGTGAGGGAGCCGAAGCCTGTGCCGGCGTTTCGGCGGTCTGATCCGTGGAAGGCGTCTTGCCGCCGCAGGCGGCCAGCACCAGGGTGAGGCCCAAGGCGGGCAGGATGGAGCGGGCGGGGCGCATCAGGTCACCTCCTGGGCGGTGCGAGTCACGGGAAGGCAGGCCATACGGTCAGCGGCGTCCGGCATGCGGGTCGAACTGTTCGAAGCCCGGCGGGCCAATCTCCTCTGCCATGGCGCGTCCGAGCGATTCATCGACTCAAAGCGACTGGTCGTCCACCTTCACCAGGGTCCAGCAGGGGCGCTGGGCGAAGTAATAGACCTGCTGGTCGCCGCTGTCCGGCGTGCGCACCAGCACCTTGCGTCCGCCGGCCTCGTCGGAGACCACGACCTCGCGTCCACCGTTGCGGGCCGCCTCCAGGTTGGGAATCACCGGCCATTCGACCTCGGCCAGCGGGACCTGGCGGGTCACCGGCGCAGGTTCGGGCTGGGCGTTCGGATCGAGCTGGATCATCGTCAACGGATCGGCCGTGGCCTTTTCCTGGACCGCGATGTCGGCGCTGAAGCGCTGTACGAAGTGGTCGAAGTCCGCATCGGGGCAGTTGGCCGGGGCCGCGGCGGACGCGGCTGGCGCAGCGGGGACAGGCGCGGCAGCAGGGGCGGGCGCCTGCGGCTTGCAGGCGGCGAGCGCCAGAATCAGCGCGGACACGGGCACGAGCGTGCGGGTGAAGACCACTGGATCCTCCTGATCGCAAACAAGGCGCCCCGGGCGGGGCGCGTCATCGGGCCGGAGGATACCCGGCGTCTGCGGCCAGGTTTGTGAAGCGCACCCCGCGTCGCGCGCGGGGTGCTTGGCGCCGTTCAGTCCAGGCGGATGTCGGCCAGCTTGAGCAGGGCCTCGGCGTAGCGGGCGCGGGTGCGCTCGATCACTTCCGGCGGCAGCACCGGGCCGGGCGCGGTCTTGCCCCAGTCCAGCGTCTCCAGGTAGTCGCGCACGATCTGCTTGTCGTAGCTGGGCGGGCTGAGGCCGACCTGGTACTCGTCGGCCGGCCAGTAGCGCGAGGAATCCGGCGTCAGCATCTCGTCCATGATGTACAGGCGGCCGTCGGCATCGGTGCCGAACTCGAACTTGGTGTCGGCCAGCAGGATGCCGCGCGAGGCGGCGTACTCGGCCGCGAAGCTGTAGATGCGCAGGGTCGCATCGCGCACGCGTTCGGCCAGGTCGCCGCCGACGGTCTTGACCATGGCGTCGAAGTCGATGTTCTCGTCGTGGTCGCCGACCGCGGCCTTGGTCGAGGGGGTGAAGATCGGCTCGCGCAGCTTCTGCGCCTGCTGCAGGCCGTCGGGCAGCTCGATGCCGCTGATCTTGCCGGTGCGCTGGTAGTCCTTCCAGCCGCTGCCGATCAGATAGCCGCGGGCGATGGCCTCCACCGGCACCGGCTTGAGCTTGCGCGTGACCACCGCGCGGCGGGCGTACAGCGCCGGGTCCACGCCCTCGGGCAGGACGTCGGCGACCTCGATGCCGGTCAGGTGGTTGGGCATCAGGTGGGCGGTCTTGTCGAACCAGAAATTGGAGATCTGGCACAGCATCTCGCCCTTGCCGGGGATCGGGTCGGGCAGGACCACGTCGAAGGCGGAGAGGCGGTCGGTGGCGACGATCAGCAGATAGTCGCCGGGCGCGGCGTTGGCCGGCAGGCGTTCGCGTGGGATGTCGAAGACGTCGCGGACCTTGCCGCGATGGCGCAGGGTCAGACCGGGCAGATCGGCTTGCAACAGCGTGGTGGGCACACAGCACTCCTGGCGTGAGGCGAAAGGCGCTCGAAACCCCGCTCGCTGCGTGTGCCGGCGCGCCGGTTAAGGCGGCGGCGGGCCGCGTAGTGTACGCGCCTGCGCGCAAAGCGACAGGTGCCAAGGGCCCATCATCGATCCCCGGGCAGGCCGCGTTGGTGCCGCCCTGCGGCGCCCACCCGAAGGGCCGCCCTTGCGGAGACTGCGTCATCGCTCGGTCGTGGACGGACGTCCACTCCCTCCCGCTTCCTTGCCCCGGGCACGCGCAAGCACGGCGCGACCCACCCGGGGATCGATGACGGGCCTTGGGCCGCCTACCGTAAAATGTCGCTTCCCTCCCCACCGCAGGCCCGACCTCCCGATGAATCGCTGGTACGGAAAACTGCTGGGCGGCATCGCCGGCGCGCTGCTGTTCCGCCCCAATCCGGTGTTCGGCGCCCTGGTGGGGCTGCTGCTGGGCCATGCCTTCGACCGGGACTGGTTCCAGCTGTCGCGGGACAACCCGTACCGCGCCTTCGACCTGACCCGCGACGCCAGCGATGCGGAAGTCGACCAGGCCTATCGCCGCCTGATCTCCCAGTACCACCCCGACCGCCTGGCCGGCGCCGCGCCCGAGCTGCGCGCCCGCGCCGAGGCCCGCGCACGCGAGCTCAACGCCGCCTACGACCGCATCAAGACGCTGCGCCGCAAGCGCGCCGCCTGACCTCTTTCCTCTTCCGGCAGACCGCCATGTCCAACTGCATCATTTCCCCGTCCATCCTGTCGGCCGACTTCGCCCGGCTTGGCGCCGAGGTCGACGCCGTGCTCGCCGCCGGCGCCGACTGGATCCATTTCGACGTGATGGACAACCACTACGTGCCCAACCTGACCATCGGCCCGATGGTGTGCGAGGCGCTGCGCAAGTACGGGGTGACCGCGCCGATCGACGTGCACCTGATGGTCGAGCCGGTGGACCGCGTCGTGCCGGACTTCGCCAAGGCCGGCGCGAGCCACATCAGCTTCCATCCCGAGGCCAGCCGCCACGTGCACCGCACGATCCAGCTGATCAAGTCGCACGGCTGCACCGCCGGCGTGGTGCTCAATCCGGCCACCTCGCTGGACGTGCTGGACTGGGTGCTGGACGAGGTGGACCTGGTGCTGCTGATGTCGGTCAATCCGGGCTTCGGCGGGCAGGCCTTCATTCCCTCGGCGCTGGACAAGCTGCGCGCGGTGCGCGAGCGCATCGACGCCAGCGGCCGCAGGATCCATCTGGAGATCGACGGCGGGGTGAAGGTGGACAACATCGGCCAGATCGCCGCCGCCGGCGCCGATACCTTCGTCGCCGGCTCGGCGATCTTCAACGCCCCGGACTATGCGCAGGTGATCTCGCAGATGCGCGCGGCCGTGGCGGGGGCGAAGTGAGCCTGTCCATCCGCAGCGCCACGCGCGAGGACATCCCGCTGATCCTGGAGCTGATCCGCGCGCTGGCCGAGTACGAGCGCGAGCCGCACGCGGTCCAGGCCACCGAGGCCGACCTGGGGCGCACCCTGTTCGACGCGGGCGCCACCGCCTACTGCGTGCTCTGCGAGCAGGACGGCGTGGCGCTGGGCTTTGCGGTGTACTTCTTCAACTACTCCACTTGGAAAGGGCGCAACGGCCTCTATCTGGAGGACCTGTTCGTGCGGCCGCAGGCGCGCGGCCAGGGCGCCGGCCTGGCCCTGCTGCGCCACCTGGCGCGGCTGGCGGTGGAGAAGGACTGCGGGCGCTTCGAGTGGTCGGTGCTGGACTGGAACCAGCCGGCGATCGACTTCTACCGCGCCGTGGGCGCGCGGCCGATGGACGAATGGACCATCTATCGCCTGGATGGCCAGGCGCTGACCGACTTCGCACAGGGCTAGGGGCGCACCATGTTCAATCTGCTCAAGGCCACGATGCTGGCGATCGCCGCGCTGCCGCTGGCCGCGGTGGCGGCGCCCGCGTCGGTGGATCTGCTGGTCGGTTCGTATACCGACAGCGGCTCGCCGGGGCTGTATGCCTACCGCTTCGATACCGCCAGCGGCCGGCTGGACGCGCAGCCCTGGCAGACGCTGCGCCTGGACAACCCGTCCTGGCTGGTGCTCGCGCCCGACCAGACGCGCGTGTACGCCGTCAGCGAGAACGGGCCGGGCGCGCGCGACACGGTCGGCCGCGCCGGGATGCTGAGCCTGGACGCGCAGCATCGGCTGACGCTGCAGGGCCAGGTCTCCACCCTCGGCGACCATCCCACCCACGCCAGCCTGACGCCGGATGGGCGCTATCTGCTGGTGGCCAATTATTCGGTCGACACGCATCCGGGTGGATCGCTGGCGGTCCTGCCGATCGACGCGGAGGGCCGGCTGCAGCCGGTCACCCAGCTGCTGACCTACCAGGCCAGTCACGTGGATCCCGAGCGCCAGCGTTCGTCGCATGTGCACTGGGTCGGCTTCTCGCCCGACGGCGCGACCGCCTATGCCTCCGACCTGGGCGGCGATCGCGTGTACGCCTACCGCTATGCGCCGCAGGCCAACGCCGAACGGCCGCTGCAGCCCGCGCCCACCCCGTTCCTGGCGCTGCCGCCGGGCAGCGGGCCGCGGCACCTGACCTTCGACGCCAGCGGCCGGCACGCCTACCTGACCCTGGAGATGGCCGGGCAGGTGGCGGTGCTGGACGTCGACGCGCAGGGCGCGCCGCGGTTGCGCGAGGTGGTGAACCTGTTCGCGCCCGGCTTCACCGGCGGCAACGGCGGCGGCGCGCTGCACCTGTCGGCGGACGGACGCTTCCTGTACGCGATCAATCGCGGTGGCGACGATCATCTGGCCGTGTTCGCGGTCGGCGCCGATGGCGGCCTGACGCTGATCCAGCGCCGCGCCACCGAGGGCCGCCAGGCGCGCGAGTTCGCCATCGATCCGTCCGGGCGCTTCCTGCTGATCGCCGTGCAGGGCGCCAACCGGATCGTGGTGCTGGCGCGCGACCCGCACACCGGCAAGCTCGGCAAGACGCTGCAGGCGGTGGAAGTGGCGGCGCCGTCGGACCTGAAGTTCCTGCGGCCTTGACTCGAGGGGGTTTGGTTCGGTCTGGCTCGGTGGGAGCCGCCATGGCGGCGATAGGGCCTTACCGGGAAAGCTCCATCGCCGCCATGGCGGCTCCCACGAAAGCAAAAAAAGAACCGCGTCGAGTCGCCCCGGCGCGGTTCCCGCGAAGACTGGAGGCTGATCCTGCCTCCCTCCGTCGTCCCTGCTATGGCCTTCCACGCTACGCGCCGTATCTGACGGGAACATGACAGCCGGGGGCCGCGGCGACTGCTAGCCTGCGCCACCCCACGTCCGTTGCCCTTCCCATGTCCCAGCCGCGCTGGTGTCTGATCCTCAACGGCAAGGCCGCCGGCAACGATGCGGTGCGCGCCGCGGTGACGCAGGCGCGCGAGCGCGGCGCGCGGCTGGACGTGCGCGTGACCTGGGAGAGCGGCGACGCCGAGCGCTACGTCACCGAGGCCATCGCCGACGGCGTGGACACGGTGATCGCCGGCGGCGGCGACGGCACGCTCAGCGAGGTCGCCACCACCCTGGCCCATCGCGACGAGGGCGCCGACGCGCTGCCCGCGCTGGCCCTGCTGCCGCTGGGCACGGCCAACGACTTCGCCACCGCCGCCGAGCTGCCGCTCGAGCCGCAGGCCGCGCTGGCGCTGATCGCCGAGGCGCCGGCGCGGCCCATCGACCTGCTGCGCGTCACCGCCGACCACGGCCCGCACTGGTGCGCCAACATGGCCACCGGCGGCTTCGGCACCCAGGTTACGGTGGAGACCGACGAGGCGATGAAGCGCGTGCTCGGCGGCCTGGCCTATGTGGTCACCGGCCTGTCGCGACTGGGCCGGGTCGAGCCGATGCGGGCGCGCTTCCGCGGGCCCGACTTCGCCTGGGAGGACAGCTTCATCGCGCTGGGGCTGGGCAACGGCCGCCAGGCCGGCGGCGGCCAGGCGCTGTGCCCGGACGCGCTGGTCGACGACGGCCTGCTGGAGCTGACCATCGTCCCCGAGCTGACTGGCGCCTTCGCCGCCACGCTGGGCACGCTGATCACCGGCGGCAAGCGCGCGGCGCTGGAACAGGCCGCCGTGCGCGCGCGCCTGCCGTGGGTGGAGATCGACGTGGCCGAGCCGATCACGCTCAACCTGGACGGCGAGCCGGAGACCTCGCGCCACTTCCGCGTGGACTGCGTGCCCGGCCGCCTGCGCATGCACCTGCCCGACGGCTGCCCGCTGCTGGCCTGAGTCGGCCGCGCCGCGGTCGTCACGCAGATTCTCCCGTCTCGCCGCGCCCGGGTCCGGTCCACGGCTCGGCTGCGATGTCAGGCGCCGCTGCGACAGCCAGGTCGTCCGGCGCGCATTGGGCGACCGTTGCCGCTTGCGTCACCGCGCCATTCCCCGGAATCTGAGGCTCAGGCCCGTCGCGCGCGACACGACGGCGGCCGACGCCGTAGAGCACTGCGCTTCCGCCCGTCCCACGGACAGGCCGGCTTTCCCCGAACACGGACGCTCGCGGCCGGCGCTGCCTTGCCGGCGGCCGGCGTGCGTCGTCTTCGGCGGCCGAACTTTCTTCGCGCGCTGAGGTAGGGGGTCGGCGGAAACGGACGTCTGTCCGAGGGGAGGTGGTCTGCGTTCTTCTCAAGAGATGCTTGAGGTCGGGCATGTGGCGAATCACTCAATGAGCAAGATCTCCGAAGAGGCTTTCACCGTCGAGGAAGAGGACACCGTGTGCGCGTTGGACGAGGTACCGCTGGATGTCGACGCGCTGGTGCGGACCAGCCATGTCTCGCTGATCCAGTTCCTGCGAAGCCGGCTGCGATGTCCGGAGGATGCCCACGATGTCGTGCAGGAGACCTACATCAGGATGCTCCAGTACAACGGCTCGACGGCGCTGCGCTCGCCCACCTCGATGCTGTTCCGGATCGCCATCAACGTCGCCAACGACCTCAAGCGCAGCGAACGGGTCCGGCATGTTTCCCATCAATGCAACATCGATGATTTCGAGCTGACCGCGCAGACCCCGTCCTCGGAGCAGCACGTCCAGGCCAAGCAGGAACTGTCGATCGTGCGACAGACGATCGAGGAGCTTCCGCTCAAGTGCCGCACGGTGTTCCTGCTCAGCCGCGCCAGGGGCATGACCTACCCCGAGATCGCCAGGCACTGCGGGATCTCCGTGAAGATGGTGGAAAAACACATCAGCCATGCCCTTGCCGTGTGCATGAGCAGGGTGGCCAAACAGAATGGAACGATCAGTGGACACTAGAGACGAAGAGAAGCTGCTGCAGGACGCGGCAAGACACGCCGCCAGGCAGTGGTCCGGCGCGCAGACCGAACAGGAGCGCGCCGCGCTGCAGGCCTGGCTCGAGCGCGATCCGGCGCACGCCGACGCGTTCGCGGCCGCGCAGCTGCTGGCCGACGGGGTGGCCGAACTGGGCCGCTGCGATCCGGAGATGGCGCGGCTGGTCGCGCAGGCCGAGCAGCCCGTCGGGGGCGCGCATCGCCGCCTGGCCCGGACGACGTGGACGCTCGTGGCGCTGGCCGCCTGTGCGGCCGTCGTGGCCGCCGTGCAGTGGCGGCCGGCGCTGGGCGGTGCCGACCCGCAGACGACCTACGCCGCCACCGATGCGCCGCGCAGGATCGACCTGCCGGACGGCTCGCGCATCGACCTGGATGTCGGCACGCGCGTGCAGGTGGCCTATAGCCGCTCCGAGCGCCGCATCGCGCTGCTGGCCGGACGCGCGCTGTTCGCGGTGGCCCACGATCGCGACCGCCCGTTCGAGGTGGACGCGGATGGCTACAGGACCGTCGCGCTGGGGACCCGGTTCCAGGTCGATCGTCGCGATGCCCTGATCGCGGTGACCCTGAGCGAAGGCTCGGTGCGCGTGGAAAGCGGCGCGGGATCGGCCGCGACCGCGCAGCGCCTGCGCCCGGGCGAGCGCCTGCTGCTGCCGCTGGATGGACGCACGGCCTGGCACAGGGAACGCGCCGACGTGGACGTGGCCACCAGCTGGTCGCGGGGGCGCCTGCTGTTCCGCGACACGCCCCTGGACGAGGCCGTGCAGGAGATCAACCGCTACGCACGCATCCCGGTCGTGCTGGCCGAGCCCGGACTGTCCACGCTCAGGATCAGCGGGAACTTCCAGGCCAACGACAGCGACACCACGGTCGCCGCGTTCGCCTCCATTCTCCCGATCCGCACGGTCAGGGAGAAGGACCGGATCCTGATCCTCGAACGCACGCGCATGCGCTGACGCAGACCCGCCGAAGCGCGCGGCGGGCCGGGCCCGCCTCGGCTCCGCGCGTCCTGCTGTTGTGATGGAAGAAAACAGGGTCGCCCGGGGAGGGCGACGCCGCCGCGATCGCGATGTTCCAGGGGCCCGGCCGGGCCGCGTGCAGGGGCTGCGCGGCGCGACCGGCCCTCGATGCCGGATGCGGCCGGATGCGCGCGCCGCGGCTGCGCCGTGCGCGGCGCAACGCCATGCACGCGAGATTGCCTGCGTGTGTGCGGGCGGACATGCGTGGAGAGGATTCGTTTTTTTGTGCAATGCAGTATCGTTCCAGCGGGATGGAGGAAGTGGGAGTTCCGCGGAGCGGCCAGTTAGTCCCCTCTCATATCGACGCCGAAAATGCCCTTCTTGCCTGCAAGGCGGCTTGCTCGCGGAATTGTGAAGCTGTCCGGCCTGTCCGGTTGCCTGGCCGTGTTCGCCGGCGCCACCGTCCTCGCCCAGCCCTCGGCATCGATGGCCTCGGACCGTGCCTGGTCCGAAGCGGAGCGGGCGCGTGCGTTCGACTTCCGCATCCCGCCCGGCGCCCTGGCCGATGCCCTGGATCGTTTCAGCGAACAGAGCGGGCTGCAGGTCGTCTATTCGCTGGAGTGGCTGGAACGCAAACGCGCGCCGGTGGTCGCGGGCCGGATGTCGGCCGAGCAGGCGCTGGACAGCCTGCTGCAGGGCAGCGGCATGCGCTGGAAGCGGGTCACCGCCGGCGCGGTTGCGGTCGTGCCGGACGCGGAGTCCTCGCCGGACGCCTCCGTTCCTCGCGCGTCTGGCGCCGAAGACGCGGCGCAGTCGCATATCCCGCTGATGGATTCGGTGGAGGCGCTGGCCTTGCCGCAGCCACGCTGGTCCAACCTGCACAGCAGCTTCGCCCTGGGGATCAACAAGCGCCTGATCGAGACGCCGCGCGCGGTGACCCTGGTGCAGGAGGAAAGCCTCGACGACAACGCCGTGTCGGCCATCGACGATCTGGCCAGGGTCGCGCCCGGCACGTTCACCCCGACCCGCTTCGGCATCCAGGGCGGCATCGACATCCGCGGCGTGCCGGGCGACATCTTCTTCCGCGGCATGAAGCGTCTGAACCTGCAGGGGCATACGCCCTCGCTGCTGTCGGCGGCCAGCAGCATCGAGATCGTGCGCGGCCCGCCATCGCCCATCTACGGCATGGGCCGGATCGGCGGCTACATCAACATGGTGCCGCGCGCCAGCCGCGCAGTGCCCGCCAGCGATGAGACGAGGCGGGGCTGGCTGGAGGCGACGCTGGGCAGCTACCAGCACAGGGAGGCCAGCTTCGACGTCGGCGGCCCGCTGCAGTTGGGCGAGCGCAGCGCCAGCTACGACCTCTACGGCAGCGTGGTGGATTCCAACAGCTATGCGCGCAACGTGCCGCTGGACATCAAGGTGTTCCAGGGCGCGTTGAGCGTGGAGCCCATGTTCGGCAGGTTCCGCCTGGAGACCGGACTGAACCTGCAGGCCTCGCGCACGGCCGGCGCGCTGCTGGGGCGGGTGACCCAGGCGCTGATCGACGATGGCACCTATGTGCGCGGAACGCCGCTGGT
Source organism: Pseudoxanthomonas sp. USHLN014 (assembly GCF_037153335.1). Classification (NCBI taxonomy): domain Bacteria; kingdom Pseudomonadati; phylum Pseudomonadota; class Gammaproteobacteria; order Lysobacterales; family Lysobacteraceae; genus Pseudoxanthomonas; species Pseudoxanthomonas sp. USHLN014. Next base: position 106,505 of record NZ_JBBCKO010000008.1, read on the forward strand.
CAATCTGGATCTGGACGGGAGCCAGGCCATCGGCCTCAAGGAACTGAACACCGCCTCCCCGGTGTCCGGCGCGCTGGGGCCGAACAATCAGCCCCTGCGGCAGGCCTGGGCCTGGCCGACCGACGCGCAGGGCCATCGGCTGCTGCTGAGCCAGTTCCCCACCGTCCCGGGCATTCCGCGCACGATGTACGACTACCTGGTCGCGCATCCGGAGGCCGACCCGACCGGGTTGCTGCGCGGGCAGGGCGTCGGCGGGCCGCGGCCGGCCAGGGGCGCGGTGCCGGCCGGCTTCGCCCTGGACCCGAGCACGGTGTCCTACGACACGCTGGACCGGCGCCGCTTCGCCGCCTACGAGCGCGACCTGCGCGCCGACCTGTACACCGCCTACGTGGACCTGATCGACGATGCCGATCCGGATGCCACGATGAAGAACCAGCTGTTCACCGATGTCATGCGCCAGTACAAGAGTTCCAACCAGCCGTTCGGAACCGAGCAGACGCCGTGGGTCCTGGAGGACAAGTTCACCCTCACCCGGCGCCTGCGCTCGGCGTCGGGGCTGGAGCGCAGCTTCATGGTCTCCACCAATCTCCGCTACACCGATGCGCATACGCGGCAGTGCACCGGGGACTTCTCCACGCATCGCACCGATGTGATGGCGTCCACCTGGGACAACGGCAGGAACGGCATGACGCCCAATGCGACCTTCACCAACTGCCTGGAGAACAGCGACATCCAGTCCGGTGGCTATCCGGTCACCTACGACGAGCGCACGCGGCTGCTGGAGCTGGGCACCGGCGCGCTGCTGGACCTGGAGCTGTCGCCCCACACCCGCCTGCTGCTGGGTGCGCGCCTGGACGTGTCGCGGGCCAGCACGGTGGAGTACGCCGGCACGACCGATGTCGGCGCGGGCACCTCGGCCAACCCCGGCGTGCTCGCCACCCGCGACCGGCGCGCCAGCGCCTGGGATGCGGGCGCATCGTGGAGCGCCAGCCTCACCCGCAGCCTGCCGGGCAATCTGCACCTCTATCTCACCGCGGCGCGGGCGAGCGTGGTGCTGGACGGCAACGACAACATCATCGACCGGGCGGTGGTCGAGGCCGGCCATATCGGCCAGTCCACCCTGTTCGAGGCGGGCATCAAGGGTGCGCCGCTGTCGGGCGACCTGTTCTTCAGCGCGGCCGTCTACCGCCAGCAGCGCAGCGGGATCCATTCGCCGACCGACGTGAGCGTGGCCGCGGACGCCACCTCGACCAGGACCCGGGGCTGGGAGCTGGAGCTGGCGTGGACGCCGAGCCCCCACTTCTCCGCCTCGTTCTACGCCGCGCACGAGAAGACGGTGTTCGACCCCAACTACAGCATCGGCATCGTGGTCGATGCGCGCACGCTGGGCTTCGCAGACGTGGTGGACCCGGCCACCGGCAAGGTGGTCTATCCGGCCGAGGCGTTCCTATACGGCGGGCGCGCGATCCTCGTCCTGCCCGCGGGCATGCGCGAATACGAGGAGAAGCAGGGCACGCCGAACCGGCAGATGGGCTTCAACCTGCAGCTCTCCAGCGGCGCAGGGCTCAAGTTCCTGTTCGGCGGCAACTACTTCTCGCCCACCTATGCCAGCCGGTTGAAGGTGGTGAGGCTGCCGCAGGCCTATGTGTTCAACGCCGGCGTACAGTGGACGCGCGGTGCGTGGCAGGTCCAGCTCGATGGCCGCAACGTGTTCGACGCGCGCTACTACCGCGCCAAGACCGGCGATCGGCTGGGCGATGTCACCCTGACCGCCATGCCCGAGGCCAACTGGCTGCTGAGCGTCAGGCGGAACTTCTGAGCGCGCGCCGGCACCCGGCCGGCGCGCGCGGTGTCACTTCGGCGGGGCGTCGACGAACAGGCGCTTGGGGATCATCGCGTGGATGCCCTTGACCCCGTCCACCACCTGCGTCACCCGGAAGTCGATGCCGATACTGGCCAGGGCGAAGGCGCGCTGGAAGTCCAGGCCCTTCTCCTGCCGCAGGAAGGCGTTGGTCTGGCGGATGGCCTGTTGCATGGCCAGGTCCAGATCGGGGTCCAGTCCGAAGGCGATGTAGTGGGTCGGGGTCTCCGCGCGCGGCATGGTCAGGCCCATGCCCTTGTGCAGCACGAAGCGCAGCACCGTGGTGTTGGCGGTCTCGATGGCGGTGATGGTGACCTCGCCGTCGCCCTGCGCGGCGTGCGAGTCGCCGGTGAAGAACAGCGCGCCCGGATGGAACACCGGCAGCAGCAGCTTGCTGCCGGCGACCAGCTCCTTGCAGTCCAGGTTGCCGCCGAACGCCCCGGGCGGGCCGCTGGCCCGGTTGGCGCCTTCCTGCGCCGGTGGCAGCACGCCCATCACGCCGTTGAAGGGAGCCAGGGGCACCTCGATGCCCGGCTCGAAGCGGCCGACCTTCCGCACAAGGTCGAGCGGCACCACCTTCGCGTACGCTTCCCTGACGTCCTCCGGCAGGCCACCGCGGCCCGGCGCCATGCTGACCACGCCGTAGGGAATGCGTGGCGTCACCGACAGGATCTGCACCTCCAGCACATCGCCCGGCATCGCGCCGCGGACGGCGATCGGCCCGACCAGCAGGTGTCCGCTCGGGAAGCCGGGCTGGCGCTGCGTCTGGGCCAGCACCGCGGCCACCTCGTCGATCGCCTGCGCCTGCTCGGCATCCAGCTGCAGGCCCTGCTCGCGCAGCCACTGCTGGGGCGGCTTGTCGCCCCAGCGGTTGCCGCCGCCGCCATCGATGCGCACGGTCTGGCCGCTGTCGATGGTCAGGATCGGCGCCTTCTGCGCCGGGAAGTTGCCGATCACCGCGTTCTGCGGCGTCAGCCGCACGTGGTGGTCGTAGGCCGGGGCCTGCGCGTCGGCCGGCGCGGCCGCCGGCGTCAGGCCGCTCGCGCCGCACAGCAGCAGCCCGAGCAGCGCCAGCCCGAGCGCACGGAGCGGGTCAGTATTCATCGAAGATCCTCTTGATTTCGGCGGTGTCGCGGGTCTTGCTCAGGGCGAGCTGGAGCAGGATGCGGGCCTTCTCCGGCGTCAGGTTGTCGCCGGGGACGATGCCGGCCTCGCGCCGGCGCGGCGTGTCCTGGACGCGCCCGCCGCGGGTGCGCGCGGTGGCGACCACCACCACGCCCTTGGCCTGCGCGCGCTTGATGGCCTCGGTCTGCGAGGCGGTGGGCGAGCCGGCGCCGGTGCCGTCCACGACGATGCCCTTGGCGCCATGGGCGACCATCGCATCGATCGGGTAGCCGGGCGCGTCGCGGTAGGCATAGGCGATCTCCACCACCGGCAGTTTCGGGTAGTCACGCCCGGCGAATTCGGAGGTCACGGTGTGCCGCCGCAGCGGTTCGCGCAGGAACACCACCTTGTCCGGGTCGGCGAAGCCGATCGCGCCGACGTCGATGCCCTGGAAGGCGTTGACCCGGTAGGCGCTGCCCTTGTTGACGTCGCGCGCCGGATTGATCAGCTGATTCATCACCTGCAGCACGCCCTTGCCGCGGGCCTGGTCGCTGGCCGCCACGCGCACCGCGTCGTAGAGATTGCGCGGGCCGTCGCCCGACAGCCCGGTCCACGGCCGCTGCGAGCCGACCAGGACGATGGGCTTGTCGGTCTTCACCACCAGGTCGAGGTAGTAGGCGGTCTCGGCCATGGAGTTGGTGCCGTGGGTCAGCACGATGCCGTGGACGCTCGGATCGCGCGCCAGTGCATTCATCCGCGCGGCGATGCGGACCTGGTCGGCGTAGACCGCCTGCGGCGCGTCGGGCGGGCCGCGCTGGTCGTCCAGCACGATGTTGGCCACGTTCTTCAGCTCGGGCAGGTCGTCGAGCCAGTCCTGCGGATCCACGCGCGGCACGCCCTTGCCGCCGTAGTTGGTGATGTTCAGGCGTGGCGTGCCGCGGCTGGCGATGGTGCCGCCGTAGGACATCAGCACCACGGTGGGCAGCGCTTCTGGCGCTGCCGGCGCCGGTGGCATGGGGATGTTGCGGGGAATCTCCTGGGCGCTGGCCGCGCCCAGCAGCAGGGCCAGCGGCCAGGCCCACCACGTCTTGTCGACTGTCATGCCTTAGTGCCTCCCAGGGTCAGTATTCGTTGAAGATGCGTTGGATCTCGGCCGGATCCGTGGTCCGGGTCAGGGCCAGGCGCAGCAGGATCCGGGCCTTGTGCGGCGGCAGGTTGTCCGCGGTAATCAGCCCGTCGGCGGCCGCGCGGGCGCTGGTCATGACCCGCCCGGACCCCTTGCGGTCGCTCATCACCAGCAGCACCCCCTTGGCGCGTGCGCGCTTGCCGGCCTCGCCCACGCCCCCGGTCAGGACGATGCCCTTGGCGCCGGCCGCGACGAAGGCGTCCACGGCCGTGCCGTCGCCGTCCTGGTAGATGTAGCTGACGTCCACGCGCGGCAGTTCCTTCAGCCCGGACACGTCGAACTCCGAGCGTGCGGTGTGGCGATACAGCGGGCGGCGGTAATAGACGATGCGGTCCGAATCGGCGTAGCCGAGCGGGCCGACGTCGCGCGCCACGAAGGTGTCCACCCGATAGGTGTTGCCCTTGGTCGTGTCGCGCGCGGCGCCGATCTGGTCGTTGAGCACGATCAGCACGCCCATCGCGCGCGAGGCCGGCGCGGCGGCCACCCGCACCGCGTTGTAGAGATTGAACGGGCCATCGCGGCTGACCGCCGAGAACGGGCGCATCGCGCCGACCACCACCGTCGGCTTGTCCGAGTGGATCACCAGGCTGAGGAAGTAGGCGGTCTCCTCCAGCGTGGCGGTGCCGTGGGTGATCACCGCGCCGTCGGAATCGGGCTGGGCGAGCCAGGCGTTGACCTCCTGCGCGAGCTTGAGCAGCAGCTCGGTGTTCATCGACGGCGAGCCGACGTTGGCGACCTCGGTGTAGCTCAGGTCGGCGATGTCGTGCAGCTCGGGCAGGTCGGCGATCAGCTCCTTCGGGCCGACCTTGCCGCTGTCGTACTCCATGAGCTTCTGCCGATCCGAGCCCAGGCTCTGGATGGTGCCGCCGGTGGTGAACAGGCGGATCCGGGGCAGGGACGTGGCGGCGTGCGCCGCTGGCGAGAGCCAGGCGCCGCACAGTACGAGGATCAGGAACAGGGCGATGCGGAGCTGCATGTCATCCGGTCTCCAGAACAAGGCGCAAGGGAAGGGGCGTGTGCGGGGCGGTGTCATCAGGCGTGGCCCGGCTGCAGGGCGCGCGCCTCGGCGCGCCATTCGGAGACGACGCGACGCACGTCGTCCGCGGTCATCCGTTCGCGGCCTTCGTGGGCGGGGCTGCCGCGCAGCGCCAGGGCGTGCTCCAGCCGGTCGGCCGCATCGGTCACCGCCTGGGCGTAGGCGTGCCGCTGCGCCTGGGTGATCGGCCTCGCGTCCAGGGTGGGCAGCAGCATCTGCCGGTAGCGGGCGCGGTCGTGCAGCAGGAAGGCCAGCGCCGCCTGGCGCGAGGCGCTCGGCTGCAGGGCGGCGAGCTTCGATGCCAGCGGATACTGCGCGTCCATGGCGGCCAGGGCCTGCCGCGCCGCGCGCACGGCCCCGGCCGCGTCGCCCTGGCCGGCCAGCCACTGCGCCTGCACCATGTGCGCGGTGTAAGGCGTCATCGGCGCGCGCCAGACGCGGGCCGCGCCGATCGTCAGCAGCAGCATCGGCACACCGAAGTAGAGCGCGTGCCTGGCCAGCACGGTGCCGGGGCCGCGTGCGGCGCCGTGTGTCCACCACGAGCGCGCGCCTTCCGACGACGAGCTGACCGCCTCGCCTGCCGTCTGCAGGTTCTCCTGGTTCTGGCGGTGGCGCAGCTTCCAGATGAAGCCGTCGAAGTAGTAGTGCAGCAGGGTCGAGGTGAAGCCCAGCGCCAGCAGCAGCGTCATCCACCCGCGCGAGGCATGCTGGCCGGACAGCACGGCGCCGTAGCCCAGGCAGAGCACGGTGTAGACCAGTGCGATGGCCAGCCCGCCGCGCGCGAAGGCGCGCGCGAACACGCCGCCGCGTGCGCGTCCCGGGCGCCGGGCCAGGTTGCGGTTGTAGTGCCAGACGATGGCCAGGTACTGGGTCATGTGCACGATGCCGACCACGGCGAAGCCGACCTTGAAGCTCCAGCCCGGCGCCAGGGCCTGGATCCAAGCATTGGGCGTGTAGGCCAGATACATCACCGCGAAGAAGCTCAGGCACAGCGCGAGCTTGATCCGGCTGATCCGCCAGCCCTTGTGCCGGCAGTACACGAGGTAACCCGCATAGGCCGCGATCGACACGCCGCCCAGCGTCAGGCCCGCGCGCGCCAGCGCCTGCGGCAGCGCATCGGGCAGGGCCAGGATCAGCGGCAGGCCGGCGACCCGGTACAGGTCTTCCAGCAGGTCGGGTAGCCAGTCCCCGCACAGCAGCATGATGGCGACGAAGCAGCCGATGGACAGCACCAGATCCATGCGCGCGGCCAGCGGCGGCGGCGCGTTGCCGCCGCGGTCGTAGAGGCGGGTGAAGCCGTAGTGCTGCATCAGGAAATGCCACGGATCCCACAGCGTGAGCAGCAGGAACAGGTAGAGCACGTTCTCCACCGGATCGCCGCGGGCGTTGAGATAGGTCAGCGCCGACAGCGCGCCCAGGAACGGAATCACCGGCGCCAGCAGGAAGGTCCAGCGGTGACGGCGGAACAGCTCGACGTCGCCGTAGATGCGGATGAAGGTCGGCAGGTGATGGGCCACCGTCATCACCACATGGGTCACCAGGATCAGCGAGGTGGCCCGCGCCGCGCCCTGCCAGCCGAACAGCGCCGTGGCCAGCACCAGCACCAGCACCGGCGCGGCGACGATGAAGAGCAGGTCGCGGGATGGCCCGAGGATCCAGCTGCCCGCCGTGCGGGCCGGCAGCGCGCGCACGGACGCCGCACGCGGGCCTTTCCCGAACGATCTGGCATCGCTGTGCGCGCTCAAAGGCGTCTCCCCGGACCGATGGCCACCCGAATTCCCCGCTGTGTCGGCATGCAGTCGCTGCACGCATGAAGGAAGACGCCAACGATCCGGCGGACCCTACCTGTCATGTGCGCGCGATGCGTTGCGCAGCGTGGGCGTCGGCGTGTTGTGTCTCGAGGGGTGGGGGATGCGCCGTGGCGTGCGTCTGCAAACCTTCGCCGTCGTTCCCGCGAAAGCGCGAACCCAGTGGCTTTCGCGGCGCACGCTGAAAGCGCTGTACTCCCGCGTTCGCGGGAACGACGGCTCTTTTCGCAATCGGCGCGATCCAAGCGTCTCGCGATCTACGCAAATCACGCATCTCAAGATCATCGTGATCGACATGTGGAGATTTTTTTCTCGCGCAGGGTAGGGGGCATGCCGCAACGCAGCGTCTGACTGGATGCGCTGCCGATGCGGATCCGCTCGGCCGGCGTCATGCGCCCCCTTTCCCGGAACCTCACCCATGCATCGTCTTTCGATCAAGGCGGAACGCTGTCCGCTGCTCAAGCTCGCCGTGCGCAGTCTGTTGCTCTTGATGTTGGTGCCGACCGTGGCGCTCTCCCAGTCCGAGACCGACAAGCCGTCCTCGGAGAAGAAGGTCAACACGCTGGACTCGGTCAGCGTCACCGGCGTGGCCGGCGGTTCGCCGCTGGAGGAACGCAGCGCGTCGTCGACCGGATTCGACAAGACCCTGCTGGATACGCCGCGCACGGTGTCCTTCATCGACTCCACCCAGATCGATCTGCTCGGCATCAACAGCGTCGACGACCTGACCCGCGCGGTGCCGGGCACCTTCACCACCACCCGCTACGGCCTGCAGGGCGGCATCAACGTGCGCGGCATTCCGGCGGACATGTTCTTCCGCGGCATGAAGCGGCTCAACATGCAGGGACATACGCGCACCAATCTGTCGGCGATGGACTCGATCGAGGTGGTCAAGGGCCCGCCTTCGCCGATCTATGGCATGGGCAAGATCGGTGGCTATACCAACCTGGTGCCCAAGTCCGGCCGCGCCGCCAACGGCGCCTATCTGGAGAAGCCGGAAGGATTCGTGCAGGCCATCACCGGCAGCTTCGACCGCGCCGAGAGCTCGGCGGGCATCGGCGGGCCGATGTCGGTGGGCGAGCGCAGGGGCGGCTACTACGTCTACGGGCTGATGGAGGATTCGGACTCCTACATCGACCAGGTCACGGTCAGGCAGAAGATCCTGCAGAGCTCGATCAGCCTGGACGATGTGGCCGGCCCGTTCCGCCTGGAGATGGGCGGGCAGTTCCAGAACTCCAAGACCCAGGGCGCCTACATGAACCGGGTGAGCCAGGCCCTGATCGACAGCGGCCAGTACGTCAGCGGCATGCCGCTGGCGCAGCTGGACCTCAACGGCGACGGCGCGATCGGCCTGACCGAGCGCAACCTGGCCTCGCCGATCCGGGGCAGGGTGGGCACCAACAACCGGTCCCTGTACCAGGGCTTCACCTGGCCCAGGTGCGGGGCCAACTACTGCGATGTCGGCAACTTCCCGAAGATCGGCGGCATCCCGCAGTCGATGTACAGCTATCTGTCGTCCCGCGGCGCCAACGATCCGGTCTCGCAGCTGCTGCTGGCCCAGGGCGTCGGCGGCGTGCTGCCGACCTCGGGCTATCTGCCGATCGGCTTCGTGCTCGATCCGGCCACGACCGGCTACAGCGACGTGGACTACTTCCGCAACGGCTCCTACGAGCGGCTGCAGGATGCCGACTCCAACATGTACTACGCGGACCTGATCTACGACACGCATCCGGACTTCACGATGAAGATCCAGTCGTTCTACGACCGCCTGGACTCGTTCAAGAACTCGCAGCTGCCCTACGGCGAGAAGCAGGACGTGCGCGTGTGGGAGGAGAAGGTCACCACCACCTATCGCATTCCCGACCGCTGGCTGCCCGCCTGGCTGCGCGTCAACAGCCTGGCCTCGCTCAACTACCGCGAGACGCGCAGCAAGATCCGCTCCTCCGGCGGCGACTACGACTGGCGCCAGGACGTGATGTACGGCGATGGCATCGCCGTGCCCAACACCTTGTTCTGGAACCAGTTGGACGATGCCAGCGTGCAGACTGGCGCGCCGTCCACCACCGACCGCCAGAGCTGGTTCAACGAGATCGGCCTGGGCGTGATGTTCGACGTGGACATGTTCCAGAAGGACACCGGCTTCCTGCGCGGCACCAACCTGCTGCTGGGCGCGCGCTACGACGTCTCGCACGCCAAGGCCTGGGACTTCTACCGCTTCAACGAGAACGCGAGCTTCGCCTACTACAACCCCGACGGCAGCATCCGCTACGTCAACAGCTATCTGCCCGAGCAGTACGCCCAGGGCTGGGACGGCGGCGCCTCCTGGAGCGTCAGCCTGTCCCAACAGCTGCCCTGGGGGCTGCGGCCTTACATCACCTACGCCAAGTCCAGCGTGACGCTGGACACCTCCAACAACGGCCTCGATCGCTCGACCATCACCTCGCCGGGCGGCCATATCGGCAGCGCCGACCTGCAGGAGCAGGGCCTCAAGGCGGACCTGTTCGACGGCCGGCTGGCCTTCACCGCCTCGCATTACAAGCAGACCCGCACCGACGTCACCAGTAACGTGGACGTGACCCTGGGCGCGGAAGTCTCCAGCACCGTGACCCGGGGCTGGGAAGGCGAGATCAAGTGGATGCCGATCAACCGCTTCTACCTGTCCGGCTACGTCAACTTCCAGAAGGCCAAGTACCTGTTCAACTCGGCCACCACCTACATGCTCAGCGCCTCCCAGCTCGGCTTCAAGGACGTGGTCGACCCGACGACCGGCAAGGTGGTGTACCCGGCCGATGCCTTCCTCTACGGCGGGCGCACGATCATCACCGTGCCGAGCAGCGTGCTGGCCAACTACATGGACCGCACCGGCAATCCGGAGAGCCAGTACGGCTTCAACGCGGCCTACGACTTCGACAACGGGTTCGGCGTGGTCTTCGGCGGCACCTACTGGAGCTCGGTCTGGGCCGATCGCCTCAAGACCCTGCGGCTGCCGTCGGCCACGGTGTTCAACCTGGCCGTCACCTACAAGCTGGGCGACTGGAACCTGAAGGTGAACGGCTACAACATCTTCGACGAGCTGTATTTCCGGGCGCGCAACACCGACACCGCGCCGGGCCTGGTTTCGGTGATGCCACCGCGCCGGGTCGAGCTGACCGCCCGCTACGACTTCTGACCGCGCTCGACAGCGCGCATGGGTCAGGCCGCCCTGCGACCTGGCGACCCATGCGCCTGCCTCTCCCCGCATGCCCGCCACCGCGCCGGTGGCGCGGCTCTCCCTATCGACAGGCCACCCGTCATGACCCCGCACGCTCCGCTTCTGTCCATGAAGGCCTTGCGCGTCCGCATCGCCTTCCCGCTCATCGCCGCGCTGGGCATCGCCGCCGCGCAGGCGGAAACGCTCGACATCAAGACCGCCTCCATCGCCGATCTGCAGCAGGCCTACGGCCAGGGCTTGCGTTCGGAGCAGGTGGTCGCCGCCTACCTGGAACGGATCCGCGCCTACGACAAGCGCGGCCCGATGATCAACGCGGTGATCACCCTCAACCCGCACGCGCTGGAGGAGGCCAGGGCGCTGGATGCCGAGCGCAAGCGCGGCACCACGCGCGGCCCCCTGCACGGCGTGCCGGTGGTGCTGAAGGACAACTTCGACACCTTCGATCTGCCCACCACGGCGGGCTCGCAGCTGCTGGCAGGCTCCCTGCCGCCGGACGATGCCTTCGTGGTCAAGAAGCTGCGCGAGGCCGGCGCGGTGATCGTGGCCAAGGTCAACCTGTCCGAGTTCGCCGGCAGCGGCGGCAGCGTCAGCGGCGCGGACGATCAGGACACGGTGCGCAAGGGCTCGGTGCCCAATGGCTTCAGCTCGATGGGTGGGCAGACCCGCAACCCGCACGATCCCACCCGCGGCCCGTCAGGCTCCAGCGGCGGCACCGGCGCGTCGATCGCCGCGACGTTCGCGCAGTTCGGCCTGGGCACCGACACCGGCGGATCGGTGCGCGGCCCGTCCTCGGTCAACGGCATCGCCGGGCTGAAGCCGACCCTTGGCCTGATGAGCCGCGATGGCATCGTGCCGCTCGCGCTGTCCTACGACACCGGCGGGCCGATGGCGCGCAGCGTCTACGACGTGGCGGTGGCGCTGGGCACCATGACCGGCGTGGACCCGGCCGATCCGGCCACCGCGCCCAGCGCGGCGTACCTGAAACACGACTACACGCCCGACCTGAAGCGCGGCGCGCTCAAGGGCGCGCGCATCGGCATCGCCCGCGACTTCATGGGCCAGGACGCCGGTGTGGACGCGGTGGTCGAGCGCGCCATCGCGACGCTGAAGTCGCTGGGCGCCAGCGTGGTGGACGTGCGCTACCCGCAATACCTGCTCGCGTCCCAGGGCCCCAACTACAACCTGCTGGTCGCCTCGGAGTTCAAGGCGCAGCTCACCGATTACCTGCACACGCTCAAGCCGGGCTTTCCGCGTTCCTTCGACGAGGTCGTGGCCAAGGCCAACGATCCGGCCACCGGCTACCGCAGCCCGCAGAAGGCGTTCGCGCTCAAGTACACCGCCGGCCTGGCGCTGGACCTGGACGATCCTTCGTATCTGGCGCTGAAGCATCAGGAGATGGCGGCGATCAAGGCCGGCATCGACGCCTTGTTCGAGAAGTACCGGCTGGACGCGATCGTGTATCCCACCTCGCCCAAACCCGCCACGCGGATCGACCTGGACCCGACCACCCTGCTGGGCAAGGGGCGGCCGCGGTCGGCGACCAGCTTCGCCAACCAGACCGGCTATCCGGACCTGATCGTGCCGGCGGGCATGACCCCGGAAGGCCTGCCGGTGACGGTCTCGTTCTTCGGCCCGGCCTGGAGCGAACCGAAGCTGCTGGGCTATGGCTACGACTTCGAGCAGGCCACCCACGCCCGGCAGCTGCCGCGCTACACGCCGGCCCTGCCCAGCGACGTCATCACCTACTGATCGTCCTTCCGTCTGCCGTGGAGACCCGCGCATGAAGCCCCTGCTGACGCTGGCCCTGTCCCTGGGCCTGCTGTTCTATCCGACCGCCCGCGCCGCCGCGGCGACCTTCGACCTGGAAACGGCCAGCGTGCAGGACATCCAGGCCGCGGTCGACGCCGGCGCGCTGACCTACGAGCGGCTGGTGCAGCTGTACCAGGCGCGGATCCAGGCCTACGACAAGCAGGGGCCGGGATTGAACGCGGTGATCACCCTCAACCCACAGGCGCTGGAGACGGCGCGCGCGCTGGACCGCGAGTTCCGCCAGCAGGGCCGGCGCTCGCCGCTGCACGGCATCCCGATCCTGGCCAAGGACAACTACGACACCGCCGACATGCCGACCAGCGGCGGCAGTTTCGTGCTGGCCAAGTCGGTGCCCTACCAGGACGCGCCCACCATCCGCCAACTGCGCCAGGCCGGCGCGATCATCCTGGCCAAGGTCAACATGGACGAGTTCGCCCACGGCGGCGTCGGCTTCTCCTCGCGCCTGGGCCCGACCCGCAACCCGCACGATCCGCGGCGCATCCCGAACGGCTCCAGCGGCGGTACCGGCGCGGGCCTGGCCGCCTGGTACGCGCCGCTGGGGCTGGGCTCGGACACCGGCGGCTCCATCCGCGGCCCGTCCTTCGCCAACGGCGTGGTCGGCATCAAGCCGACCACCGGCCTGGTCTCGCGCAGCGGGATCATGCCCTGCGTGCTGAGCTTCGACACCGGCGGGCCAATGGCGCGCACGGTGTACGACGCGGCGCTGGCGCTGGGCTTCATGACCGGCGTGGACCCGAATGATCCGCTGACCAGCACCAGCGCCGGGCTGTTCTTCCACGACTACACCCGGTTCCTGGACAAGCAGTCGCTCAAGGGCGTGCGCCTGGGCGTCATCCGCGATCTGACCGGGACCGATCCGGAAGTGGACCGGGTGTTCCAGGCCAGCCTGAAGGAGCTCGAGCAGTTCGGCGCGGTGCTGGTCGACGACCTGCACTATCCGGAGATGGCGCTGGCGCGCACCGGCGTGTCCAACCCCATCCGCGCCGAGGTCAAGGACAACTACCTGGACTACCTGGGCACCCTGCGCCCGGGCTTTCCCAGGACCATCACCGAGCTGGCCGAGCAAGGCCTGAAGCTGACCGCGCCGCAGGGCGAGTTCAAGCCGCATCCGAGCGTGTTCAAGCGCTTCCTGGCGCTGGGCCAGACGCCGCCGACCACCAGCATCGGCTACACCTACGCCAAGCAGTACGGGATGAAGGCGGTGCAGGGCGCGGTGCTGTCGCTGATCCAGGAGCATCGGCTCGATGCGCTGGTCTATCCCACGCGCCCGGCGCGCCCGGAGCTGATCGATCCGAAGACCCCGGAGATCGTCGAGCGCCCGCGCTCGCCCTCGCTGACCAACATCGCCAACGTGGCCCAGTTCCCCGACGTGATCGTGCCGGCCGGGGCGACCGCCGATGGCCTACCGGTGACGATCTCCTTCCTCGGCCCGGCCTATAGCGAGCCGCGCCTGCTGGCCTACGCCTATGGCTACGAGCAGGCCACCCACCACCGCATCTCCCCGTCCACCACGCCCGCGCTGTCGGGGGAACGGTTCGAGTACTGAGCCCGTTCCGCCCGTCACCGCCGCTCGATCGCCACAGGATCCGTCCATGCAGCCCACCGCTTCCCGCGCCCACGCGCGTCATCCCCTGCTGCTGGCCGGCGCGCTGCTGCTGGCCGGCCTGGTCGGGCCGGCCTGGGCGCTGGACATCACCACCGCCACGATCCCCCAGGTCGCCGCGCAGATGCGCGATGGCACGCTCACCTCCGAACAGCTCACCGCGGCCTATCTCAAGCGCATCGAGGCCTACGACAAGCAGGGGCCGACGATCAACGCGGTGATCACGCTCAACCCGCATGCGCTGGAGCAGGCGCGCCGGCTGGATGCCGAGCGCCGCGCCGGCAAGGTGCGCGGGCCGCTGCATGGCATCCCGGTGCTGCTCAAGGACAACTTCGACACCTTCGACCTGCCCACCAGCGGCGGCTCGCAGATGCTCAAGGACTCCATCCCGCCGGACGATGCCTTCGTGGTGAGGAAGCTGCGCGAGGCCGGCGCGGTGTTCCTGGCCAAGGTCAACCTGCACGAGTTCGCCTACGGCGGCGGCGCGCCCAACGGCTACAGCTCGCTCGGCGGGCAGACCCATAACCCGCACGATCCGACGCGGGGTCCGTCCGGCTCCAGCGGCGGCACCGGCGCCGGCATCGCCGCGGCCTTCGCGCAGTTCGGCCTGGGCAGCGACACCGCCGGCTCGATCCGCAACCCGTCCTCGGCCAACGGCATCGCCGGGATCAAGCCGACCCGTGGCCTGCTCAGCCGCGACGGCATCATTCCGCTGGCGCTGTCCTTCGACACCGGCGGCCCGATGGGGCGCAACATCGAGGATGTGGCCCTGGCCCTGGGCGCGATGACCGGCGTCGATGCGGCCGACCCGGCCACGGCCGCCAGCGCCGGCCACGCGCAGACCGACTATACGCGCTTCCTGGTCAAAGGCAGCCTGAAGGGCGCGCGCATCGGCGTGATGCGCGACTTCTTCGGCCAGAGCGCCAGGACCGACTTCGTGATGGAGCAGGCGATCCTGCGGCTGCAGGCGTTGGGCGCGACCGTGGTCGATGAGGTCCGGCTGCCGGAGTTCCTGATCGAGGAGATGGGGCCGATGCACCGGATGATGATCGACGTCGAGTTCAAGGCGCAGATCGCCGATTACCTCAAGACGCTGCGGCCCGGCCTCCCGCGCACCCTGACCGAGCTGGTGGCCGAGGCGCGCGCCCCGAAGACCGCCTATACCAGCCCGTGGAAGCGCGACAGCCTGGCCAAGATGGACCAGGCGCCATCGATCGACGACCCGATCTACCAGGCGGCCCGGCAGCAGGGCCTGGCGCTGACCACCGCGGTGATCGAGGGCCTGTTCGCCCAGCACCGGCTCGATGCGATGGTCTATCCCAGCGTGCCCTCGCCGGCCGCGCAGATCGGCGAGGATCGCGCTCCCGGCGGCGGCGCGCGTCGCCTGGGCCCGGCGATGCTGGCCAACCAGACCGGCTTCCCGGATGTGATCGTGCCGGCCGGCATGACGCCCGACGGCCTGCCGGTGACGCTGTCCTTCTTCGGCCGGGCCTGGAGCGAGGGCCGGCTGCTCGGCTACGCCTACGACTTCGAGCAGTCCGCGCACGCGATCGTGCTGCCCAGGTACACGCCGTCGTTGCCCACCGATGTGGTCGGGCGTTGAACGCCGGCGTCCGCGTGCACGCCGCACCTTTTCGCCATCGAGGACTCGCCATGACGCTGCACCCCCTGCGCCGCGCGCTGCTGTGGCTCACGCTGACGCTGACCGCGCCGGCCTTCGCCGCCGCGCCGCTGGACCTGGAAACCGCCACGGTGACCCAGCTGGAGGCCGCGATGGCCGATGGCGCCTTGACCTCCGAGACCCTGGTGCGCGCCTACCTGGCGCGGATTGCGGCCTACGACAAGCAGGGCCCGACCATCAACGCGGTGATCGCGCTGAACCCCAAGGCACTGCGCGAGGCGCGACGGCTGGACCGCGAGCGCAAGGCAGGCCATCTGCGCGGCCCGCTGCACGGCATCCCGGTGGTGCTGAAGGACAACATCGACACCTTCGACCTGCCGACCACCGCCGGCTCGTCGCTGCTGGCCGGCAGCCTGCCGCCGGACGATGCCTTCATCGTCAAGCGCCTGCGCGCGGCCGGCGCGATCGTGCTGGCCAAGGTCAACCTCAGCGAATTCGCCGCCGGCGGTGGCAGCGTCGGCGGGTCGCGGGACCCGGCGGTGCTCAAGGCCGGCGCGGTGCCCAACGGCTACAGCAGCCTGGGCGGGCGGACGCGCAATCCGCATGCGCTGGACCACGGCCCGTCCGGCTCCAGCGGCGGCACGGGCGCGGCCATCGCGGCGGCGTTCGCGCAGTTCGGCCTGGGCACCGACACGCGCAGCTCGGTGCGCGGGCCTTCCTCGGTCAACGGCATCGTCGGCTTGAAGCCGACCAACGGCCTGCTCTCGCGCGACGGCATCGTGCCGTTGGCGCTGTCGCTGGATACCGCCGGGCCGATGGCGCGCAGCGTGGCCGACATCGCCGTCGCGCTGAACGTCATGGCCGGGGTCGATCCGGACGATGCGATGACCTCGCGCAGCCAGGGCCGCGTGGAGCGCGACTATGCCGCTTCCCTCCGCCAGGGCGCGCTCAAGGGCGCGCGCATCGGCATCGCGCGCGACTTCGGCGGCCGCGACGCCGGCGTCGATGCGGTGTTCGAGCAGGCCGTGCAGGCGCTGCGCGGCCTGGGAGCCGAGACGGTGGACTTCCACTATCCGCGCTATCTGCTGGACGCCAAGGACGATCTCTACTTCACCATCACCCAGTCCGAGTTCAAGGCGCAGATCGCCGACTACCTGAAGACCACCGCGCCGCGCTATCCCAAGACCCTCGACGATCTCGCGCGCCTGGCCAGCGACCCCAGGACCGGTTACCCCAGTCCGCAGAAGGCCTACGGATTCCGCTACACCAATGCGGTCGCACTGGCGCTGGACGATCCGGTCTATCTGACCGCCAGGCAGCAGGGCATGGCGCTGGTGAAGGCGAGCCTCGATGCGATGCTGGAGAAATATCGGCTCGACGCCATCGTCTATCTCAGCGTGCCCACCGCGGCCTCGCCGATCCAGCCGCCGGCCAACCCGCAGCCGGTGAAGCCGGGAGACACCGCCTTCGACCTGGCCAACCTGTCCGGCTATCCCGACCTGGTGGTGCCGGCGGGGATGACGCCGAACGGGCTGCCGGTGAGCGTCTCCTTTCTCGGGCCGGCCTTCAGCGAGGCGCGGCTGCTCGGCTACGGCTACGACTTCGAACAGGCCACCCGGGCACGCCGCCTGCCCAGGTACACGCCGATGCTGGCCTCCGACATCGTGGTGCCGTGATTCGCGTTGCGGCGGGCGGCGTGCGTCGCGCTTAGGCGTGGGGGAACACAGGGGCTAGAATGGATCGCCTTCTTTCCCGTACTCCGCGCCCATGTCGCAGCGTGACTGGGTGGCTGCCGCCATCCACAAGATCGAGGCCGACTTCAACCGCTCGGCCGACACCCATCTGATCCCGCTGGAGCTGCCTGGCTACCCTGGCATCGACCTGTACCTGAAGGACGAGTCCAGCCATCCCACCGGCAGCCTCAAGCACCGGCTGGCGCGCTCGCTGTTCCTGTACGCGCTGGCCAACGGCTGGCTGCGCGAGGGCGCGCCGGTGATCGAGGCCTCCAGCGGTTCGACCGCGGTGTCCGAGGCCTACTTCGCGCGCCTGCTGGGCCTGCCCTTCATCGCGGTGATGCCGGCCAGCACCTCGCCGGAGAAGATCGCCGCGATCACCTTCTACGGCGGCCAGTGCCATCTGGTCGAGCAGGCCGGGGCGATCAATGCCGAGTCCGAGCGCCTGGCGCGCGAGCACGGCGGTCACTTCATGGACCAGTTCACCTACGCCGAGCGCGCGACCGACTGGCGGGCGAACAACAACATCGCCGAGTCGATCTTCAAGCAGATGGCGGCCGAGCCGCATCCGATCCCGGAATGGATCGTGTGCAGCCCCGGCACCGGCGGCACCGGCGCCACGCTGGGCCGCTACGTGCGCTACCGCCGGCATGCCACGCGCATCCTGTGCGTGGATCCGGAGCACTCGGTGTTCTTCGACTACTACCGCGATGCGCTGGGCGGGGCGGGCGATCCGGCGCGCCTGCACCACTGCGGCTCGCGCATCGAAGGCATCGGCCGGCCGCGGGTGGAGCCGAGCTTCGTGCCGGCCTGCATCGATGCGATGGTCAAGGTGCCCGATGCCCTGAGCCTGGCGGCGATGCGCTGGGCCAGCGCGACCCTGGGCAGGCGCGTGGGCGGCTCCACCGGCACTAACCTGGTCGGCGTGCTGCACGCCGCCCACGCGATGTGCCGGGCCGGGCGACGCGGCTCGATCGTCACCATCCTGTGCGATGCCGGCGACCGCTACGCGCACAGCTACTACGACCCGGCCTGGTACGCGCGCTGCGGCATCGACACCGCCGACAGCGATGCGGCCATTGCCGCAGCCGTGGCCGGCGGCGCGCTGCCGGCCCTGGCCACGGCCGCGGGCTGAGCGGGCGGGTCGACGGCGGCAGGGCCGCACGACAGTCGGCCCGGGCCCAGGCAAGTCCTTGCAATAAAACGTGTTGCGGCAGCGCTGGCTGAGATTTTGGCCAGCTGCTGCGGCGCCGCATGCAGGCCGGGCGCAGAATGATTACTCTGTAATTACAGAGTAATTCCTGGTGACGCGATGGCGGACTGGAACACCTTGAGCACCGACCGGAGCCAGCGCCTGCAGGCCGCGGCCAAGCTGGCCAGGGGCCGCCTGGTGCGCAGCCAGGACGTGGTGCCCCTGCTGGAGGCCGTGCTGCGGCCCGGCGACCGGGTCTGCCTGGAAGGCAACAACCAGAAGCAGGCCGACTTCCTGGCCGAGTGCCTGACCCGGGTCGATCCGGCGCGCGTGCACGACCTGCACATGGTGCAGTCGGTGCTGTCGCTGCCCTCCCACCTGGACGTGTTCGAGAAGGGCATCGCCAGGAAGCTGGACTTCTCCTTCTCCGGTCCGCAGTCGGTGCGCCTGGCGCGGCTGCTGGGCGAGGGCCGGCTGGAACTCGGCGCGATCCACACCTACCTGGAACTGTTCGGCCGCTACTTCATCGATCTGACCCCGCGCGTGGCGCTGATCGCCGCGCATGCGGCCGATCGCCACGGCAATCTCTACACCGGCCCGAACACCGAGGACACCCCCGCGATCGTGGAGGCCACCGCCTTCGGCGGCGGCATCGTCATCGCCCAGGTCAACCAGATACTCGACACGCTGCCGCGCGTGGACATCCCGGCCGACTGGGTGAACTTCGTCACCCACGCGCCGAAGCCGAACTACATCGAGCCGCTGTTCACCCGCGACCCGGCCCAGATCAGCGAGGTGCAGGTGCTGATGGCGATGATGGCCATCAAGGGCATCTACGCCGAGTACGGCGTCAACCGCCTCAACCACGGCATCGGCTTCGACACCGCGGCGATCGAACTGCTGCTGCCGACCTACGCCGAATCGCTGGGGCTGAAGGGCAGGATCTGCCAGCACTGGGCGCTCAACCCGCATCCGGCGCTGATCCCGGCGATCGAGTCGGGCTTCGTCAAGTCGGTGCACTCCTTCGGCTCGGAGCTGGGCATGGAGGACTACATCGCCGCGCGCCCGGACGTGTTCTTCGTCGGCGCGGACGGCTCGATGCGCTCCAATCGCGCGTTCTCGCAGACCGCCGGGCTGTATGCCTGCGACATGTTCATCGGCTCGACCCTGCAGATCGACCTGGCCGGCAACAGCTCGACCGCCACGCGCGACCGCATCGCCGGGTTCGGCGGCGCGCCCAACATGGGCTCGGACGCGCGCGGCCGGCGCCACGCCAGCCCGGCCTGGCTCAAGGCCGGGCGCGAAGCAGCCAGGCCCGGCGAGATGCCGCGCGGGCGCAAGCTGGTGGTGCAGATGGTGGAGACCTTCCGCGAGCACATGGCCCCGGCGTTCGTCGACAGGCTCGATGCCTGGGAGCTGGCCGAGCGCGCCGGACTGGACCTGCCGCCGGTGATGATCTACGGCGACGACGTCAGCCATGTGCTGACCGAGGAAGGCATCGCCAACCTGCTGCTGTGCCGCACGCCGGAGGAGCGCGAACAGGCGATCCGCGGCGTGGCCGGCTACACCGCGGTCGGTCTGGGCCGCGACCGGCGCATGGTCGAGAACCTGCGCGACCGCGGCGTGATCAGACGTCCCGACGACCTGGGCATCCGCTCGCGCAATGCCACGCGCGACCTGCTGGCCGCGCGCACGGTCAAGGATCTGGTGCGCTGGTCGGGCGGCCTGTACGACCCGCCCAAGCGCTTCCGCAACTGGTAAGGGGCACGCCATGGAAACCCTGCGCTACCGCTACGACGGACGCATCGCGCCCACCGGCACACGCGACCATGTGCTGGTCGGCGTGGTCGCCTCGGGCAATCTGGAAGTCATGATCGAGCCGGCCGCGCTGGAGGGCGCGATGGAGATCGAGATCGTCACCGCCGCGCGCGGCTTCGGCGAGATCTGGCAGGCCGTGCTGGACGACTTCGCCGCGCGGCATCCGCTCAAGGATGTGCGCATCTGGATCAACGATGTCGGCGCGACGCCGGCGGTGGTCAGCCTGCGCCTGGACCAGGCGGTGGAGACGCTGCAGGAGCCGGCCGCATGAGCACCGCGCGCAGCTTCTACGAGGCCGACGCGCGCGAGCGCATCGCCGGCTTGCTTGACCCGGGCACGTTCGGCGAGTTCCTCGGCCCGCGCCGGCGGATCACCAGCCCGCACCTGGCGCAGCTGGATCAGCCGGGCGAGTTCGACGACGGCATCGTCGTGGGCGAGGGGATGTTGCAGGGACGCCGGGTGCTGATCGCCGCGCAGCAGGGCCAATTCATGGGCGGCGGCGTGGGCGAGGTGCATGGCGCCAAGCTGGTCGGGCTGCTGGAGCGCGCGCAGCGGGTCGGGCCCGCGGCGGTGCTGCTGTTGCTCGACACCGGCGGCGTGCGCCTGCACGAGGCCAACGCCGGGCTGATCGCGATCTCGGAGATCATGCGCGCCACCTTGGCCACGCGCGCCGCCGGCGTGCCGGTGCTGGCGCTGATCGGCAGCGGCAACGGCGCCTTCGGCGGCATGGGCATCGTCGCGCGCTGCTGCAGCGCCGTGCTGATGTCCGAGGAGGGGCGGCTGTCGCTGTCGGGTCCGGAGGTGATCGAGACGGTGCGCGGCGTCGAGGAATTCGATGCGCGCGACCGCGCCCTGGTGTGGCGGGTCACCGGTGGCAAGCATCGCGTGCTGCTGGGCGAGGCGGCGCAGCTGGTCGCCGACCGCATCGACGCGTTCGGGCAGGCCACGCTCGAGGTGCTGGATCGGCTGCGTCCGGCCGACGATGACGCGCAGCTGCTGCAGGCCCTGGAGGGCGAGCACGCGCGCCTGGCGCAGCGCATCGAGGCGTTCGGCGATTGTCGCGATGGGCTGCAGGTCTGGGAGGCGCTGGGCGTCGCGCAGCCGCAGGCCTTGCCGCTGCTGGACACCGCCGCCTTCCTGGAGGCCACGCGCGGCCGGAGAATGCCATGGTACTGAGCGAACTGCTGGACCGGCTGTTCCCGCTGGGACACCGCATCGACCAGCGCGACGACGTGCTGACCGGCACGGCGAGCACCGCGCTCGGCGAGGTCACCGTCATCGGCACCGCCAACCGGCTCGAGGTCGGCGTCGACCATGCCCTGGCCCTGGCCGCCACCGTCATCGCCAGCACCCAGGCGCACCCGCAGCGGCCGATCGTGATGCTGGTCGACACCGCCGGCCAACGGCTGTCGCGCCGCGATGAACTGCTGGGCATCAACGGCTACTTCGCCCACCTGGCCAAAGCGTTGGACCTGGCGCGCCGCCGCGGCGCGGCGCTGGTGTCGCTGGTCTATGGCGAGTCGGTGAGCGGCGGCTTCCTGTCCTTCGGCCTGATGGCCGATGCGGTCTACGCCCTGCCCGAGGCGCAGGTGCGGGTGATGGACCTGCGCGCGATGGCGCGCGTGACCAAGCAGCCGCTGGAGAAGCTGCAGGCGCTGTCGCAGAGCTCGCCGGTGTTCGCGCCGGGCGTGGAGAACTACGTGGCGATGGGCGCGGTGCGTGCGATCTGGCGCGGCGATCTGGCCCAGGCCCTGGTCGATGCGCTCCAGGCGCCGCGCGAGGGCGATACCCGGCGCGCGCTGGGCGCGCAACGGGGCGGGCGCACGCTGGCGGCGGACGTGTCGGCGATGGTGGCCGCCGGCGATGCCTGAGCCGCTGCGCCGCCACACGCTGGTCTGGCTGCCGCCGCAGGCCGCGCACGCGGTCGCGCCGGCGCAGGCCGCGCGCGTGCGTGCCTGGTTCGAACAAGGCCATCCGGCCATCGTGGCGCGACGCCCGGCGGCGACGCCGGCCGATCCACTGCACCTGGGCGTGCCGCTGCCGCCGGCCGAAGGCAAGCAACGGCTGGCCGTGCGCGCCGCGGCCGCCGAAGTTCTGCGCATCGCACCGCCGCCGACCTTGGAGCAAAGCATCGCCAGCGCGCCTGCGGCATGGCGACCGGCGCTAGTGGCGCTGGCGCATCGGGCGCACGCGCTCGACCTGGTGCCACGCGTGTTCGGCGCCTTCTGCTGGCAGACGCTGACCGGCCTGGCGTACGTGCACGAGACGTCGGATCTGGATCTGCTGTGGGAGATCGATTCCGCCGCGCAGGCCGATGCCATCGTCGGCCTGTTGGACGAGTGGGAGCGGCGCCATCGCCATCGTGCCGATGGCGAGCTGCGCCTGCCCGACGGGCGCGCGGTGAGCTGGCGCGAATATGCCGGCGGCGCGACGCGGATGCTGGTCAAGACCGAGGATGATGCGCGCCTGGTCGCACGCGCGACCCTGTTTGGGGTGCAGCAGGTGGCCGCTTGAGCGCGCACGAG
The DNA here is from genome assembly GCF_037153335.1 of Pseudoxanthomonas sp. USHLN014. Classification (NCBI taxonomy): domain Bacteria; kingdom Pseudomonadati; phylum Pseudomonadota; class Gammaproteobacteria; order Lysobacterales; family Lysobacteraceae; genus Pseudoxanthomonas; species Pseudoxanthomonas sp. USHLN014. Next base: position 129,033 of record NZ_JBBCKO010000008.1, read on the forward strand.
CCGCAGCCTGCCTGCGTGTCGCGTCCGCAGGACCGCGCCGAGGCGGCGCGCCTGGGCCGGCTCGCCATCGCCAGCCTGCATGCCGAACTGGCGCTGGCGCCCAAGCCCGGCCTGGTGACCCCGCGCGATGCCGGCAGCCATGCCGACATGGATGCGCGCACCTTCTGGCGCAGCCTGGCCGCGCTGCGCGGCTACTTCGAAGCGGTCGCGCAGGCGGGGCTGGCGCAGGTGCCGTTCGATGCGCTGCGCCGCCTTGGCCTGCAGGCCGAGGACGCGATGCTGCGCGCCACCGACGGCATCAACACCCATCGCGGTGCGATCTTCAGCCTGGGCCTGCTGACCGCGGCGGCGGCGCGGCTGCGGCGCATCGAGCGCGGACCCGTTGCCGCCGAGGCGGTCTGCCACGCGGTCAGCGACTGGCGTGCCGCACTCGAGACCGCACCGCTCGACCCCGACAGCCCCGGCCAGCGCATGCGGCGCGCCCACCGCGTCGCGGGCGTGCGCGAACAGGCCGCGGAGGGTTTCCCGCTGCTGCGCGAGGCCGCGCTGCCGGCGCTGCGGACCGCGCAGCAGGCCGGGCACGCGCCCACGGCCGTGCAGGCGCACGTGCTGATGACGCTGGTGGCGCGGGTCGACGACCTGAACCTGCTGCACCGCGGCGGCGCCGAAGGGCTGCGCTTCGCGCAACGTCAGGCGCGCGCCTTCCTCGCCCGCGGCAGCGTGTGGCAGCCCGACTGGGAGGCGCAGCTGGGGACGGTGGGCGAGGCCTTCGTCGCGCGCCGCCTGAGCCCCGGCGGCAGCGCCGATCTGCTCGCCTGCACCGTATTCCTCGACCGGCAGGCGCGCGCATGAGCCTGGCGCTGCTGTGTCCGGGGCAGGGCGGCCAGCATCCGGCGATGTTCGCGCGGGTGCAGGGCGATGCGGCCGCCGAACCCATCCTCCGCTACGCAGCCGACTTATTGCAGGAAGCGCCCGAGGCGCTGGCCGCCGGGCAGGCGCGCTTCGACAACGCGATCGCCCAGCCGCTGGTGTGCGCGGCCACGCTGGCGACCTGGGCGGCGCTGCGCGCGCGCCTGCCGTCGCCGGGGCTGGTGCTCGGCTACAGCGTGGGCGAGCTGGCCGCCCATGGCGTGGCCGGCAGCGTGACGCCGCAGGTGTGCCTGTCTCTGTCGCGGGCGCGTGCGGCCTGCATGGATGCGGCCAGTCCCGCCGACGGCGGACTGCTGGCGGTGATCGGCCTGTCGCGCCGGCGCATCGAGCGCCTGTGCGAGGCCTGCGCGGTCGCGGTGGCGATCGTCAACGGTGAGGATCACTTCGTGCTGGGTGGTCGTGAGGCGGGCCTGCAGGCCGCCCAGCGCGAGGCCGAAGCTCTCGGCGCGCGCACGCTGCGCTTGCCGGTACACGTGCCCGCGCACACGCCGTGGCTGGCGCAGGCGGCCGATGCGTTCGCCAGGACGCTGCAGGACGCTGCCGTGCGGGTGCCCGCTCTGGACGTGCTGGCCGGCATCGATGGCCATCGCATCGTCTCGCGCGAGGACGTCATCCGCAGCCTGTCGCGCCAGCTCGCCCAGCCGGTGGACTGGCACGGGGTGATGGCGCAGGCGATCGAGCGCGGCGCCCGCGTGCTGCTGGAGATCGGTCCGGGCAGCGCCCTGGCGCGGATGGCGCGCCAGGCGTATCCGGACTGCGAGGCGCGCGCGGTGGAGGAATTCCAGACGCTGGAGGGCGTCGTGGACTGGGTCGTCAGCGCCCTGGAGCGCCAGGCGATGCACTGAAGCAGGACCCTTGGGTGGCGGGCCGCCACTCGACGCAGTCGCGATATCACGTGTCTTAGGGAGGGCGCATGAGTCCGCAAATCATCACGATCATCGGCTTGGTGATCATGTTCGTCGTGGCCACGGCGCTGCCCATCAACATGGGCGCGGTGGCCTTCGCCCTGGCCTTCATCGTCGGGGGGATCTGGCTGGGCATGGATGCCAAGGCGGTGCTGGGCGGTTTCCCCGGCGACCTGTTCCTGACCCTGGTCGGGATCACCTACCTGTTCGCCATCGCGCAGAAGAACGGCACCATCGACCTGCTGATCCACTGGGCGGTCAAGGCGGTGCGCGGCAAGCTGGTGGCGATCCCGTGGGTGATGTTCATGGTCACCGCGCTGCTGACCGCCTTCGGCGCGCTGGGGCCGGCGGCGGTGGCGATCATCGGCCCGGTCGCGCTGCGCTTCGCCAAGCAGTACCGGATCAATCCGCTGCTGATGGGCCTGCTGGTCATCCACGGCGCGCAGGCCGGCGGCTTCTCGCCGATCAGCGTCTATGGCGGCATTACCAACAAGGTGGTGGAGAAGGCCGGCCTCCCGGTCAGCGAGATGTCGGTGTTCCTGACCAGCCTGGGCTTCAACCTGGCCATGGCGATCATCTGCTTCTTCGCGTTCGGCGGCCTGGCCTTGCTCAAGCGCCACGAGCCTTCGCGGGCCGAGTCCGAAGCCGTGCCCGTCAACGAGGCCTCGCCGCGCAGCTTCGCCATCGAGGGCCATGGCGCGCTGGTGACCCCGGGCGGGGGCACCTTGTCGATCAATCCGGTCGCGCTGGAGGCCGTGTCGATCAAGCGCGACCATGTGTTCACCCTGATCGGCCTGGTCGGCCTGGGCGTGGCCTCGCTGATCTACAGCCTCAACGTCGGCCTGGTGTCGATGACCGTGGCGGTGCTGCTGGCGCTGCTCTCGCCCAACGCGCAGAAGGGCGCGGTGGAGAGCATCAGCTGGTCCACCGTGCTGCTGATCGCCGGCGTGGTCACCTACATCGAGGTGCTGCAGAAGGCGGGCGCGGTCGACTTCATCGGCAACGGCGTGTCGCATATCGGCATTCCGCTGCTGGGCGCGCTGCTGGTGTGCTACGTCGGCGGCATCGTGTCGGCGTTCGCCTCCTCGGCGGCGGTGCTGGGCGCGACCATTCCGCTGGCGGTGCCGTTCCTGCTGCAGGGGCATCTGGCCCCGGCCGGCGTGATCTGCGCGCTGGCCGTGTCCTCGACCATCGTCGACGTCAGTCCGTTCTCGACCAATGGCGCGCTGGTGGTGGCCTCGGCCGCGCCGGACGAACGCGAGAAGCTGTTCCGCCGCTTCCTGGTCTACAGCGGCCTGGTGGTCGCGCTGGGCCCGCTTTCCGCGTGGCTGGTGTTCGTGGTGCCGGGTTGGCTGTGATGGCGCCACCCGGTAGAGCGGAGCTTGCTCCGCTGGGGCCTTTCGCGCGAACCGAACGAAGAGCAGCGGAGCAAGCTCCGCTCTACAAGGGGGACGTGACGCGATCGGGAGAGGGCGTTGCTCGGACCAAAAGAAAGCGGAGTGCCGATCGCTCCGCGCTCACGCCTCACTCCGCTCCACTCACTCCCCGCTTTTGCGTCCGCGCGGCAGTGGCGCCGGCACGTTGAGCTTGCCGCCCGAGGCGACGTACTTGGCCAGGGCTTCGCCCTGACTGAGCAGGTGGCGGTGCATGGTGCGCTCGGCCTCGGCGGCGTCGCCGTTGCGGAAGCAGTCCATCAGCTCGCGGTGTTCGCTCAGCGACATCGCCATCCGCCCCGGCGTGAGCAGCTGGCGGCCGCGATGCATCTTGAGGATGCGGTGCAGGTCGTGGGTGACGCGGATCAGCCACGGGTTGCCGGCGTGTTCCTGCACCGCTTCGTGGATGAGGTAGTTGTTGCGGTAGAACTCGGCCATGTCGCCGCGCTCGGCGGCCGCCTCCATCGCCGCGTGCAGCGACTCTAGCCGCGCCAGGCCGTCGGCGTCGATCTTGCGCACCGCCTCGTAGGCGCAGCGGCCCTCCAGCATCGCCATGATCGGGAACAGCTCGTTGAGGTCTTCCAGCGTCAGCCGGGTCACCCGCGCGCCGCGGCCGGGTTCGATCTGCACCAGCCCCTCGGCGGCCAGCAGCTTGAGGCTCTCGCGCAGCGGGGTGCGGCTGATGCCCAGCTCCTGGGCCAGGGCGGGCTCGTCGATCCAGTCGCCCGGCGGCAGGACGTAGTCGTAGATCTTCTGCCGCAGCGCATCGGCCACTTCCTCGTACATGGGCACGCGCCGGCGGGAGCTGGACTTGTCGGGCGTCAGGGTCATGGACGGGTGCGGCGCTTGGCACGATGTGTCAGATCCGCATCTTAATCCCTGCGCAGCGGCGGCCGCGAACCGCAGCGGGCACCGCGACTCGCGCCGTATCATGGCGCGCTCGCGCTTGCCCTGCGGCCGGCGCGCCCCCAGATCGACCGCCTGCCCCATTCCCAGAGTGCCCCCGCCATGAATCCGCTGCTCGATTTCTCCGGTCTGCCCAAGTTCGATGCCATCAAGCCCGAGCACGTCGGCCCGGCCATCGACACGCTGCTGGCCCAGGCCGAGGCCGCGGTGAAGCAGGCCGAGACGGTCAGCCCGGTGACGTGGGAGAGCTTCGTGGTGCCGCTGGACGATGCGACCGAGCGCCTGTGGCGCGCCTGGGGCCAGGTCAACCATCTGCAGGGCGTGCTGAACTCGCCGGCGCTGCGCAAGGCCTACAACGACAACCTGCCCAAGATCACGCGCTTCGGCAGCGCGCTGGGGCAGAACCTGGCGCTGTTCTCGCAGTACCGCGCACTCGCGGAAGGCGCGGACCTGACCACCCTGGACGCCGCGCGCGCCAAGACCCTGGACAACGCGCTGCGCGACTTCCGCCTCGGCGGCGCCGAACTGCCGGACGAGGCCAAGGCGCGCTTCGCCGCGGTGCGCGAGGAGCTGGCCAGCCTGTCGGCCAAGTTCTCCGAGAACGTGCTCGACGCCACCGACGAGTGGGAGTTCTGGATCAAGGACAAGCAGCACCTGGCCGGGCTGCCGGCCGATGTGATCGCCGCCTGCCGCGCCGCGGCCAAGGCCGACGACGAACCGGGCTGGAAGTTCACCCTGCAGATGCCGTGCTATCTGCCGGTGCAGACCTATGCCGACGACCGCGCGCTGCGCGAGACGCTGTACCGCGCCTATGCGGTGCGCGCCTCGGAGGCCGGCGAGGAGAAGCTGGACAACTCGCCGCTGATCGACCGCATCCTGGCCCTGCGCGCCGAGCTGGCGCGGCTGCTGGGTTTCGCCTCCTACGCCGAGTATTCGCTGGCGACCAAGATGGCGGGCAGCCCGGCCGAGGTGCTGAGCTTCCTGCGCGACCTGGGCGCCCGCGCGCTGCCGTACGCCAGGCAGGACCGCGCCGAACTGGAGGCCTTCGCCCGGGATGAGCTGGGCCTGGAGACGGTCGAGCCCTGGGACCTGGCCTACGTCAGCGAGAAGCTCAAGCAGGCCCGCTACAGCTTCTCGGCGCAGGAGGTGAAGCAGTACTTCACCGAGGACGCGGTGCTGGCCGGGCTGTTCGGCGTGATCAAGGCGCTGTACGGCGTGGACGTGCTGCCCGACACCGCGCCGGTGTGGCATCCGGACGTGCGCTTCTATCGCCTGCAGGACGCCGATGGCGCGCTGGTCGGCCAGTTCTACCTGGACCTGTATGCGCGCGAGGGCAAGCGCGGCGGCGCGTGGATGGACGATTGCCGCAACCGTCGTCATCGCGCCGATGGCGAGCAGACCCCGCTGGTCTATCTGGTGTGCAACTTCGGCAAGGGCGTGGACGGCGGGCCGGCCACCTTCACCCACAGCGATGTGATCACCCTGTTCCACGAGATGGGCCACGGCCTGCACCAGCTGCTGACCGAGGTCGGCGAGCTGTCGGTGGCCGGCATCAACGGCGTGGAGTGGGACGCGGTGGAGCTGCCGAGCCAGTTCATGGAGAACTTCTGCTGGGAGTGGTCGCGCGTGCAGGGCATGACCCGCCACGCGGAGACCGGTGAGCCGCTGCCGCGCGCGCTGTTCGACAAGATGGTGGCCGCGCGCAATTTCCAGAGTGGCATGCAGACCCTGCGCCAGCTCGAGTTCGCCCTGTTCGACATGGAGCTGCACAGCGCCTTCGATCCCTCCAAGGAAGGAGTGATGGACCTGCTCGAGCGCATCCGCGACGAGGTGGCGGTCAACCGCGCGCCGAAGTGGGGCCGCTTCCCGCACGCCTTCAGCCATATCTTCGCCGGTGGCTATGGCGCGGGCTACTACAGCTACAAGTGGGCCGAGGTGCTGAGCGCCGATGCCTACGCGGCCTTCGAGGAAGCGCCCGATCAGCTGGCCGCCACCGGCGCCCGCTTCCGCGCCGAGATCCTCTCGCGCGGCGGCAGCCGCAGCGCGCTGGAGAACTTCACCGCCTTCCGCGGCCGCGAACCGCGCATCGACGCGCTGCTGCGGCATAGCGGGATGGCGGCTTGAGGGCAGGGCGGTCCCACACTTGATGGGGGAGCAACCGTCTCTCAGTTCAAGCCGCGGCCTTCTCGTAGAGCGGAGCTTGTGGCGATCCCCTCTTGGGGACTTCGCTCCGCTTCGTTCGGTGCGTGGGGACGGCCCCAGCGGAGCGAGCTCCGCTCTACAGGTGGGAGCCGCCCTTGTGGCCTTTTTGGCCAATGGCGGCGATGGGGCTTTCGCAGCGAAATCGAGCGACCTGGCCTCCACGATAGCCCCCACTACCGTCGTTCCCGCGAACGCGGGAACCCAGGGACTTTCGCACGGCGCATCAAAGCCACTGGATTCCCGCGTTCGCGGGAATGACGGCTTCGGAACTGCTTAAGAAAGCGCGAGCGCCCCAGGCGGCGCGCCGCAAGCTGAGACAGACCCCTCCCCTCACTCGCTAGCCGCGACTTCAAACTCCCCTTCGCTGCGCGAAAGGAAGGGGGCACATTCTTCCGTGGGAGCCGCCATGGCGGCGATGGGGCTTCTGCGGCAAGGCCTACAACGCGCGAAACGCCGCCCCGCGGCTTGCCTCATCCGCATGCGCGTATCCTGTCGATCCCCACGTTGCATCGATCCGCCCGTGTCCGCGTCTTCGTCTTCCGTACCGCATTACCAGACCGCTGGCGCGCGTCGCGCCGACCTGATCGTCCATGTCGCCGGGCTGGCGCTGGCCATCGGCGGCGGCGCGGCCATGCTCTGGCGCGCGGCGGCCAACGAGGCGCTGCTGCTGGCCACCTGCGTCTACGCGCTGGGGCTGCTGGTGATGTTCGCCTGCTCGGCGGCGTACAACTTCGCCGCGCCCGCGCGGCAGCCGGTGCTGCGCAAGCTCGATCACGCCGGCATCTTCGTGATGATCGCCGGCTCATACACGCCGCTGCTGGTGCTGGCGCTGTCCGGCGCCTGGCGCTGGTCGATGATCGGCGTGGTCTGGGGCGTGGCGCTGTTCGGCGTGTTCGCCAAGCTGTGCCTGCCCGGGCTGGGCAAAGGCTTCTGGGTGGCGATCTATCTGCTGCTGGGCTGGGTCGGCATGGTCGCGATCAAGCCGATGGTGGCCGGGCTGCCGACGGCGGTGCTGTGGCTGATCGCCGCCGGTGGGCTGATCTACACCATCGGCGTGGGCTTCTACGTGCGCAAGTCGATGGTCTACAACCGCGCGCTGTGGCACGCCCATGTGCTGGGCGGTGCGCTGGCGCACTGGGCGGCGATCTGGCTGTGCCTGCGGCCGCTGCCGGCGGCCTGAAGGCGGGGTTTTTCAGCGGTTGCGGCGCGAGAGCAGGGCTTCCATCACGACCTTGCCGTCGGCGTTGCGCGCGCTGAGCAGGCCGCCGTGGGCGCGCACGAACTGGTCGGCGATGTACAGGCCCAGGCCCAGGCCGCTGCTGGCGCTGAAGCGGCCCTTGAACGGCTCGAACAGCCGCGGCAGCAGCTCGTCGGAAATCGCGCCGACATTGCTCACCATCAGCCGCACGTGCGCGTTTTCGCTGCCGTCCAGGCTCACCTCGACCGGCTCGCCGCCGCCGTGCTCGAGCGCATTGCCCAGCAGGTTGGAGAGGATCTGGGCGTAGCGGTCGGCGTCGACGTCGGCCACCAGATCGCCGGTGCAGGTCAGGCGCAGCACGCTGCCGGGCTTGGCCTGGCGGAATTCCTCCACCGCGCCGGCGGTCAGCGGCTGCAGGTCCTGCGCGACGAAGCTCATGCGCAGGCCGCGGGTGCGGATGCGCGAGAAGTCCAGCAGCTGTTCGACCATGCGCGCCATGCGCCGTCCGCTGCTTTCCAGGAAGCCCAGCGTGCGCTGCGCCGAGGCGTCCGGTGGCAGCTCCACGCCCAGCTTCTCCGCGCACAGCAGCACCACCGAAAGCGGCGTGCGCAGGTCGTGGGTGAGCACGGCGGTCATGGTCTCGTTGAGCTCCAGCGCGCGTTCCAGCTCGGCGTTGCGGCGCGCCAGCAGGCGGCGCTGCTCGTAGAGCTCGACGAAGATCTGCACCTTGCCCAGGATCACGTGCGTCTCGATCGGCTTGTGCAGGAAGTCCACGGCGCCGGCCTCGTAGCCCTTGAACGCGCGCAGGGGATCGTTGGGCGAGGCGGTGAGGAAGATGATCGGTACCTGCCGGGTGCGCTGCGAGCCGCGCATCAGCTCGGCCAGGGCGAAGCCGTCCATCTCCGGCATGTGCACGTCCAGCAGCGCCAGGGCGACCTCGTGGGTCAGCAGCAGCTCCAGCGCCTGCGCGCCGGAGGAGGCGCACAGGATGTTGAGATCGGCGCGGCGCAGCAGCGCCTCCATCGCGATCAGGTTCTCCTGGACGTCGTCGACGATCAGCAGGTTGATCGGCTCGCCGGTCGGCGCGTCCTGGGGCGTGAGATTGAGATTCATCGAGAAAGGGCCGAGAGGTGGTGGCAGAGTTCTGCCAGGGAAAGAACGGCGTCCGCACCGGCGCGGGCCAGGGCCGAGGCGGGCATCAGCGGTGAGGACGCATCGGCCGGGGTCTGGATCCAGGCGGTGCCGCCGGCGCGGCGCACCGCGGCCACGCCCTCGCTGCCGTCGCTGCTGGCGCCGGTGAGCAGGATCGCCAGCAGGCGCGGGCCGAAGACCTCGGCGGCGGTCTCGAACAGCGGGTCGATCGCCGGCCGCGAGAACAGCACCGGCTCGTCCAGCGACAGCGCCACATGGCCGGCGTCCTCGACCAGCAGGTGATAGTCCGGCGGGGCGATCAGCACCTGGCCGGCGCGCAGTGGCTGCTTGTCCTGCGCCTCGTCCACCTCCAGCGCGCAGTGCGCGCCGACGATCTGCGCCACCTTGCTGGGCCGGTCGCGCGGCAGGTGCAGCACGATCAGCACCGGCTGGCTCAGCATGGCCGGCAGGCTGGCCAGCAGCGTCTGCAGCGCCATCACGCCGCCGGCCGAGGCGCCGATGACGATGGCATCCAGGTCGTGGCCGCTGGGCAGCTTCATGCGGCCTTCCGGTACAGGCGCTGCTCGCGGCTGACCACCTCGAACGCGCCGGCATGCGGCCCGAACTGCAGCGACTCCTTGCTGCCAAGGCCAAGGAAGCCGCGATGCACCAGCGCCTCCTGGAACAGCCCGATCGCGCGGTCCTGCAGGGCGCGGTTGAAGTAGATCAGCACGTTGCGGCACGACACCAGGTGCACCTCGGAGAACACCGTGTCGGTGGCCAGGCTGTGGTCGGCGAAGACCACGTTGCGGCGCAGGCTGCGGTCGAACACCGCCCCGTTGTAGGCGGTGGTGTAGTAGTCGGCCAGCGAGCCGCTGCCGCCGGCGTCCAGATAGTTGCGGCTGAACAACGCCAGCCGCTCGATCGGGAAGATGCCGGCCTCGGCCTGGGCCAGCGCCTCGGTGTTGATGTCGGTGGCGTAGAGGATCGTGCGCTCCAGCAGGCCTTCCTCGCGCAGCAGGATCGCCAGCGACCAGACCTCCTCGCCGGTGCTGCAGCCGGCCACCCACAGCTTGATCGAGGGATAGGTGCGCAGCACCGGCAGCACCTGCGTGCGCAGCGCGGCGAAGTAGGCCGGGTCGCGGAACATCTCCGAGACCTGCACGGTGAAGTACTGCAGCGACTGGGCGAACAGCGCCGGGTCGTGCAGCAGCCGGTGCTGCAGCTGCGCCACCGTGTCGCAGTCCAGCCGCGACATCGCATGGCGCACGCGCCGGCGCAGCGAGGACATGGCGTACTGGCGGAAGTCGTAGTGGTAGCGCCGGTAGATCGCCTCCAGTAGCAGCGACAGCTCCAGATCGAACAGCTCGGCCTCGTTCACTGCCGCGAGCACCACACCCGGCACAGCGAGACCAGCTTGTCCACGTCGATGGGCTTGGCGATGTAGTCGTTGGCGCCGGCCTCCAGGCAGCGCTCGCGATCGTCGGCCATGGCCTTGGCGGTCAGGGCGATGATCGGCAGGTGCTGGTGGCGGCGCTGCTTGCGGATGTGCCGCATCGCGGTCAGCCCGTCCATCTCCGGCATCATGATGTCCATCAGCACCAGGTCCACCTCCTTGTCCTGCTCCAGGCGCTCGACCGCCTCGCGGCCGTTGCGCGCGATCTCCAGCTTCACCCCGAGCGGCTCGAGCACGCTGGACAGGGCGAAGATGTTGCGCACGTCGTCCTCGGCCAGCAGGATCGTACGCCCGTCCAGCACCGCGTCGCGCTTGCGCGCCTCGCGCAGCAGGCGCTGCTGGTCGCTGGGCAGCGAGGCCTCGACGCTGTGCAGGAACAGGGTCACCTCGTCCAGCAGCCGCTCCGGCGAGCGCGCGCCCTTGATGATGATGCTCTTGGAATAGCGGCGCAGGCGCTGCTCCTCCTCGCGGGTCAGCGCGCGGCCGGTGTAGACGATCACCGGCGGGAACGCCCCGGACTCGCGCTCGCCCATGCGCTCGAGCAGGTCGTAGCCGCTGCCGTCGGGCAGCGCCAGGTCGGTGACCATGCAGTCGAAGGTCACCGCGGCCAGCTGTTCCATCGCCTCGGCGATGCTGCCCACCGCGGTGATGTCCAGGCCCTCGTGGGCGAGCAGGCGGCGCAGGTTCTCGCGCAGGTTGCGGTCGTCCTCGACGATCAGCAGGCGGCGCATGTTGCGCTCGCTGGTCTGCTCCAGCTGGCGGATCGCCGCCACCAGCCGCTCGCGCGTGGCCGGCTTGAGCAGGAAGCCCACCGCGCCCAGTTCCAGCGAGACCTGCGCGCGCTCCTGCGCGGACATCACGTGCACCGGGATGTGGCGCGTGGCCGGGTCGCGCTTGAGCTGTTCGAGCACGCTCAGGCCGGAGATGTCGGGCAGGCCGACGTCCAGCAGCACGCCGCTGGGCTGGATCTGCGGCGCCAGGGCGATGGCCTCCTGCGCCGAGCCGGCCACCACGCAGTCGAAGTCCATGTCGTGGGCCAGCTCGACCAGCGCCTGGGCGAAGGCGGCGTCGTCCTCCACCGCCAGGATCGCGCGGCCGGGGCGGGTGCGGCGGTCGCGGTCGTCGAACGCGCTCGGCGCCGGCGCTGGCGTGGCGCTCGCGGCTGGGGCGGGCGCCGGCGCAGCGGGCGCGGGCGTCGCGGCCGCGCGCACGGCAGGCTCGGGCGCGCGCGGCGTCACCGGCGTGTCGGGCGTCTGCGGCGCGCATTCCACCGGCAGCTCCAGGATGAAGGTGCTGCCGCGGCCGGGCTCGCTGTCCACGGTGATGGTGCCGCCCATGCGCTGGGCCAGATCGCGCGAGATCGACAGCCCCAGGCCGGTGCCGCCGAAGCGGCGCTGGGTGCTGCCATCGGCCTGGCGGAAGGCCTCGAAGATCACCCCGGTCTGCGCCTTGGCGATGCCGATGCCGGTGTCGCTGACCACGAAGCGCACCCGGCCCACGCCATGCCCCTGCACGACCAGGGCGACGTGGCCGTGCTCGGTGAACTTGACCGCGTTGGCCAGCAGGTTCTTGAGCACCTGCTGCAGGCGCTGGGCGTCGATGGTCAGCCGCTCCGGCGCGCCGGGCTCGGCGCGGATGTCCAGCCCCAGCGCCTTCTGCGCGGCCAGCGGCTCGAAGGTCTCGCGCAGGCGCACCAGCAGCGGCGCCACGGCGATGTTGTCCTCGGACAGCTCGACCTGGCCGGCCTCGATCTTGGACAGGTCAAGGATGTCGTTGATCAGCGCCAGCAGGTCGTTGTTGGACGAGTGGATGGCCTGGGCGTACTTGATCTGCTCGGCGCTGAGCGTGCCCTCGCGGTTGTCGGCCAGCAGCTTGGCCAGGATCAGCGAGCTGTTCAGCGGGGTGCGCAGCTCGTGGGACATGTTGGCCAGGAACTCGGACTTGTACTGCGAGGCGGCCTCCAGCTCCTTGCCGCTGCGCACCAGCTCGTCCTGCGCGGCCAGCAGCGAGCGGCGCTGCTCTTCCAGCTCGTGGGTGCGCTCTTCCAGGTGCACGTTGATCTGTTCCAGCTCGGCCTGCTGCTGCTCCAGGTTGGCCTGGGACTGCTGCAGGCTGCGGCTCTGCTCCTCCAGCTCCTCGTTGGCCACGCGCAGCTCTTCCTGCTGGGCCTGCAGCTCCTCGCTCTGGCGCTGGGTCTGCTCCAGCAGCTCGACCAGATCGGCGCGCAGCTGCGCGGTGCGCAGGGCCACGCCGATGATGTCCATGCAGCGCTCCAGCAGGGCCAGGGCGCGGCCGTCGCTGTGGGCCACGCCGCTGCGGCCCAGTTCGATCGCGCCGACCACGCGGCCATCGGCGGTGACCGGCGCCAGCATCAGCTCGCCCGGCGCGCTGCGGCCCAGGCCGGTCTGGATCTGCACGTGCGAAGCATCGACGGCGCGCAGCTGGCGGACCTGCTTCAGGCGCACCGCTTCGCCCAGCTGGCCCTCGCTGGCGGGAATCTCGCTGGCCATGCCGGCCGGCAGCGCGATGCCGCCGCTCAGTACCAAGCGCTCGCCGAGCAGGCGGTACAGCGCGCCGACGTGCGCACCGGTGGCCTGGCACAGCGCGCCCAGCGCGTGCTGGGCCAGCTCCTGCGGCGACAGGTCGCCCTGCACGGCCGCGGCCACCGCGGTCTGGCGCTCCTGCAGCCACAGCGCGCGCTGGGCGGACATGCGCGCGCGGATGCCCTGCATGGTGATCATGCCCATGCCCAGGAAGCACAGGCCGCCGAAGGTGCGATTGACCGCCGAGAACGAGGAGTTGGTGCTGGCCGGGGCCACCTGGAAGCCGATCGCCACCAGCACGCAGGCCAGCACCGCCACCAGCAGCGGCACGCGCGGGCGCGACTGGAAGTTGGTGATCGCCACGGCGAAGAAATGGACCAGCCAGACCGCATAGCCCAGCGGCGTCACCAGCTCCAGGCCCAGGGTAAGGATCAGCAGGCCGGCCGCGGCGGCCCAGATCCAGGCGTCCCGCGAGGTGTTGGAGATTTGCATGGTGCGCGTACGGCTGGAAAAAAGACCCCCGATGGTAGCCGAGATCACGCGCAGATCACGTGCAGCGCCTGCGCCGCCGCGCGGCCTCCACGCGGCCTTCACATGGCGACTTCGAAGAATGCCTGTGCCCGCCTCGTCGCCTCGCTGCGCGTTCCGGCGGGCGACGCTGTGTCATCCTGCCGGGTCGTGCCGTCCCGCTTCTCTCGCTCCCTTCCCGGTGTTATTCCCATGTCCAAGCCGCTGCGCATTCTCTTTGTCGAAGATCAGGCCGACCTGCGCGAGCTGATGTCCGACGTGTTCGTGCAGATGGGCATGGAGGTGGTCACGCTGGCCGACGCCGCCGCGGCGCTGGAGCTGCTGGCCGAAGGGCCGCAGGTCGACGTGCTGTTCACCGACGTCTACATGCCCGGCCAGATGAGCGGCGCCGAGCTGAGCATGCGTGTGGCCCAGCGTTGGCCGCAGGTGCGCATCGTGCTGGCCTCCGGCCATGCCCGCCACCAGCTGCCCGAGCTGCCGCCGGGCGTGCAGTTCATCCAGAAGCCCTACAGCCTGCAGCAGGCCGCGCGCCTGATCCGCGGCGAAGCGCCCAGCAACCAGGCCGCCTGAGCCGGCGCCCGCGCCGGGCGTAGGACCTTCGGCAGGGGAGGGCGGACCGCCGGGGCGGTAGGATCACCGGTCCGTGCGTGGCCGGGCTGGTGCCCGGCGCGCTTCACCTGATTGCCTGGGGATCCGCATGCTCCTGAAATCCACCGCCCCGCGCCTGCTCGGTGCCTTGGCCCTGGCCGCGTGCGCGGCCGGCGCCTGGGCGCAGACGCCGACCGTGTCGGCCGCCGACTACGCCCGCGCCGGCGCGCTGATGTTCGCCCAGCCGCTGGTCGACCACGCCGTCACCCGCGTGACCTGGCTGGACGACACGCACTTCGTCTATACCGACCACGACGCCAGCGGCGACCGCCTGCTGCAGACCGACACGGCCACCGGGACCACCGCGCCGCTGTTCGACGCCAAGGCGCTGGCCGCCTCGCTCAACACGCTGCTGGAGACCAAGGACAAGCCGATCAAGGCCGACAAGCTGGGCATCCGCGGCATCGCCCTGACCGCCGACGGCCGCTACCGCTTCGCCATGCGCGGCACCGAGGTGGTCTGCGACGCCAGCGCCAAGTGCGCCAAGGTCTACGCCAAGCAGGACGCCGAGCCCGGCGCCCTGTCGCCGGACAAGAGGTCCGAGGCCTTCATCCGCGACTGGAACCTGTGGGTGCGCGACCTGGCCACCGGCAAGGAGACCCAGCTGACCACCGATGGCGTCAAGGACTACGGCTACGCCACCGACAACGCCGGCTGGAAGCACACCGACAGCGCCATCGTCGAGTGGTCGCCGGATTCGCGCAAGATCGCCACCTTCCAGCAGGATCAGCGCAAGACCAGCGACATGTACCTGGTCAGCACCAAGGTCGGCGCGCCCAAGCTGGAGGCGTGGAAGTACCCGCTGCCCGGCGACAAGCACGTGACCATGATCGAGCGGGTGATCATCGATGTGCCCACCCGCCAGGTCACGCGCCTGAAGATGGAGCCGGACCAGCACCGCTCCACGCTGTGCGACGACATCAGCTGCGGCCCGGACGGCGGCTGGGACGATGTGAAGTGGGCGCCGGACAGCAAGACCGTGGCCTTCGTGTCGACCTCGCGCTTCCACAAGGACGCCTGGTTCCGCATCGCCGACGCGGCCACCGGCGCGGTGCGCACCGTGTTCTCCGAACACGTCAAGACCCAGTACGAGAGCGGCAACGGCACGGCCAACTGGGCCTATCTGCCGGCCAGCAACGAGGCGGTGTGGTTCTCCGAGCGCTCCGACTGGGGTCAGCTGTACCTGTACGACCTGACCACCGGCAAGCTCAAGCACGCCATCACCACCGGTGAGGGCAACGTCACCGAGATGCTCAAGGTCGATCCGGCCACGCGCACGGTGTGGTTCCGCGGCGTCGGCCGCACCCCCGGCCTGAATCCGTATTACCAGCAGTTCTGGAAGGTCAGCCTGGACGGCGGCGCGCCGACCCTGCTCACGCCCGAGCCGTCCGACCACACCGTGGCGCTGTCGCCCGACGGCAAGCTGTTCGTCGATGCGTACTCGACCACCACCGTGCCGCCGGTGACCGTGCTGCGCAGCGCGGCCGACGGCAAGGACGTGGCCCAGATCGCCAAGGCCGACATCACCCGCCTGAAGGCCGCCGGCTGGGTGCCGCCGGAGCCGTTCACGGTCAAGGCGCGCGACGGCAAGACCGACCTGTACGGGATCATGTTCAAGCCGTCCAACTTCGATCCGTCCAAGAAGTACCCGATCGTCAACTACATCTATCCCGGTCCGCAGACCGGCTCGGTGCGCGGGCGCAGCTTCCTGGCCGCGCACGGCGACAACCAGTCGCTGGCCGAACTGGGCTTCATCGTGGTGGCCATCGACGGCATGGGCACGCCGTGGCGCTCCAAGTCCTTCCACGACACCTGGTACGCCGACATGGCCGACAACACGCTGCCCGACCAGGTGGCCGGCATGAAGGAACTGGCCGCGCGCTATCCGTGGATCGACCTGTCGCGTGCCGGCATCTGGGGCCATTCGGGCGGCGGCAACGCCTCCACCGCGGCGATCCTGCGCTATCCGGACCTGTTCAAGGTGGCCTGGTCGGAGAGCGGCAACCACGACAACCGCGGCTACGAGGACGACTGGGCCGAGCGCTACCAGGGCGAGCTGATCGTCGGCAAGGACGGCAAGAGCAACTACGATGCCCAGGCCAACCAGTCGCTGGCCGGCAACCTCAAGGGCCATCTGATGCTGGTGCATGGCACGCTCGACGACAACGTGCCGCCGTACCTGACCCTGCTGGTGGCCGACGCGCTGATGAAGGCCAACAAGGACTTCGACATGCTGATGATCCCCAACGCCCGCCACGGCTATGGGGCGATGACGGCCTATGTCGCGCGCCGTCGCTGGGATTACTTCGTGCGCTACCTGGCCGGCGGCACGCCGCCGGCGCAGTACGACCTGCAGATGCCGAAGGATTGATTGCGAGCGGTTGATCTTCGCGCTGCCGATCGTGTTCTAGAGAGGCCGGGTCCTGCGAAGGATCCGGCCCTTCTCTTTTTTCAGATCGTCATTCCCGTGAAAGCGGGAATCCAGGGACGTCGCGCTTAGCTTCTGTTGGTGCCTTGAGATTCCACCGTAAGTCACGGCGAGAGGCAGGCCCCAAAAGAAACGCCGGTGCAAAACCGGCGCTTCTCTTCATCCCTTCCGTCGAACGGATCAGGTCTTCGACTCGAGCGGAAGCAGGCTCACAGGCCGGGTTTGCCCGATCAGGATCTCCTGTCCGTTCTGGTCCTTGACATGCAGGCGGGTGCGCTGCGCTTCGGCGGTACTCGGCTGCCCTTCACATCGCTCCATGCACATCTCCAGCTTGGTCTCGCACTGATCTTCGGGATTGCCACTGGACAGACACTGCCCGTACGCCATGTTGCACACGGCGACACACGACGCCTCCGCCTTTCCGGGGGTGAGTGAGAGGGCGGTGCCAACCGCCAGCGCGGCTCCAACGATGATTGCTTTCATCCGTCAATCTCCTTTTGGTGGGAATCATTCCCGCTGCAGTTCTAGCACTGCCGAGCTGTCGCTGGCGCAACCGTCATCACGGTCTCGTCGCGATACGAATGCTCACCCGACTTGGCCACCATGAGCGAACAGTTCCGGACGTCCGCAATGTAAATCGCGACTCCCGTGCGAGCGAACGATTGATCGCGACGCAACACCCAATCCCGCCCGCATATCGTCCCGCCCGACGACAGCCAGACAGATCAAGCGCTGCGTCATTTCAACGTTTCCGGTGGCCTGCCCCACCGGCCGCGCGCGATACTGCGCGTCCCATGCGCAAGATCCTCCACATCGACATGGATGCCTTCTACGCATCGGTCGAACAGCGCGACGACCCGTCCCTGCGCGGCAAGCCCGTGGTGGTGGCCTGGCGCGGCGCGCGCTCGGTGGTGTGCGCGGCCAGCTACGAGGCGCGTGTGTTCGGCGTGCGCTCGGCCATGCCGGCGGTGCGCGCGGAGCGGCTGTGCCCAGATGCGGTCTTCGTGCCGCCCGACTTCACCCGCTACAAGGCCGTCTCGCGGCAGGTGCGCGAGATCTTCCTGGCCCATACCAACCTGGTCGAGCCGCTGTCGCTGGACGAGGCCTACCTGGACGTGACCGATCCCAAGATCGCCTCGCCCAGCGCCACGGCTACCGCGCAGGCGATCCGCGCGCAGATCTTCGAGACCACGCAGCTGACCGCCTCGGCGGGCATCGCGCCCAACAAGTTCCTGGCCAAGATCGCCTCGGACTGGAACAAGCCCAACGGCCAGTACGTGATCAAGCCGGCGCAGGTCGAGGCGTTCCTGACGCCGCTGCCGGTCGGGCGCATCCCCGGCGTGGGCAAGGTCGCCGAGCAGAAGCTGGCCGAGCTGGGCATCACCACGGTCGGCGAGCTGCGCGCGTGCTCGCTGGAGGAGCTCAGCCTGCGCTTCGGTCGCTTCGGCGCGGCGCTGCACCGGCGCGCGCGCGGCATCGACGAGCGCCCGGTGGAGCCGGACCAACCAGTGCAGTCGATCTCGGCCGAGGACACTTTCGCCGTGGACGTGCCGCTGGAGGAGCTGGACGAACCGATCGTGCGCATGGCGGCCAAGGCGTGGGCGGCCACGCGCAAGACCCCGCGCATCGGCCATACCGTTGTGCTCAAGCTGAAGACCGCGCAGTTCCGCATCCTCACCCGCAGTTTCACGCCCGAGGCGCCGCCGGCCTCGCTGGAAGCCTTCACCCGCATCGCGCTGGCCCTGCGCGAACGCGTGGACCTGCCCGCCGACACGCGCTATCGCCTGGTCGGCGTGGGCCTGTCGGGATTCCGCGAGCGCGAGGAGGTGGCGGTGCAGGGCGCGCTGTTCGACCACGATCTGGCGCCCGCGGGCGATGACAAACCGGCCATGTGATTGTTTAACGCGCGGCGCGCGCACTAGCATCGGCGCCCATGTCGTTGCGCATCGTCCCTCGCTGCCTGTGCTGGCTGCGCCTGCCGGCGCTGGCCGTGCTGCTGCTGGCTGTGCTGGCCAATCCGGTGCTGGCGGCGGTGGGCGATCTGCATGAAGCCACGCGCGGCAGCGCCGCGCACCTGCATCAGGCCGACGAGCACGCGCTGGCCGCCGACGCGGACGATGCCGACGATGCGGGCGATCTGCTGCATGCGCTGATGCATGCGGCGCATTGCTGCGGCCACCTGACCGCGATCCCCTCGCAGTTCGCGCTGCTGCCGATGGCGGCGGTGCGTGCGGCCCCGCAGGCGCGTGCGGGCCTGCCCGCGCGTTCCCACACCCCGAGCCTGGCGCTGCGTCCGCCGATCGCGGCCTGACGATCCCTCGCCCGCGGCGCCCGTAAAGGCTGCGCCGCGGGGATTCGTCATCGCCCTTTCGGAGATTCCCCATGTGGTTACGACTGGCGGCATTGGCCGCCTTCGCGGCCGTGCCCTGCGCGTTGGCGCAGGACCGGCCGCCGGCTCCCCTGAGCCTGGACGAGGCGCTGCGGCGCGTGTCCGACACCCATCCCCAGCTGCGCCTGATCGACGGCGAGCGGCCCGTGCTGGAGGCGCGCCGTGACGCCGCCGCGCTGGCGCCGGCGACCAGCCTCGGCGTGGAACTGGAGAACGCGCTGGGCAGCGGCCAGGCCCGCGCCATCGACAGCGCCGAGCTGACCGTCTCGCTGTCCGGCGTGCTCGAACGCGGCGGCAAGCTCGACGCGCGCCGTGCGCTGGCCCAGGCCAACCTGGACGCGCTGGCGCCGCGGCGCGAGGCCGCCCGCCTGGACGTGCTGGCCCAGGTTGCCCAGCGCTACCAGGCCATCGCCCTGGCCCAGCGCGCGCTGGCCATCGCGCAGCTGGACATCGACCAGCGCCGGCGCGCCGTGCAGGCGGCGCAGGCGCGGCTGCAGGCCGGCGCCTCGCCCGAGTCGGTGCTGCTGACCGCACAGGCGCAGCTGGCCCAGGCCGAACTGGACCGCGACCGCGCGCTGGCCGCCGGCCAGGCCGCGCGCCGCCAGCTGGCCACGCTGTGGGGCCAGCGCGAGGCCGACTTCGACGCGGTCAGCGGCGATCTGGAGGCCCTGCCGCGGCTGGAATCCTTCGACGCCCTCAGCCGTCTGCTCGAACGCACGCCGGAGCTGGCCATCGTCGCCGGCCAGGCGCGCGTGAGCGAAGCGCAGCTGCGCCTGGCCATCAGTGCGCGCAGCGCCGATGTGCAATGGCAGCTGGGCGTGCGCCGCCTGCAGGACGCGGGCGACACTACGCTGGTGGCGGGCTTCAGCCTGCCGCTGGGCGGCGCGCGGCGCGCCGAGCCGGAGATCCGCGCAGCCCAGGCCGAGCTCGCGGTCAGCACGCTGCAGCGCGACGCGGTGCTGCTGCAGCTGCATGCGACGCTGGCCGAGGCGCACGGTCGCTACCTGACCGCGCAACTGGAGACACAGCGCCTGGCGCGCGACGTGCTGCCGCGCCTGCAGCAGGCCGAACGCGCCGCCGAACGCGCCTGGCGCGCCGGCGCCATCAGCTACCTGGAATGGGCGCAGCTGCAGGCCCAGCGCGTGGAGGCGCTGCGGCGCCAGCTCGACGCCGCCGCGCAGGCCCAGACCGCCCTCGTCGAACTGCAGCGCCTGACCGGGCAACCGGTGGTGGCACCCCACGCTGCGCAGGAGACCACACCATGAACACGCATTCCTCTCTCTCGCGCTGTCTGCTGCTGTTCGGCACGCTGCTGCTGGCCGCCTGCGGCAAGGACGCGACGCCGGCCGTCGCGACGGACGATCAC
Organism: Pseudoxanthomonas sp. USHLN014; assembly: GCF_037153335.1. Taxonomy (NCBI): domain Bacteria; kingdom Pseudomonadati; phylum Pseudomonadota; class Gammaproteobacteria; order Lysobacterales; family Lysobacteraceae; genus Pseudoxanthomonas; species Pseudoxanthomonas sp. USHLN014. The sequence continues at coordinate 149,096 of NZ_JBBCKO010000008.1, forward strand.
GCGCAAACCGCCGCCCGCGACGAACACGCCGATACGCCGCAAGGTGCGCGGAAGGACGCCGAGGCCGACAGCACGGTGATCCCCGCGGACATCGCGCGCGAAGCCGGCATCCGCGTGGCCCCGGCCGGGCCGGGCACCATCGCCGACGCGCACGAGGTGCAGGGCGTGCTGACGCCGGTCGATGGCCGCATCGCCCAGGCGACCGCGCGCTTCCCCGGCCCGGTGCGCAGCCTGCGCGCCAACGTCGGCGATCGCGTGCGCGCCGGGCAGGCGCTGGCCAGCATCGAAAGCAATCTCAGCCTGACCTCCTACACCGTCAGTGCGCCGATCGGTGGCGTGATCACCGCACGCAGCGCGCAGCTGGGCGGAGTGGTGGGTGAGGGCGCCGCGCTGTTCGAGATCGCCGACCTGTCCACGCTGTGGGTGGACCTGCATGTCTTCGGCAGCGACACCCAGCACATCACCGCCGGCGTGCCGGTCACCGTGACCCGGATGACCGATGGCGTCAGCACCCGCACCACGCTCGAACGCGTGCTGCCCGGCACGGCCACGGCCAGCCAGAGCACCGTGGCGCGCGCGCTGCTGCGCAACGACGACGGCCTGTGGCGCCCGGGCGCGGCGGTGAAGGCGCGCATCGTGGTGGCCACCACGCCGGCGGCGCTGGTGGTGCCGCTGGCCGCGCTGCAGACGCTGGAGGGGCGGCAGGTGGTGTTCGTGCGCGACAGCCAGGACCGCTACGTCGCCCGCGCGGTCGAACTGGGCCAGCGCGACGCGACCCAGGCGGCCGTGCTCTCCGGGCTGAAACCAGGCGAGCAGGTCGTGGTCGAGCAGAGCTACGTGGTCAAGGCCGATCTCGGCAAGGCGGGGGCCGGCCATGCGCATTGAGGCTGCCTTGAACGCCGCGCCTAACGCTCGGCCGTTCCCTTCGTTGCCGCGCACGCGGCAATCCAGCGCCTTCGCGCTCGACGGGACGACATCGCCACATCACGGGCGTCCCGCGTGCGCGCAGATGACGCCGATGCAGGCGATGGCGTCAGTCGCACGAGGCACGTCCGGCACGGTCCCAGGAGGACGCCCCCATGCTTGAGTCCATCCTGCGCCTCAGCATCGCCCACCGCTGGCTGGTCCTGGCGCTGACCGGCGTGCTCATCGCCGTCGGCGCCTGGAGTTTCACAAAGCTTCCCATCGACGCCACGCCGGACATCACCAACGTCCAGGTGCAGATCAACACCGCCGCGCCCGGCTACGCACCGCAGGAGGCCGAGCAGCGCATCACCTTCCCGGTGGAGACGGCCATGGCTGGCCTGCCCGGCCTGGAGCGCACACGCTCGCTGTCGCGCTATGGGCTTTCGCAGGTGACCGTGTCCTTCGTCGATGGCACCGACCTGTACTTCGCCCGCCAGCAGGTGGCCGAACGCCTGCAGCAGGTGCGCGCGCAACTGCCCGAGGGCCTGGACCCGCAGCTGGGGCCCATCGCCACCGGCCTGGGCGAGATCTTCGCCTACACCGTCGACGCCGCGCCCGATGCGCGCAAGCCCGATGGCAGCCGCTACACCGCCACCGATCTGCGCACGCTGCAGGACTGGGTGATCCGCCCGCAGCTGCGGACCGTGCCCGGCGTGACCGAGGTCAACACCATCGGTGGCCACGCGCGGCAGATCCACGTCACGCCCGATCCGGCGCAGCTGCGCGCGCTCGGCCTGACGCTGGAGGACGTCGTGCAGGCGCTGCGCGTCAACAACCGCAATGTCGGCGCCGGCTACATCGAGCGCAACGGCCAGCAGCTGCTGGTGCGCATCCCCGGCCAAGTCGAGGGCATCGAGCAGCTGGGCGACATCGTGCTGGCGCGGCGCGAGGGCGTGCCGATCCACGTCCACGATGTCGCCCGGGTCGCCGAGGGGCCGGAGCTGCGCAGCGGCGCCGCGACCCAGGACGGGCACGAGGTGGTACTGGGCACGGTGATGATGCTGGTCGGCGCCAACAGCCGCAGCGTGGCGCGCGCGGCGGCCGAGAAGCTCGAGGTCGCCCAGCGCAGCCTGCCGCCCGGCGTCACCGCCACGCCCACCTACGACCGCACCGCGCTGGTCGAACGCACCATCGCCACGGTCGCCAGGAACCTGGTGGAGGGCGCGCTGCTGGTGATCGTGGTGCTGTTCGCGCTGCTGGGCAATCTGCGCGCGGCGCTGATCACCGCCGCGGTGATCCCGCTGGCGATGCTGTTCACCCTGACCGGCATGGCCCGCGGCGGCGTGTCGGCCAACCTGATGAGCCTGGGCGCGCTGGACTTCGGCCTGATCGTCGATGGCGCGGTGATCATCATCGAGCACTGCCTGCACCGCTTCGGCCTGCGCCAACGCGAGCTGGGCCGCGTGCTCACCGACGAGGAGCGCTTCGAGGAAACCGCGCGCGCCAGCGCCGAGGTGATCCGGCCCAGCCTGTTCGGCCTGGGCATCATCACCGCGGTCTATCTGCCGATCTTCGCGCTCACCGGCGTGGAGGGAAAAATGTTCCACCCCATGGCCATCACCGTGGTGCTGGCGCTGAGCGGGGCGATGCTGCTCTCGCTCACCTTCGTGCCGGCCGCCATCGCGCTGTGGCTGGGGGGACGCGTACGCACCGGCGAGAACCGGGTGATGGGCTGGCTGCGGCGAGGCTACGTGCCGCTGCTGGACGCCAGCCTGCGCCATGGCCGCGTGGTCGCCTTCGCCGCGCTCGCGCTGGTGGCGCTGTGCGGTGCGCTGGCCACGCGGCTGGGCAGCGAGTTCGTGCCGCAGCTGGACGAAGGCGATATCGCCATGCACGCCATGCGCATTCCCGGCACGTCCCTGAGCCAGTCGGTGGACATGCAGCAGCGGGTGGAGAAGCGGGTGCTGGCCTTCCCCGAGGTCGCGCGCGTGTTCTCCAGGATCGGCACACCGGAGGTCGCCTCCGACCCGATGCCGCCCTCGGTGGCCGATACCTTCATCATGCTCAAGGACCGCGCGCAGTGGCCCGATCCGCGCAAGTCCAAGGACGCGTTGATCGGCCAGATCCAAGCCGCGGTGCAGGCGCTGCCGGGCAACAACTACGAGTTCACCCAGCCGATCCAGATGCGCATGAACGAGCTGCTCTCCGGCGTGCGCGCCGACGTGGCCGTCGCGCTGTACGGCGACGATCTGGACACGCTGCGCCAGGTCGGCGCGCGCATCGAGGCGGTGGCCCGCGGCGTGCCGGGCGCGGCCGACGTGCGCCTGGAGGAGACCGAAGGCCTGCCGCTGCTTTCCGTGCTGCCCGATCGCGCCGCGCTGGCCGGCTACGGGCTCAACGCCGGCGACGTGCAGGACACGGTGGCCACGGCGATCGGCGGCGAGGTGGCCGGCCAGCTGTTCGAGGGCGATCGCCGCTTCGACATCGTCGTGCGCCTGCCCGAGGCGCTGCGCGGCGACTCGGCCGCGCTGGCCGATCTGCCGATCTCGCTGGTCCCGGCGCTGGCCGGCGACGACGCCGACGAGGCCGGCCGCGTCGGCGGCTGGAACACGCCACGCACGGGCGCCGCGCCGCGCACGGTGCCGCTGCGCGAGCTGGCGCGCCTGGAGATCAGCGAAGGCCCCAGTCAGATCAACCGCCAGGACGGCAAGCGCCGCATCGTCGTCACCGCCAACGTGCGCCAGGGCGACCTGGGCAGCTTCGTGCAGCGCCTGCGCGAGGCGGTCGATGCGCGGGTCGAGCTGCCGACCGGCTACTGGATCAGCTACGGCGGCAGCTTCGAGCAGCTGGCGTCGGCCAGCCGGCGGCTGGCGATCGTGGTGCCGGCGACGCTGGCGCTGATCTTCGCGCTGCTGTTCTGGGCCTTCGGCAATGCGCGCGATGCGGCGGTGGTGTTCACCGGCGTGCCGCTGGCGCTCACCGGCGGCGTGCTGGCGCTGGCAATGCGCGGACTGCCGCTGTCGATCTCGGCGGGCATCGGCTTCATCGCGCTGTCCGGCGTGGCCGTGCTCAACGGGCTGGTGCTGGTGAGCTTCGTGCGCGATCTGCGCGGGCGCGGCGTGGCGCTGGCCCAGGCGGTGCGCGAGGGCGCACTCGGCCGCCTGCGCCCGGTGCTGATGACGGCGCTGGTGGCCTGCCTGGGCTTCGTGCCGATGGCGTTCAACACCGGCGCCGGCAGCGAGGTGCAGCGGCCGCTGGCCACGGTGGTGATCGGCGGCATCGTGTCCTCGACGCTGCTGACCCTGCTGGTGCTGCCGCTGCTGTATCGCTGGGCGCATCGGCGCGAGGCGGTGTAAGGCGGCGTTCGGGCTTTGCCCGACGTGTGGCCCACGGCCGCCGTCGCCGCCCGCAGGCGGCGGCGGGCGGTTGCTGGGGCCTTGTGGCGCCGACGCCGGGGCCCGGCTTGAACGCCGCGCTACGCGTCGGCGGCTAACATGCCGCTCCCCTTCGTCGCGTGGAGCGCACCGTGTCCTTTCCCTACCCGCTGGTGATCTTCGACCTGGACGGCACGCTGGTGGACAGCGCGCCGGACATCGCCGAGGCGGTCAACCGCACGCTGACCGACTGGAAGCTGCGGACCTTCGACCTGGCGCAGATCACCAACTGGATCGGCGAGGGCTCGCGCCAGCTGATCACCTACGCCATGCGCGCGGCCGGCAGCGATGCCGACATCGACGCGGTGATGCCCGGCTTCCTCAAGCACTACGGCGATACCGCGCTGGATGGCCAGCTCTATCCGGGCGTGGCCGACACGCTGGCGGCGCTGCACGGGCAGGGCGTGCGGCTGGCGGTGTGCACCAACAAGCCCGAGCAGTTCGTGCGCCCGCTGCTGGAGGCGCGCGGCGTGCTGGGCTTGTTCGATGGCATCGTCGGCGGCGACACGCTGGCCCAGCGCAAACCCGCGCCCGAGCCGCTGTGGCACCTGGCCACGCAGTTCGGCGTGGAGCCCGCCAAGAGCCTGATGGTGGGCGATTCGGAAAGCGATGCGCTGGCCGCGCACAACGCGAGCGTGCCGCTGGTGCTGCTGCGCTACGGTTATCGCAAGCAGTACGACCTCGACGCCGCCGGCGCGGTCGCGGTGCTCGACACCTTTCCCGAACTGCTCGCGCTGCGCTGAGGGTTCAGCGACGGCGCGGGCGCTGCGCTTTTTCGGCAGGCATGCAATAGGCCGCATGCAGCGCCTGCATCACGCCCAGCGCCGGGCTGTCGAGCAGGCGGTAGAAGATGGTCTGGGCCTCGCGTCGGGTGTCCACCAGCTCGGCCTGGCGCAGTACTGCCAGGTGCTGGCTCAGCGCCGACATCGACAGGGCGCTCTTGGCCTGCAGTTCGCCCACCGAAGCCTCGCCCTCCACCAGCCGGCACAGCACGCGCAGCCGCGCCGGATGCGCCAGCGCCTTCAGCAGCGCGCTCGCGGCCTGGGCGTGGCTGGCCATCGCGGCGGCATCCAGCGCAGGCGAGGGCAGGCGGGCGGGCATGGGCTTGACCTTTCGTTTTCGATGCGTCTAATTTAGATAAATCTAAAATACGACGCAACGGGAGTTTCGGATGTCACCGGCATCTTCCTCGCCGCAGGTCCAGCCCTTCCACGATCCGGCCACCGGCACGCTCACCTATGTCGTGCGCGATCCGCACAGTCCGGCGGCGGTGGTGATCGATCCGCTGCTGGATTACGACGCCAACGCCGCGCGCACCTCCACCGCCTCGGCCGACGCGCTGCTGGCCTGGGTGCGCGAACAGGGGCTGGACGTGCTGTGGATCCTGGAGACCCACGCCCACGCCGACCATCTCAGCGCGGCCGGCTATCTGCGCGATGCGCTCGGCGCGGGGATCGCCATCGGTCGCGGCATCGTCGGCATCCAGGCGCGCTTCAAGGCGCTGTTCGGCCTGGGCGATGAGTTCGTGGCCGATGGGCGCCAGTTCGATCGCCTGCTCGACGACGGCGACGTGCTGCAGGTGGGCGCGCTGACCGTGCGCGTGCTCGCCACGCCGGGCCACACGGAGGACAGCCTGAGCTATGTGATCGGCGATGCGGCCTTCATCGGCGACACGCTGTTCGCGCCGGCCTCGGGCACGGCGCGCACCGATTTTCCCGGCGGCGATGCGGCGCAGCTGTACGCCTCGATCCAGCGCCTGCTGGCGCTGCCGGAGGACACGCGCCTGTTCCTGTGCCACGACTATCCGGCGCAGGGCGCCGCGCCGAAGGTCGAGGTTAGTGTCGCCGAGCAGCGTGCGCACAACCTGCATGTCGGCCAGGGCGCGAGCGAGGCCGACTTCGTCGCCCGCCGTCGCGCGCGCGATGCGGTCCTGCCGGTGCCGCGCCTGCTGCTGCCGGCCCTGCAGGTGAACATCCGCGGCGGTCGTCTGCCGCCTGCCGAGGAGGACGGGGTGGCCTATCTGCGCCTGCCGCTCAATCGGCTGGGCGTGCAATGAGCCTGGAGTGGAGCGGCGCACTGGCCGGCGGCGTGCTGATCGGCCTGTCGGCCAGCGCGCTGCTGTGGCTGACCGGGCGCATCGCCGGCGTCAGCGGCATCGCCGGGCGCGCGCTGCTGGCGCCCGGCGAGGGCCTGGCCTGGCGGCTGGCCTTCCTGGCGGGGCTGATCTGCATGGGGGGTCTGGCGCTGCATGCGCTGCCATCCGCACAGCCCACGCGCGCGGGCTTTCCGCCGTGGCTGCTCGTCGTGGCCGGCCTGCTGGTCGGGGTCGGCACACGCATGGGCAATGGGTGCACCAGTGGTCACGGCGTCTGCGGGCTGGCGCTGCATTCGCGTCGCTCGCTGGCCGCCGTTGCGATGTTCATGGCGGTGGCGATGGCGGTGACCTTCCTGGTGCGGCATGTATGGAGTGGTCCATGAATCGGCAGGTCTGGGCCGCGGCGGCCTGTGGCGCGCTGTTCGGCGTCGGCCTGGTGGTCTCGGGCATGACCGATCCGCAGCGCGTGCTGGGCTTCCTCGATGTCGCCGGGCACTGGGATCCGCGTCTGCTGTTCGTCCTGGGCGGCGCGGTGTTGACCAGCGGCGCGCTGTTTCCGCTGATCCGGCGACGTCAGGCACCGGTGTGCGTGCCGTCGTTCTCGCTGCCGGCCGCACGCGCGATCGATCGTCCGCTGTTGCTGGGCGCCGCGCTGTTCGGCGCCGGCTGGGGGCTGGCCGGCTACTGCCCCGGCCCCGCGCTGGTCGGCCTCGGCGCCGGCATCGGCGAGGCGCTGTGGTTCGTGCCGGCCATGCTGGCAGGCATGGCGCTGCACCGGCTGCTGGCGCGAGCATAAAAAAAGCCGGCGCAACGCGCCGGCTCTTCTCTGCAAACCTTCCTGGGCGAAGGCTTACTGCCTGGCCTGCCAGCGCACGCTGACGGTGTACTCGCGGCCGGGCTGGTTGTACCACTGGACGGTCTCGTAATCCTTGTCGAACACGTTGGCGGCCTTGGCCAGCAGCGTCCAGTCGCGCGACAGGGCGTACTCCAGGCGCACGTCCATCGTGCCGTAGCCGGCCAGGCGCTCGGTGTTGGCCGCGTTGTCGTAGCGCTTGCCGGCGGCGTTGCCGGTCAGGCCCAGGCGGAAGTCGCCGATCGCATAGTCCAGGTCCAGGCGCGCGGTGTCGCGTGCGCGGCGCGCCAGCCACTTGTCGTGGTTGGCGCCGTCGCCGTCGTCGCGCGCATCGGCGTGGCTGAGCTGGGCGTTGATGTCCAGCCCGGCCAGGGTGACGAAGCCGGTCAGCTCGGCGCCGCGGATCCTGGCCTTGTCCACATTGACGATGTTGAAGGCCGTGTCGTAGCCGATCAGGTCCTCGATGCGGGTCTCGTAGGCGTTGAAGGTCCAGTTCCAGCCCTGACCGTACTGCGCCAGGCCAAGGTTGAGCGACTTGCTCTTCTCCGGCTTGAGGTTCGGATTGCTGAAGCCCGGGTAGTACAGGTCGTTGAAGTTGGGCGCCTTGAAGCCGGTGCCCGCGTTGGCGGTGAACTTGAAGCCGTTGCCGAAGCCGAAGCCATAGCCCAGGCTGCCGGTGGTGTGCGAGCCGAACTGTTCGTTGTCGTCGTTGCGCACCGAGGCCTGCAGCGCGTGCGCGCCGAAGCTGCCCTGGTACTCGGCGAACACGCCGGTGTTATCGCGCGCGTCGATGTCGTAGGGCGTGGTGCTGGTGACGCGGTCGTTCAGCCAGTCCACGCCCAGGGTGAAGGTCTGGCCTTCGGCGAAGCGGTAGTCGCCCTGCGCCGAGGCGGTGTCGCGGCGGGTGTCGAAGGTGCTGACGAAGCTGCGCGTGCCGGTATCGGCATCGGCGAAGTAGTTGTCGGCCTGGTCGTCGTTGCGGCCGGCCTGCACGGTCAGCTGGAACGCTTCGCTCGGGTTCCAGCGCAGCTTGCCGCCGGCCACGCGCTGCAGGCTCTTGGCCTCGTTGCCGCCGAACAGGGTGCCGTCGTATTCGTTGTAGCTGTCGGCGTTGAGGAAGTTGCCCTCCAGCGCCAGCGTGTCGGTGACGTCGATCCCGGCGCGCAGGCCGAAGGAGGTGTTGCGGTAGCCGTCGCGGTCCGGCTCGTCGGCGTAGCAGCCGGCGCCGAAGGGATGGGCCGCATCGCCGGCGGTGCCGCGGCAGGCGTTGATGCCGTCGGTGTCCTGGTAGCCGCCGTTGGCCGACAGCCAGCCGCGTTCGCCGCGATAGCTGAAGCCGGCGCTGTGGTCGCGCAGGCCATGGCTGCCGAAGCCGGCCTGGGCGTAGGTGGTCAGGCCCTTGCCGCCGCTGCGAGTGAAGATCTGGATGACGCCGCCGATGGCTTCGGAGCCGTACAGGCTCGAGCGCGGGCCGCGCACGATCTCGATGCGCTCGATCTGCGACACCGGCAGGTCCTGGAACGCGGCCAGCCCTGCGGTGACCGAGCCGATGCGCACGCCGTCCACCAGCACCAGCACGTGATCCGATTCGCTGCCGCGCAGGAACACGCTGGTCAGCTTGCCCGGCCCGCCCTGGTTGGCGATGTTGATGCCGGCGCGGCCGGCCAGCAGCTCGGGCAGCGAGGTCGCCTGGCTGCGCTCGATCTCCTCGCGCGAGATGACCTGCACGGGGACCAGGCTGTCCTGGACGGCGACTTCGGTGCGCGTGGCGGTGACGCTGATCTGGTCCAGATCGGTCGCGTCGTCGGCGGGCCGCGCCAGGGCGGTGGCGGAAAGGCTCAGGCCGATGGCCAGGCAGAGCAGGGTGGTCTTCATGTGGGGAACTCCGTCGCGCGCCTCGCACGTGCAAGGCAGGAAAGTCGCGGCGACGGAAGGCAACACAGGCGGACAGCGCGCACGGCAAGGCGTGGGCGCGGCACGCGCGACGCCCTCCGCATCGCAACCGGTGGTGGGTTCGGTACGAACCCGTGCTGCTCAGGCCGGTCTCCGGGCTTGCGAGCTGGAAGGCACTCCTTCCGCCGTCGCGCCTTCCCGCGTGCGATGAAGGCACGCAGTGGCCGATGCGTTGGCATGGCTCGCTTACCGTTGCGGGGGCAGCGCCGGATTCGTCCCGTGGCGGGGCTCACCGGCTTCCCGTTTCAACCTGGACGCGATGGATGCGCGGCAGGTCACCTGAAAGCGGCGCGGATTGTACGCGATCCGGCGCCTGGCGCGGCGCTCAGTCGCTGTCGCGGCCGGGGCTGTCGAAGAAATCGAACGCCGGCGCGGCGCCGCCTTCCTCATCGTGGCGGGTGGTGGTCACCGGTGCGGCGGCGGGGCGGCCGCGCGGGGCGGGCAGTGCAGCGGCGGCGACCTCGACCTCGGCCACCATCTGCTGGCGGCGGGCGTCGGGCACGTCCTGCCAGTGGCAGCCCAGCAGGGCGCCTTCCAGGGCGTAGAGCAGGTTGAGGCTGGGGCGGAAGCCGGCGCGCTTGATGCGCATGAAGGCTTCCACGGGACCGGCCGCGCGCAGGTCCTCTTCGGTGCGCAGGCCGACCTGGCGCAGCCACGCAGCGGACTTGGGGCCGATGTTGCGCAGCTGCGTGGTGCTCACGCCAGGGCGTCCACGAAGGCCGCGGCGATGGCTTCCAGGCCGCGCTGGTCGTCTTCGTCGAAGCGGCCCACCTGGGGGCTGTCGATGTCCAGCACGCCGATCAGGGCGCCGTCCTTCACCAGCGGCACCACCAGCTCCGAACGCGAGGCCGCGTCGCAGGCGATGTGGCCGGGGAAGGCTTCCACGTCGTGGACGCGCTGGGTCTGGCGGGTGCTGGCCGCCGCGCCGCATACGCCCTTGTCCAGGGCGATGCGCACGCACGCCGGCAGGCCCTGGAACGGCCCGACCACCAGCTCGGTGCCATCGAAGAAATAGAAGCCGGCCCAGTTGAAGCCGGGCAGTGCGTGATAGAGCAGCGCGGCGAGGTTGGCGGCGTTGGCGATGCGGTCGGTTTCCCCGTACATCAGGCCGCGCGCCTGCTCCAGCAGCTGCGCGTATTGCTCGGGCTTGGTCCCGGAGAGGGTCTGGGTCGCGAATGACATGTCGTGGATTCTACGACGCATGGCACGCAGACCGGCCATGGTTGTGCAGGAAACGCTATGTCCCCGGTGTGCGCGGCGCGGAAAGCTGGTTCTTGCGATCGAGGGTCGCGGGGGCGTGCGCGTTCTGGCTTCGGTTGGGCAGCGGTCCGGCGGGCGGTGGCCGCTTTTCCCTCAATCAGGGCGTCATGCCCTGATTTGGGCGCTCGGCTTCCTGCCTCGCTAGGCGCGGCCACCGCCCGCCGGCCCGCTGCCGCGCGCGTCGAGATGATCGGCTTCGGTCGAAAGAGGTCCTGCTTGGTTCACTGGGGAGCCTCGACCGTTCGGGCCCGTGACGGCGCGCGATCGGACTCCCATCTCCGTGGGAGCGACTGTCTCCTCAATCTGTAGAGCGGAGCTTGTGGCAATCCCCTTTTGGGGACTCCGCTGCTCTTCGTTCGGTTCATGGGGAGGGCCCCAGCGGAGCGAGCTCCGCTCTACAGGCTCCCACAGAGCACGAGCGGAGCGAAGGGCGGTCGGCGAAGCGTGTTTCCCGGCCCTGCACCCTGGTGGCGGAGACAAAAAAAAGGCCCGACAGGGGGAGGGACCTGTCGGGCCTGGATTTGTGCGGGGGGAGGGACCCACACAAATGGGGGTTGCGTGGCGCGGTGCGCCGGCGCGAGAACTGCTGTTGCGACGCAGCATAACGCCGGACTTGGTGCGATGCAACATCCCCTGCCCGTACGACCGACGAACGGTCGGCCGCGGGTCGATGACGTGCCTCGGTGTCAGTCCGCGCGCGGTCCGCGATAGCGGCTGCCGGCCGTACAGGTCTCGTGGACCACGACCTGGCTCAGCATCGGCAGGGCCGGCTTGAGGTGGTCCCAGATCCACTCGGCGATGCGCTCGCTGGTCGGGTTGTCCAGGCCCTCGATGTCGTTGAGGTAGTGGTGATCGAGCCGTTCGTAGAGCGGCTTGAAGGCCGCCTTGACGTCGGCGAAGTCCATCACCCAGCCGGTGTGCGGATCCAGGGGGCCGGTCAGATGCAGTTCGACGCGGAAGGAATGGCCGTGCAGGCGGGCGCACTTGTGCCCCTCGGGCACGTTCGGCAGCCGGTGCGCGGCCTCGAAAGTGAAGACCTTGAAGATGTCCATGGCGGGCAGTCCGGGGCCGGCGCGTGGGCGTCGGCGGTGAAGGAAAGGAGACGCGCCGGCCTGCGGCGCGTCCCCGCTGGCAGCTTAGTGCGCGGCGCGCGGCGCGCTCTGGCGCCGACCGCCGTCGCGGCGGCCGCCGTTGTTGGGCGCGCTGCCGCTGCCGTGCTTCTTCGGGCCGGCGTGGGCGTGGGCCTGCGCCTGGCGCGGGGCGTCGCCGTGCGGACGGCGGCCGTGGCGGCGCGGCGGACGGGTGCCCGACGGCTGCTCGGCCTTGCCCGGCGCGCTGTTGCCCCAGCGGATCGGATGCTGCGGCACGAAGCCCTCCACATCGCGGATCTCCACGTCGCGGCCCAGCAGGCGCACGATCTGGCGCAGCAGCTTGGCGTCTTCCTGCGCGACCAGCGACACCGCCTCGCCGGTGGAGCCATTGCGGCCAGTGCGGCCGATGCGGTGCACGTAGTCCTCGGCCACCATCGGCAGGTCGAAGTTGATCACCTTGGGCAGCTGGTCGATATCGATGCCGCGCGCGGCGATGTCGGTGGCCACCAGCACGTTGATCTTGCCGGCCTTGAAGTCGCGCAGCGCGCGCAGGCGCTGGGCCTGGCTCTTGTTGCCGTGGATAGCCGCGGTCTGGATGCCGGACTTCTCCAGGAAGGTGGCCAGCTTGTCGCTGCCGTGCTTGGTCTTGGCGAACACCAGCGTCTGCACGCGCGTGTCGGCCGCCAGCAGGTGCAGCAGCAGCTCGCGCTTGCGCGCGCTGTCCACCGGGTGCACGCGGTGGGCGATGGTGTCGGCCACGGTGTTCTTCGGTGTGACCTGGATTTCCAGCGGGTCGACCATGAACTCGCGCGCCAGCGCCTTGATCGGCTCGGCGAAGGTGGCCGAGAACAGCAGCGTCTGCCGGTCCTGCTTGGGCAGCTTGGCCAGGATGCGCTTGATCGAGGGCAGAAAGCCCATGTCGAGCATGCGGTCGGCCTCGTCCAGCACCAGGATCTCGATGCCCGACAGGTCCACGCTGCGGCGCTCGATGTGGTCCAGCAGGCGGCCCGGGCAGGCGATGACCAGGTCCACGCCACGACGCAGCGCGTCCAGCTGCGGGCCCATGCCCACGCCGCCGTAGATGGTCGCGGCCGGGATGCGCAGGTACTTGCTGTAGTCGCGCAGGCTCTCGAAGACCTGCGTGGCCAGCTCGCGGGTCGGGGTCAGCACCAGCGCGCGCGGCCGGCGCGGGCCGCGGGTGACCTCCTGCGAGGACGTGCCCAGGTGCTGCAGCAGCGGCAGGCCGAAGGCGGCGGTCTTGCCGGTGCCGGTCTGCGCGCCGGCCAGCAGGTCGCGGCCTTCCAGCGCCGGCGGGATCGCCTGCTCCTGGATCGGGGTGGGATGTTCATAACCCTGCTCGGTCAGCGCGCGCAGCAGGAACGGGGCAAGCCCCAGGGATTCAAACGACATGAGAAAACTCCGGATGGACGCCCACGCCGCGCGGCCCCTGCCTGATCCGTGCGACGCGAAAGCGCCGCCGGCCACGCAAGCCAACGCGAGGAGAAGCGTGTGTTGCCCGAAGCGTTCCCGAACCGCGCTGCGAGTAACTGGATGGGCGGCCCGTGCCGACACTGGCGCGAACCGTCTTTGCGAAGCGAAAAGGCGTCGGAAGGAAGGGGGACGAGGCGGGCGTAGGGCCCGGGCCGCGCCGCTGGTCCCGTCAAGGGAAACACGACTGCCGCTAGCGAAGCGCGTCGATGGTAGCAGATTCCAGGCCCTCCCGTGGCCCCGCCTCACCCCCGCCCCCGCACCGCGGCGCTTCTGACGAGCGCCACTGCCACTTCCGATCACGTCACAGCCCTTGTAGAGCGGAGCTTGCTCCGCTGCTTTCCGGCCGGATCATGGGAAGGCCCCAGCGGAGCAAGCCCCGCTCTACAAAGGCCGGATTATGGGAAGGCCCCAGCGGAGCAAGCTCCGCTCTACAGGTGGGGGCCGCCATGGCGGCGATGAGGCTTTGCCATGGACCAACCCGGCCCCAAACAGCAGGGGCGTATCATGCAGCCTCAGTTAAGGCAGAGCGGCCGATCCGACCATGAGCCTGCGCATCCAACGCAATCCCACCGATCCCAACCAGACCAGCGTGGAGGGCCACGGCTGCCGCGTCTGCCTGGTGCGCCATCTCGCCGTGTGCACCGCGCTGCCGCCCGATCAGGCCAAGGCGCTGGAGGCGATGACCGGCGACACCCATCTGCGCGCCGGCGAACTGCTCGCGCGCGAAGGCGAGCCGCGGCGCTACGTCTTCACCGTGCAGAGCGGCGCCCTGCGCCGCACCCGCACGCTGGCCGACGGCCGCCGGCTGGTGGCGGGGTTCCTGATGCAGGGCGACTACATCGGCTTCTCCGGCGCCAGCCACTACCGCCACACCATCGAGGCGATCACCGACGCCAGCCTGTGCGCGGTCTCCCAGCCCGGCATGCGCCAGCTGTGCCAGACCTATCCGGGCCTGGAACACGAGCTGATGGAGCGCGCCTGCATCGAGCTGGACGCCACGCGCGACAAGCTGATGGCGCTGGCGCGGATGACCCCGCCCGAGCGCCTGGCCGGCTTCCTGGTGGACATGGCCGCGCGCCGCGCGCGCCAGGGCCTGGACGATGCCGTGGTCGAACTGCCGATGACGCGCACCGACATCGCCGACTACCTGGGCCTGACCATCGAGACGGTCAGCCGCTGCTTCACCCGCCTGCGCACCGACGCGCTGATCGCCACGCCCGAGCCGCACACCGTGCGCCTGCTCGACCGCGACAGACTCGAGGCGTTGGCGGCCGCCGCCTGAGGCGTCCGCGCGGTCCCTAGGGACTGATGCTGTAGGTGATGTACAGGCCGCCGCCGGTGAGTACCACCATCGCCACGATGAAGGCCACGTCGGCCACCTGTTCGAGCCGGTGGTTGCGCGTGCCGGTGCGCAGCCCGAAGTAGGACACCAGCGTGGCGATCAGGAAGATCACCGCGTCCCAGGCGAGCAGGTCGTCGGCCAGGGTCGCCTTCTGATTCACCGCCGCCGCCACGTGCAGCAGGCCGACCCCGGTAAGACACACGCCGACCATGGCCGCCGAGATCGGGCAGATCAGCGCGCAGATCTTCTCGTCGAGCTTGCTGCGTGCGGGGTCGTACATGGCCGAACGTGTGGGGGTACGGACTCCGACTCTAGCGCAGCTGCGCGCATCGGCCGTTGCCCGGACTTAAACGCGGGCGTGCGTTTCGCTCACGGCTGCGCGCGGGGCGCGAGCCGGCCGTCGATCAGCTGCCAGTGCGCGTCGGCCCAGCCCGTGGGCAGGGCGTCGTGGGTGATCACGATGACGGTGCGGCCGGCGCTGGCCTGGGCCAGGTCGGCGAGCAGGGCCTGGGCGGTGTCCACGTCCAGGCCTTCGGTGGGTTCGTCCAGCAGCAGGATCGGGGCATCACGCAGCAGCGCGCGTGCCAGGGCCAGGCGCCGGGCCTGGCCGGCCGACAGGGTGCGGCCGTGTTCGCCGACCCAGCCGTCGAGCTGTCCGGGCAGCGCGCGCACCAGATCGTCCAGGCGCACCTGCGCCAGCGCCTGCCACAGGCGCGCCTCGTCGGCTTCCGGCGCGCCCAGCTGCAGGTTCTCGCGCACGCTGCCGGCGAAGACTGGCGCCTCCTGCGGCAGCCAGGCGATGTGGCGATGCCAATCGGCCAGGGCGAAGCCGCGCAGGTCCTGGCCGCCGTAGCGCAGCGCACCTTCGGTGGGATCGACCAGCCGCAGCAGCAGCGCCAGCAGCGAGCTCTTGCCCGCGCCGCTGTCGCCGCCGATGGCCACGCGCGTGCCCGGCGCGATGCGCAGCTGCACCTGCCGCAACACGGGCGCGGCGGCGCCGGGCCAGCGGAAGGCCACCTGATCCAGCTCCAGCACGCCGGTGGCGGGCACGGCCTGCGGCGCTTCGGGATCGGCCACCTGCGGGGCGGGGGCGAGGGTGGCCTCCAGCCGCTGCGCGGCGGTGGCGGCGGCGTGGCGTTCGCGCCAGGCCAGGGCGGCGCCCGCGCTGGCTTCCAGCAGGGCCACGGTCATGAAGAACAGGCCGGCGGCCGCGGGCGAGCCCAGCGTGCCGGTGCCGACCGCCTGCAGCAGCAGGCCCAGCACCAGCACCAGGGTCACCGCGCTGATCGCGCCATGGCCCAGGGTGCCCAGCGCGAGCACGCGCTTGCGCTGGCGTTCGAGCCGTTCGAAGTGCGTGCTGCGCGCGTCGATGCGCGCGGCCCAGGTGGCGCTGGCGCGCAGGGCGGCCAGGTCGGTCGCGCCGTCCAGGCCGTCCAGCACCTCGGCGCGCAGCGCGGCGCGGGCCTGCGCGCGGGCCTGTTCCTGCGCCTGTGCGCCGCGCGCGGTGAGCCAGGGCAGGCCGAGGCCCAGCAGCGCGCACGCCAGCAGCAGGGCCAGCCCGGCCAGCGGCAGCACGCAGGCCATGACCACGCAGGCCAGCACCATCAGCGCGCCCAGCGCGACCAGTGGGCCGAGCGCGCGCACCAGGCCGCCTTCGACGCGTTCGATGTCGCCGACCAGCTGGCCCAGCAGTTCGCCGGTGCGCAGGTGGCCCAGCTGCAGCGGCGCCAGCGGCAGGGCGCGGCGGAAGAAGCCGGTGCGCAGGTCCGCGCCGATGCGCAGGGTCACGTCGTGGCCGATCAGCTTCTCGAAGTAGCGCGACAGGATGCGGATGAAGGTCAGGCCGCGGATGCCGGCCGACGGCCCGAACAGGTTGAACCCCAGCGCCCCCACGCCGGCCAGCGAGGCGGCGGTGAGGAAGTGCCCGGCCAGGCCGAGCAGCGCGGTGCCGGCCAGCGCGGTGAGCGTCATCAGGGTCAGGGTCAGCGCGACGCCGCGGCGGTGCCGGGCCAGCAAGGCGTTCATGCCGCCCTCCGTACGCCCGGCGTGCGGTCATCGCCCAGCCACAGCACCTGGCCCAGGCGCTCGATCACGGCAGCGCTGTGCGTGGCCACCAGCAGGGCGCGGCCCTGGCCGAAGCGCAGCAGGGCCTCGAGCAGCGCGGTCTCGGTGTCAGCGTCGAGGAAGGCGGTGGGCTCGTCGAGCAGCAGCAGCTGCGGGTCCTGCAGCAGGGCGCGGGCCAGCGCCACGCGCCGGGCCTGGCCGCCGGACAGGCCGAAGCCACCCTCGCCGATGCGCGTGTCCAGGCCATCGGGCAGCGCGCGGGCGAAGTGCAGCACCTGCGCGGCCTCGGCGGCGGCCTGCAGCTGCGCGGGGCTGGCCTGCGGTGCGGCGATGCGCAGGTTGTCGGCGATCGTCCCGGCGAACAGATGCGGGCGCTGCGGCGCGTAGCCGATGCGCAGGCCGGTGGCGTGCTGGATCAGGCCCGCCTCCGGCGGCAGCCAGCCGGCCAGCGCCTCGAGCAGGGTGCTCTTGCCGCAGCCGCTGGGGCCGGCCAGGGCCAGGTGCTGGCCCGGGGCCAGGTCGAAGGACAGGCCCTGCACCGCGGCGCGCCCGGCACCGGCATGGCGCAGGCGCAAGTCGCGCACGCGCAGCAACGCCGGGGCGAGGGCGGGCGCCGGCCTGGCGTCGGCATGCGGCGGCGGGGCGGGTGCCGTGTCGTCCACGGCCAGCGCGCGGTTGATGCCGTCCAGCGCGGCCAGCGCGCCGGCGCGGTCGTGGTAGTGGGCGGCCAGCCGGCGCAGCGGGGCGTAGACCTCCGGCGCCAGCAGCAGGCAGAACAGGCCGGCCGCCAGGTCCAGCGGCGCGCTGCGCAGCTCGAGCATGCCCAGATAGGTCAGGCCCAGGTACAGGGCCACCATCGCCACGCCCATCGAGGCGAAGAACTCCAGCACCGCCGAGGACAGGAAAGCGATGCGCAGCACCTTCAGGCTGCCCTCGCGCACGCCCTGCGCGGCCTGCGCGATGCCGGCCAGCGCGGCGGAGGCCTGGCCGTATAGGCGGATCAGCCCCAGCCCGCGCAGGCGGTCGGCGAAATGCGCGCCCATGCGCGCCATGGCCTGCAGCTGGCGGTCGCTGGCGGCCTGCGCGCCCCAGCCCACCAGTGCCATGAACACCGGGATCAGCGGCAGGGTGAGCAGCAGCACCGTGCCGACCACGCGGTCCACGCAGAACACCGCGGCCAGCAGCGCCAGCGGCACCCACACCATCTCCATGCGCGCCAGCAGGAAGCCGCCGACATAGCCGTCCAGCGCATCGATGTGCGTGCCGGTCAGCTCGCTCAGCGCGCCGCTGCGCTGGCGCCGCAGCCACAGCGGGCCGCGCGCCTGCATCCGCGCGAACACGCCCAGGCGCAGGCCGTGGCGCAGCGCCTGCACCGCATCGTCGGCCAGCGTCCGGGACGCCCAGGCCAGCCCGGCGCGCGCCAGGCCGACGCCCAACAGCGCGGCCAGCGGCCACCACAGCGTCTGCATGGGCCGGTGTTCGGCCAGGACGTGCTGGGCCAGCAGCGCGATCAGGCCGGCCTGCGCGATCAGCAGCACGCCGCTGGCCGAAGTGGCCAGGCCGGCCAGACGCAGGCGGCTGCGGACCGGTGCGACCAGGGTCTCGAGGGTCAGGGGGGCGTCTGCGGTGGGCGCGACCAACATGGCGTCCATTCTGCGCCACGCCTCCTGCAAGGGCGTTGATCCAGATCAAGGTCGAATCCGGGCCAGGCGCGCAAGCTGTCGGCAATCTCCCAAACAGCTGCTCGTGCCATGCCCGACATGACCGTCGTTGAACTCAGCAGGCTGCAGTTCGCCCTGACTGCGCTGTACCACTTCCTGTTCGTCCCATTGACGCTGGGGCTGTCCTTCCTCATCGCCATCATGGAAAGCGTCTATGTGATGACCGGGCGCGATGTGTGGCGGCGCATGACCCTGTTCTGGGGCACGCTGTTCGGCATCAACTTCGCCATGGGCGTGGCGACCGGCATCGTCATGGAGTTCCAGTTCGGCACCAACTGGTCCTACTACAGCCAGTACGTCGGCGACATCTTCGGCGCGCCGCTGGCCATCGAGGGGCTGATGGCCTTCTTCCTGGAGGCGACCTTCATCGGCCTGTTCTTCTTCGGCTGGGACAAGCTGTCCAAGGTCCAGCACCTGGTGGTCACCTGGCTGGTGGCGCTGGGCTCGAACCTCTCGGCGCTGTGGATCCTGATCGCCAACGGCTGGATGCAGTACCCGGTCGGGGCGAAGTTCAATCCGGAGACCATGCGCATGGAGGTCACCGACTTCGCCTCGGTGCTGTTCAACCCGGTGGCGCAGGCCAAGTTCGTGCACACCGTCAGCGCCGGCTACGTGTGCGGGGCGGTGTTCGTGATGGCGATCAGCGCCTGGTACCTGCTGCGCGGGCGTCACCTGGAGTTCGCCAAGCGCTCGATGGCCGTGGCCGCCAGCTTCGGCCTGGCCGCGTCTTTGAGCGTGGTGGTGCTGGGCGATGAGAGCGGCTATATCGCCGGTGAGAACCAGAAGATGAAGCTGGCCGCGATCGAGGCCATGTGGGAGACCGAGCCCGCGCCGGCCGGCTTCAATGTCTTCGCGCTCCCCGACCAGGACACGCACAGCAACAGCGCGCAGATCCATATCCCCTGGGTGATGGGCCTGATCGGCACGCGCTCGTTCAATACCGAGATGCCCGGCATCCTGCCGCTGGTCGAACGGGCCAAGGAGCGCATCCGCAGCGGCCAGCAGGCCTATGCGGCCCTGCAGGCCCTGCGCGCGGACAGGAACGACGCCGCCGCGCGCGCCACCTTCGACGCGCACTGGGGTGATCTGGGCCACGGCCTGCTGCTCAAGCGCTATCGCGACGACATCGCCAACGCCACCGACGCGCAGATCGATCAGGCCGCCTTCGACACCGTGCCGCGCGTGGCGCCGCTGTTCTGGCTGTTCCGTGCGATGGCCGGGCTGGGCTTCTACTTCATCGGCTTCTTCGCACTGGCCTTCTGGTATGCCAGCAAGCACACGCTGCATGAGAAGCGCTGGTTCCTGAAGCTCGCCTTCTGGACGCTGCTGCTGCCGTGGGTGGCGATCGAGTCCGGCTGGATCGTGGCCGAGTACGGCCGCCAGCCCTGGATCATCGACGGCGTGCTGCCGACCTTCTTCGCCGCCTCGGGTCTGAAGCTGCACCAGATCCTGATCAGCCTGGGCGTGTTCGTCGGCCTCTACACCACGCTGGCGGTGATCGAGATCTACCTGCTGCGCAAGACCATCCTCAAGGGCCCCACCGAAGTCTCCGGTGGGCGTCAGCCCGACACCACCGGCACCCCGCTCGCCGCCGTCAACGCCTGAAGGCCACCTCATGGACACGATTCCGCTTAATTACGAAACCCTGCGCTTCATCTGGTGGCTGTTGCTGGGCATCCTGCTGATCGGCTTTGCGGTCATGGATGGCTTCGACCTGGGCGTGGCCACGCTGCTGCCCGGCGTGGCGCGCACCGATCAGGAGCGTCGGCTGGTCATCAACGTGGTCGGCCCGGTGTGGGAAGGCAACCAGGTGTGGCTGATCCTGGGCGGTGGCGCGATCTTCGCCGCGTTCCCGGCGCTGTATGCGGTCAGCTTCTCCGGCTTCTACCTGGCGATGATCCTGATCCTGATGGCGCTGATCCTGCGGCCGGTCGGCTTCAAGTTCCGCAGCAAGCTGGAGAAGCCCGCCTGGCGCGCGACCTGGGACTGGGTGCTGTTCGCCGCCGGGCTGGTGCCTGCGCTGGTGTTCGGCGTGGCGATGGGCAACGTGCTGGTCGGCGCGCCGTTCCGCTTCGACGACTCGCTGCGCACGATCTACGAAGGCGATCTGTTCGGCCTGCTGATGCCCTTCCCGGTGCTGTGCGGCCTGGTCAGCGTGGCGATGCTGGCCACGCACGGCGCGGGCATGCTGGTGATCAAGACCAGCGGCGAGATCCAGGCCCGCGCCCGTCGCCTGGGCAGCCTGACCGCGCTGGCCACGGCGGTGCTGTTCGCGCTGGCCGGCGTGTGGCTGGCGCTGGGCGTCAAGGGCTATCAGCTCGTCGGCGCGCTCGATCATGCCGGCCCGTCCAATCCTTTGGCCAAGCAGGTGGAGGTGGCCGCCGGGGCGTGGATGAGCAACTACCACGCCATGCCGTGGACCTGGATCTTCCCGGTGCTGGGCGTGGCCGCCTTCCTGGCCTGCGCGGCGCTGCTGCGCGCCGGGCGCGAGGTGCCTTCGTTCCTGGCCTCGGCGGTGGGCATCGCGGCGATCATCCTGACCGAGGGCGTGGCGGTGTTTCCCTTCATGCTGCCGTCCTCGCTGGATCCGCGTTCCAGCCTGACCCTGTGGGATGCCTCGTCCAGCCACATGACGCTGTTCATCATGCTGCTGGCCACCGCGGTGTTCCTGCCGATCATCCTGGCCTACACCGCCTGGGTCTACCGCGTGCTGCGCGGCAAGGTCGGCGACGACGCCTTGACCCGCAACCCCAACGCCTACTGACGGCGCTCAACCTTAGGAGCAACGACGATGTGGTACTTCTCCTGGATCCTCGGCGTGAGCCTGGCCTGCTTCTTCGCCATCCTCAACGGCATGTGGTTCGAGATGCGCGAGGACGCGCGCAAGCGCTGATCCTCCGCGTGTCATGAAGCGAAGCCCGCCGTGAGGCGGGCTTTCTTTTGGTTTCTCCTGATCGAGGCGCTGCGGCACTGCGGCGCTTGGGCATTGCGGCTTCGGACGGGCAGCGGTCCGGCGGGCGGTGTCCGCTTTTCCCTCAATCAGGGCATCCTGCCCTGATTCGGGCGCTCGGCATCCTGCCTCGCTAGGCGCGGCCACCGCCCGCCGGCCCGCTGCCTCGCGCATCAAGCCACAGGACTTCGGTTTGAGCCCCCTCCCTTTCGCCGCAGGCGAAGGGGAGGGCGGGGGTGGGATGCTTTTGCTTTTTGCTTCTGTGGCTTGCCCGGTAAAGCCCCGACCCCTCCCCAGCCCTCCCCTTCGCCTGCGGCGAAAGGGAGGGGGCAGAGCGCTTGCTCAGTGCCTTCGAATTGGGAGGAATTCTGATCTTTCCGCTCGCCGGGCCTCGCGCCGACCGGGCGTGGGGCAGAGCGGACTGGGTGTCTAGCGACGACGCGCGGATGCGCATGGTCCTCGCGGATGACCGACGTAATCCCCGTGGGAGCCGCCCTTGTGGCCTTTTCGGCCAACGGCGGCGATGGGGCTTTACCGGTAGAGCCTCATCGCCGCCGTGGCGGCCCCAACGAGACGCGAGCCTCGGTCAATTCCAGGAATCGGACATGGAGGTTAGCCGAGGATCGGCGCCCGGCTGCGTCGAAGCTGGTGGGCGAAGTCGGCTCGCCGGTCCGCCTCTCATGTCATCAACTGATTCGCGTCGCGCACCCCGGCAGAGCACCTGTCCTTTTCTCGGTCGCCGGCCGGACGTGTGCGGCGCTGGTCTCGTTTACTCGTGCGTGCCCGGGTCCGCCAGGAACACCGTGCTCCACAGCTGTGCGGCGTTGGACTCGTCCTCGTGCGCGCCCTGCGCGCCGAAGGGCTCGATGCGATAGCGCCCCTGTTCCCAGCGCCAGGACCACAGCTCGGAGGTGCGCACCTCGCCGGCCGCCTTGATCAACTGCTGCAACCGCGCCTGCGCCTGCTGCAGCTGTGCGCGCACGGGGGCAGTCAGGTCGTCGCGCGCCAGCTGGCGGCGCAGCCCCGCCAGCATCACCGCCTGTTGCCAGGCCCACACCACGGTGCCGTGGTAGGCCTGCGGCCCCAGGCGGCCCCAGGTCGCCTGGTCGGCGAAGACCGGGTTGGCGACCACCATGCCCACGTCGGTGATCAGCCCGGCCGGGAAGGGGCGCATCACCGCGGCCACGTCGCGCGCCAGCGTGTCCGGGTCGGGCCGGCCGAACAGCAGCCCGAAGCCCACATCCGAGTGCAGCACCGGCACGGCGCGCCCGTCCGCGTCTAGCGACAGCGCCGGGAACGCCAGCCCGGCACCGGCGAGCGAGGCCAGGGCCGGCTCGGCCGGCACGCCGAGCTGCTGCGCATAGCCGCGCAGCGCGGCGTCGGCCTGCGTGGCACCCAGGCGCACTTCGAACAGCGCCCGCGCCTGACGCTCCCAGGCATCGGCGCGTGCCGCGGCCGCGCGCAGGGTCTGGCGCTGCGCGTCGTTGGCGACGCCGTCCAGCAGGCCGCTGTCGACGAAGGCGCCGATCGCGCGCAGCGCCGCCGGCATCCAGACCACGTTGACGTCAAAGGGATAGCGGCCGCGGCCCAGGCCTTCCTCGCTGTCGCGCCACTGGCCGGTCATGCGCCCGGGCTTGAGCGCCAGCAGATGGTCGAAGGTCGGCGCCGCGGCGAAGGCCTCGCTGTTGCGCGCGACGTGCAGCAGGTTGCGCAGCAGCGCCTGGGCGTTGCTGCTGTGCTGCAGGTCGTTGCGGGCGGCGAGAAACACGCGGGCGCGGGCCTGGCCGCGCGGGTCCTCGACCAGCCAGGCCGCCATCACCGGCGCCAGCATGTAGTCGCCGTCGATCATGCCGTAGTCGTAGATCGGCGCGTCCGAGCGCGTGCCGTCGCCGGCCAGGTGGCGCAGGATCGCGAACTCGCCGATGTCCTCCTCGTGCGCGACTTCGCCCTGTGGCGACAGGCGCGCCAGCACCGCGCCCAGGACGGCTTCGACCGCCGTGGGCTGCAGCACGGGCATCAGCAGGCGCGTGGACATCAGCGTGTCGCGGCCGAAGTAGGTGTCGAAGCGCCACGAGCCGGCGAGGAACTTCTCGCGATAACTTAGAAACTGCAGCGCGTTGCGCATGCGCGCATCGGATGCGGCCTTGGCGTTGAGCAACTGGCCGCTGGCGAGCGGGGTCAGCGGCGTCTCGCCGGTCGAGGCGAGCAGGCGCAGGTGCACGGTGCCGTCGGCGCGCGCCGGTTCCAGCGTGATCGCGCCGGCCCGGGAGACGACGCGACCCTGTGTGATCTCCAGCGCGACGCGGTAGCCCGGCGCATCGTCGAGCCGGCGCCGCGCCCAGCTGACGCTTTGCGCGGCGACCTTCGCCTCGGTGGCCACCTGCGCGGGGATGGGCTGGCCCAGCTGCACATCGCGCAGCACGCGGATGCTGCCCAGCGCCGCCTTGTCCAGCGTCAGCGGACCGCCGCGCAGTTCGAGCTCGGCCACGATGCCGTGCATCGCCGGATCATCGCCCGACGCCTGTGGCCGCACCGATTGCAGCGTCCACTGCACCGGCGCCGTGGTCGGCGCGAACCACACCGCCACGCCGCTGTTGCCGGCCGGGAATGCGACCAGCAGGCGCGGACGCGTGCCGCTGGTGGCCAGCACATGCGCCGCCACCGGCCCATGCTGATAGAAGGCGTTGGTGGTGCTGCCCTCGTCGATGCGGAACTGCAGCGCCTGCGCGCTGGCCGCGGACGGGGCGAGCGCGGTCAGCAGACCGGCGATCGCCAGGCCTCTCCAAGTCCTGCCCAGTGCGGCCCGCAGGCGTGGCGCGGTCGATGGCCGTGGACGGCGCGGTGGCTGGTGCATGTGCTCGTTCCCTTTCAAGAAGTCGTCAACGACAACGCCCGGGCAGATCCCGGGCGTTGTCCTGTGCGTTGCCTGTCGTGTCATCAGAGAGCGTACTTGCGGATCACCACAGGTACTTGGCCTGGAAGTTGACCTCGCGGCCCTCCAGCGGACGGGCCAGCAGCACGCCGCCGGCACTGGCCGCATTGCCGAAGATGCGCGAGTTCGACTCGGTCAGCCCCAGCTCGTTGGTCATGTTGGTGCCGCGCAGGTTCAACTGCCAGTGATCGCCGATGTTGCTGGTCACGCCGAAGTCGACCGTGTGGTACGAGCCCAGCTGCTGCAGGCCCGACTGATCCTGCGTGTGATCGCCCACATAGGTGTAGGTGACGTACGGCAGGATGTCGCCCCAGGCGGTCACGAAGCGGTAGCTGGGCGTGAACATGCCGCGGAACTTCGGCTGGCGCTGCAGCTGCTTGCCTTCGATCGGCGCGCAGGCGTTCTTGCCGTTGATGTCGGTGTACTGGAAGCAGGCGTTGTAGTCGGTGTACTCGCCGTCCAGGTAGTTGGCCACCACCTGCAGGCGCAGGTTCTCCACCGGGGTCAGCGCGCCCATCAGGTTCACGCCGTTGGACTTGGAGCCGTAGATCGAGCGGTCGCCCACCGGCGTGCCCAGGCCGTTGGTCGGCTGGTACTGCAGGCCGGTGAAGACGCGGTGGTAGGCGCTCAGGTCCACGTACACCAGCGGCGACTGGTACTTGAAGCCGACTTCGTAGTTGCGGATCTTCTGCAGCGGCGGGTAGTCGTCGTTGGTGGTCCCGCGGATGCCGTTGTCGAAGTCCAGGAAGTGCCCGCCGGTGTTGACGCGTCCGTAGGCGGAGGTGTGCTCGTTGAAGCTGTAGTTGGCGCCGGCCGTCCACGAGGGATGGGTCTTGTCGTACTCGTTGTGCGCATAGGTGCCGTTGCACACCGGCACGGCGTTGTCGTACAGCGTGCGCGGATTGCCATCCAGGTCCTGGTTGGTCATGTTGCACACATCGCTCTTGGCGTCCTGGTTCTCAAGACGCCCGGACAGGTCCAGCAGCCAGTTGCCCACGCGCCACGAGTCGGACACGTAGATCGCCTTGTTGGTGGCGCTGCCGCGCTGGGCGATGTGGTAGCCGCCGAAATCGGCGAAGCCCTGGCCGTCGGTGCGGTAGTAGGTCTGCCCGCCATCGACGTAGGTGACCGCGATCGGCGTGGCGTTGGGCGTGTTGGTCATCAGCATCTGGTTGCCCAGCGACCACTTGTCGGCCATCGTGTAGTGCGCGTAGTACAGGCCCACGGTCAGCGTGTTGCCTTCGAACAGTTCGCGGCTCAGGCGGAAGTCGTTGTTGAAGCTCTTCAGGTGCTTGTGGATATGCCACCAGCCCTGCTGGATCACGCTCTGGTCCAGCGGCACCGCGCCCCCGGTGGTGGTGTAGGTGGCGGTGGCCGAACCGGCCGGCAGGTTGAAGCCGCCGGGCGTGTTCGGGTTGTAGAGCATGTCCGCCAGGCTGGCCGGGTTGTTGCCCGAGAACAGCGCATTGGTGTCCATGTCGCCGGCATCGAACAGGAAGCGGTCGCTGATCGACCAGCCGTTCTCCAGCTGATAGTCGAAGTTGCCGCCCAGGAAGAACATCTTCGCGCCGCGCCCGTCGGCCAGGTCGGCGTTGGTGCCGCCGTTGGGATAGCTGGGCAGGTACACGTGCTGCATGGCCTTGCTGTAGTACGTGTCCTTCAGCGGGTCGAAGCCCGGATAGGCGCTGAAGCTGTCGGTGCCGCGCTGGATCAGCGGGATCGGGGTGATGAACTGGTTCTTGTCGTTGAGGTAGCGGCTGTAGAGGGTGAACTTGCCCGCGTCGGTCTCGTGCGAGAGCGTGGCGGTCAGCTGGCCGCCCTTGTCGGCCTTGAACTGCGGGTCGCGCACGCCGTCGGATTCGCGCCAGAAGCCGCCCACGCTGCCGTACCAGCTGTCGGCCAGCTTGAAGCCGGAGAAGCCATCCAGCCGCCACAGTCCCTCGTTGCCGTAGGTCACCCCGATGCTGCCGGAGGGCACGTCGGTGCCGGTCTTGAGGAAGAAGTTGGCCGAGGCGCCCATCTGGCCATCGGCGAACACCACCGACGGGCCGCCCTGCAGGATTTCCACGGCCTCCACCGTGTCGTCCAGGCGGAACATCGAGGTGGTCTCGAAGAACGACAGCGTCGGCATGCCGTACAGCGGCGAGCCCATCAGCAGGGTGGAGAAGTACGGCGCATCGCCGCCGCCGGGGAAGCCGGCGATCTCGATGTTGGCGCCGGTCTGGCCGCCGCTGCTTTCCGGCCACATGCCCGGCGAGATCTTGAGCAGATCGGCCGTGCTCTTGGGATTGGCCTGCTTGATCTGCTCGGCGTTGGCCGTGACGATGTTGAAGCTGGCCTCCAGCTTCTTCACACCGCCGGCCTGGGCGGTACCCGAGACCACGACGGTGTCCAGCGTAGTGGCGTTGTCCTTGGACGCCGGCGCGGGCGTCGGATTCTGTGGAGCGGTCGCGGCTTCCTGCGCGAAGGCGGTGGCGTTGAGACTGGCGGCGATCGCCGCCGAGAGCGCATAGCGCGTCAACCAGATGCGTTGCATGGTTCCCCTCCCCGGAGAATGTGGTTCCACGTCGTTCTAAAGACAGCACGGACACGCATGCGCGACGCGGTCTGCCTCCGTTGCCAGCGCCCCTCCTGCAGCCGGCAACGGCCCATCGCGCACGCGATGCGCGGCACGGTAGGGACGCGCTTACAAAGGTGTCAAATTGCCCCAGGCGACGGCGCTCACAGTGCCGTCATGTCCTGCGCTGTCATGCGCACGGACCAGCGAAATCGCCTGCAATTCGCGCTCTTTTGATTTTGCTGCTATCGAACGCGAAGACGCGCGCAGGCAAGGCGAGCGTTGCGACGCAGCACAGCGTGGCGCGAACCGGACAGGCGATGACCGCAGGGCTGTCCGTCGCTGTCCAACGCGCCATCGGGGCACTCGGCGCGGTCTCCTGCCTGCGTGCGTCCGGGCGGACGGCCCGCATCGCAGCCCAGGCATTCTGGAGATCGTCAGGACGGCGCTCGAGGACCGGCACATCGGGGACGCTCACCCTGATGCCGGGCCAGGCCAACGACCGCCGTATCAGGCGCCGGAATCTGCGGGCCGACAGAATCTGAGCAGCGTCGCATCGCCGGGCACCGGGCTGGCCTTGAAGCCGAACCAGTGCAGCAAGCGCGCGGCCTCGTGGTCCTCGGCAAGCTCCAGGGCATACAGGTGGTGGAGACCCCGGGCCTTGGCGAGGTGGATCAGTTGCTCAAGCAGCGCCTCGGCAAGCCCCGAGTCATGGAAGGCGGCGCCCACCATCGTCGCGATCTCGCAGCGGGTCCTGTCCGGGCCGTCAACGCCGTACTGAGCCACGCCACAGAGGCGGTCCCCGACGAAGCCGCCGAGCACCACACGACTCACACCATCGGCGTCGAGCAGATCCGGGGCCATGGCAGCGTCCGGGGACAGCGGCAGCCCCAGGAGACGATTCCTGCCGGCTGCCGGCAAGAGCGCGCGCAGGAAGGCGACTTCCGCGTCCCCATCGCGAACGCCGAGCGGCCGGATGGTGGCCACACGGCCATCGCGCAGCGCGCACGTCGTCACCGGAAAGTCCGGGCAGAGATAGCGATCGGCACCGATCGGCTCGGTCGTCATGGCAGGTCCTTAGGAGGGGCGTGTCGGCGCCTGCCTGCCGTCCTTGCCTGAACCACCCTCCCACCCAGATACAGAGCGGAGTTCAGGCAGGCGCCAATGAGCGCGAGGAGCATGTCCTTGTGCGCGTCCCAGACATCGCCCTGCGTCCCCAGATAGGCCGCGCCCAGATCCGGGGCGGCGATCAGCACGGCCGCCCACTCGATCAGCTCGTAGAGCGCGGAGGTCGCGACGATGCACTGGATGCAGGCCAGCTCGCGGATCCAGGTCTTCATGGGGATCGCGCGAAGCAGCGTGCGGACCGCGGGCTGTACCAGCAGGCCGTACATGAAATGCACGAGGCGATCGTAGTGATTGCGGCCAGCCATGCTCGCCGGATCGAGCGGCAACTGGAACAGGCCATGCGCGAGCTGCCGGTAGGGCACCTGCGCATAGGTGTAGTGCGCCCCGATGCTGTGCAGCAGGAAGAAGGCGAGCAGCGCCGCATTGGTGCCGATGCCCCAGGCGCGGCCTCGCTGCAGCCAGATCAGGCAGGGGAGCGACAGGACAACCAGCAGGTTCTCGAGCAGCCAGTCGCGCGGGTGCCAGGGGTGGACGCCGGCGAGCAACCAGGCGACGCCGTACACCGCCAGACATCCATAGCCGACCCGCTGCCTGACGCGGACGCTTCGTCTTGACGCCAGGTCGGCCGCGGTCATCGCCATGGGCGAGGTCATCTTCGTGACGCTGCCCGCTAATGGGCCACCAGCACGGGGAGCGCACTGGCCGCCAGCACGTCGCGGGTCATGCCGCCAAGCGAACATTCCCGCAGTCTGGAATGGCCGTAGCCCCCCATGACGAGCAGCTGCGCATCGACCTTCCTGGCATGGGAGAGCACCACCTCGCTGCAACTGCTCGCTTTGCTGCCGAGCGTCGCGAAGGCGGTCTCGATGCCATGTCGCTCGAGATGATCGGCAAACGCCTGTCGCAGGGCCTCATCCGCGCGCAGACCCTCCAGCGGCGGATCGATCTCGACGACATGCACCTGCTCGGCGCGTCGCAGGAGCGGAAGCGCGCCGCTGAGCGCCCGCCTGGCGTTGGGCGAGCCGTTCCACGCGACCAACGCGCGCTCAGGGGGAAGCGGATGCTTGCAGCGCGGCGGGACGAGCAGGATGGGCGTGCCGGACTGGAACAGCACCGCATTGAAGAAGCGTTTCAGCTGCGGGGCCGGCTTGGCCAGCCCGGCCCAGCCGGGAAGCACGCACAGGTCCGCCGCCTGCGCCAGCAGGGCCGCGACGGCGGACGGGTAATCGGTATTGGCTTCCCACACCTCGACGGTCACGTGGTTGGTGTGCCCGGCCACGCGCCCACGCACCAGCTCGGCGCGGTTGCTGGCCAGACTGCGCACGGCGTTCTCCGCCGCCGTCAATGCCTGGGTCGGTATCAGATCCCACGGGCCCTCGGTGGGCAAGGGAAGATCGCAGATCTCCGCCGCGCGCACCTGTGCATCGTAGGACTGAGCGAGCTTGATGGCGACCGAGAGCGCGTCGTTGTCTCCCGCGGTGTCGGTCAGAGGAACCAGGATGTTCTTCAACATGTTCGTCTCCTCGGTTGGGTTCGATCGCACAGATCCAGGGTGTGCAGCAGATCGTCGGGGCGACTGCCGAGGCGATGCGTGCGCATGCCGAGTCCGTGCGAGAGCGTGTTCACTGCGTCGTCCTCCGCGTCGGCGAAGGTGACGAGTCGCCTGAGTCCTGCGCTGCGCGCCTTGGCGATCAGCAGCGCCATCAGCATCTCCTCGAGGCCTTGCCGTCGCCAGTCAGGCTTGACCAGAAGGCAGCACTCGCAGCGCCGCCGGTTCGCGACGATCCGAAAGCGCGCGATGCCGACGGCCACGTCCCGGCCATCGATCCGCGTCTCGGCGATCAGGCTCGGCGTCTGCGCCGTGTCGGCCGTGCCTGCCGTATCGCCGTCGCGGTGCGGCCATCGCGACGGGATCCCGCCCAGCATCCACAGGACCTCACGCTGCTGTCCTGCCTCCTCGATCACGGACCGGATGGCGGCTGCGTCGGCGTCGGTGCCGTCGCGGAAGACCACATGTCGCAGGTCGCGAAGCGATCCGGACCAGGTCGCGCTGTCTGTAGGGGTGAACGCAGCGGCTTGCATGGTCGTCGCCTCATCTGGAGAAGAACACCGGAATGTGGGAGCGGTCGAGCAGATCGCGCGTGGTGCCACCCAGCATCCATTCCCTGGCCCTGGAATGTCCGTAGGCGCCGCACACCAGAAGATCCGCTCCGGCCTCGAGGGCGTAGTCGGTGAGGACGTCGCTGATGGGGCGGCCCTGTGCCTGGGCCTCGTGGAAAGCCGCGCGCCGGCCCTTGCGCACCAGGAACTCGGCAAGCAGATGACCGGCCTCGCTGGTCCGGCCGCTCGGGGCGACCGCGATGATCGACGCGCGATCACACGGCACCAGCGCGCAGAAGTCATGGATGGCCCGCGCCGATTCCTGTGCGCCATTCCAGGCCAGCACCGCGTGGCGCAAGGGCGCCGGCAAGGGCATCCTGGCCGGGACGGCCAACACTGGCCGGCCCGAGCCGAACGCGATGGCGGAGAACGTCGCGTGCTGCTTGCGCCGCTGTGAACGCCGTTCCCCACCGCAGGCCACCGCGGCGAAATCGAACAACTGCGCGCGCTGGGCGATCGCGTTCAACGGAATGTCCTTGCTCCCGTCCTCGACCTCGATGTCGTAGGGAACGCGCAGCCTGGCTGCGGCCGAGCGCAGCGAACGCGTGCTGCTGTCCATATCGCGCAAGGCCTGCATGACCGCAGGCTGCATGCGCGTGATCGGGTCGCTGCCCAGCGCGCCCATCGCGGCCCCGGGGAGTTCGACCGGCTGCACGAGCGTGAGATGCCCGCTTCGCCCTTCGACGAGCGCGGCGGCATGGGCCATGGCCGCCTGGTCACCCGCGGTGTTGGTGAGCGCGACGAGGATCTCGACCATGTGGCCTCCCAGCTCTTGATCTGCGGGTGCGCGCGCAGCATCGGCCTGGCAAGGCGGCGCCTCATTGATCCAGATCAAAGAAGGCCGCTGGAGAAGCGATTGAAATACGGATTACCGACTGCCGCGGGTTGATCTGGATCAAGGTGCCGGCCTCGTCCGATCAGCAGCATGGGCTCGTCCCATCCTGGAGGACGCCCCCATGATCGAACTGGCAAGACGCGCCCTGGTACGCCACGCTGCCTGCGCGGTGGAAGCGGCGGCGCGCGAGGGCATCGACGTCGTGGTAGGACTCTATGAAGCCAGAGGGTCCGACACGCGGGAAGACGCGCGGCAAGTCGCCGGATGCGTGCACCGTTACCTGGAGAAGCTGCGCTATTCGCTCGCTGCGCTGGAGTCCGCCGAGAAGCGTCAGTACGTGAAGCGCTGGCGCGAGTTCTTGGTGGCCTACGACGACTATCTCGAGGTGGTCCGGCAGGCGCGCGTCGAACTGACAAGCGAAATCCGCGGCTCGGGCGCATCGATCGGGCTCGGTCTGTTGCCACTCCAACGCCGGCGTGATCCGCGCCTGGCACCGACGGTGAGAAAGAGCCGATAACGCGGTGTATGACACTGGGGCAGGTCGCAGCTAACACCTAGCGTATCGGCGAGGACGTGGGCAGCTCCGCACCGCACCGCACTGCGCCGACAGTGCGGACAGCGGATCCCACGCGCCGGCCAAGCCTTCGGCCTAGACCTGTCCCATGCCCCCGTCCACGAACAGTTCCACGCCGGTGATGAAGCTCGCCTCATCGCTGAGCAGGAACAGCGCCGCCGACGCCACTTCCTCCGGCTTGGCCATCCGCCCCAGCAGAATGGGCGCGACGATCGACGCGCGCACCTCGTCCGGCACGCGCGCCATCATCTCGGTGTCCGTGGGGCCCGGCGCCACGACATTGATGCGGATGCCACGCGGCGCGAGCTCGGCCGCCCAGGTCCGCGCATAGGAGCGCAGCGCCGCCTTGGTCGCCGCATAGGTGCCGTAGTTGGCGATGCCGAGCGAACTGGCGACCGAGCCCACCAGGACCACCGCCGCACCCGATCGCAGCGTGTCGACGGCGGCCTGCAGGCCATACAGCGCGCCTCTCACATTGACCGCGAAGTGTTGATCGAAGTGATCCTGGGTGACATCGCCCAGCGCCGCGGGCTCGCTGATACCGGCATTCAGCACCAGCGCGTCCAGAGACCCACAGCGCTCCCGCACCGCAGCGATCGCACGATCCAGGTCCTCGCGCGCGCTCGCATCGGCGACCAGCCCCTGGGCGTCATGGCCGATGGTGGAGACGGCGCTCTCCACCTGATCCCGCGCGCGGCCGGTGATGAACACCTTGGCCCCCTCCGCCGCCAGGCGCGTTGCGATGGCCAAGCCGATGCCCTTTGCGCCACCCACGACCAATGCGACCTTGTTCGCCATCCGATTCATCACGCATGCCTTGCCCAGGAAGAGATGCGCGCTAAGGTATACGCAGTAAATCTGGTATCAAGAACGCACCATGAGTAGCGTAGATATACACGGCGATACCGAGCTGGCCGCGCAGTCCTGCAGGGTGCTGTCCCAGATGGCGCAGATCCGGCCCGTGCTCGACAAGATCGCGGACAAGTGGACGATCCTGATCCTGATCGTGATCTGCCCAAAGCCCTCGCGCTTCAACGAAATCAAGCGTCGACTGGACGGCATCACCCACAAGGCGCTGGCCGACGCGTTGAAGCGCCTGGAACGCAACGGGCTGGTGACAAGAACCGTGCTGCCGACCTCGCCCGTCGGCGTCGAATATGCGATCACGCCCCAGGGACACGCCTTGCGCGAACCGTTCGAGGCGTTATGCGCCTGGGCGCTCGAACATGGCAGCGAACTCGATGCCGCCAGCGCGCGGTTCGATCAGCAGCAGAAGGCGCAGGCTTGAGTGGCGGACGCAGATCGCGACAGGCCTGGAGGCTCTGGCTAGACCATCGAGCGCGGCCCTGATTTTCGATGCGCAGGCGACCTTGCCGAAGCAGGCTGTGCCCCTCGCATCGGCGTCGCCCAACAAAAAACCCGCCGATGGGCGGGTTCTTCCTAACGCGCTGATTTCACAAGGGAAATCTGGTGGCTATGGGTGGACTCGAACCACCGACCCCAGCATTATGAGTGCTGTGCTCTAACCGGCTGAGCTACATAGCCGCGCGAAGAACCGGTAATTCTGGGCATCGGCCCGTGGCTTGTCAATCGATGCGCGGCGGGTTGAGGCTGCGGCCGGGGCGTGGCACATTCGGACCCAGTAGATTTTCAGGAGTCCGCGTCGTGATCGATCCGGACGGTTACCGACCCAACGTCGGCATCGTGCTCATGCATCCGGAAGGCAAGGTCTTCTGGGCGCGCCGCGTGCGCCGCGACGGCTGGCAGTTCCCGCAGGGCGGGATGAACACCGACGAGACGCCGGTGGAAGCCATGTACCGCGAATTGCGCGAGGAGACCGGGCTGCTGCCCGAACACGTCGAGATCCTCGGCGCTACCCCCGGCTGGCTGCGCTACCGGCTGCCGCCGCGCGCGGTGCGTCGCAACGAGCGGCATGTCTGCATCGGCCAGAAGCAGGTCTGGTTCTTGCTGCGCCTGGTCGGCGAGGAGCGCCACGTGCGCCTGGACGTGACCGATACGCCCGAGTTCGACCACTGGCGCTGGGTCGACTTCTGGTACCCGATGGAGCATGTGGTGATGTTCAAGCGTGGCGTGTATGCACGGGCGCTGGGGCATCTGGCGCCGATGGCGCGGGTCGTGGCCGGCGCGCAGGCCGTGCCGCAGCAACGCCAGGAGCGGCGGCCGGGCGAAGGCCAGGCGCGCAGTTCGCAGCGTCCGCGCGCCAGGGCCGGCCGGCGGCGCGAGGGTTCAGGCCCGGGTACGCCTGCAAATTGACAATCATTCGCATCCGCGATTGAATGGCATCGGGCCGGTCCGGCCCGCCGCCGTCCCGCCATCGCCGTGTACGTCTGCATCTGCAACGGGGTCACCGACCACCAGATCCGCGAAGCCGCCGCCAACGGCTGCAGGACCGTGTCCGAACTGACCATGCGCACCGGCGCCGGCAGCACCTGCGGCAGCTGCCTGGACATGGCCGCCGACCTGCTCGATGCGCACCACGCCAGCGTGGGTTTCCCGCTGCCGCTGCTGGGCGCCGCCCTGGCCAACGCCGCCTAAGGGCGCACCGCCCGCGCAGCGCGCGGGACTGATCACGATTCGCGTTTCCTCACGGCCTCGTGCCGGCCGCTATCCTGCGCGTCGATTCTCTGCGCATGGATA
This sequence comes from Pseudoxanthomonas sp. USHLN014, assembly GCF_037153335.1. Taxonomy (NCBI): domain Bacteria; kingdom Pseudomonadati; phylum Pseudomonadota; class Gammaproteobacteria; order Lysobacterales; family Lysobacteraceae; genus Pseudoxanthomonas; species Pseudoxanthomonas sp. USHLN014. The sequence continues at coordinate 183,100 of NZ_JBBCKO010000008.1, forward strand.
TGACGATGAAGGGCGACGCCAAGGTCATCGAGTTCCTCAACAAGGTCCTCTACAACGAGCTGACCGCGATCAACCAGTACTTCCTGCACGCCAAGATGCTCAAGCACTGGGGCCTGAAGGAACTGGCCGAGTACGAGTACAAGGAATCCATCGACGAGATGAAGCATGCGGACAAGCTGGCCGACCGCATCCTGTTCCTCGAGGGCCTGCCGAACTTTCAGGCGCTGGGCAAGCTGCGCGTGGGCGAGAACTCGCGCGAGATGCTCGAGTGCGATCTGGCGCTGGAGCTGGAGGCGCTGCCGGTGCTGCGCGAGGGCGTGGCCTACTGCGAGACGGTGGGCGATTACGTCAGCCGCCAGCTGCTGGTGGACATCCTCGATTCGGAGGAAGAGCACGTGGACTGGCTGGAAACCCAGCTGGATCTGATCGGCCGGATCGGCGAACCGAACTACCTGTTGACCAAGCTCGACGACTGAGCCGCGGCCGGCGCGCCCTCCAGGCGTGCCAGATAGTCCTGCAGCGCCACCCGGGCGCGGGCGAACTCGGCGATCACCAGCGCCACCGCCACGGCCGGGCGCTCCAGGCGCGCCTCACGCGCGCCCAGTTCGATCCGCTTGGCCGCGGCCGACAGCGCCAGCGCGCCGAGATTGGCGCTGGAGGACTTGAGCGAATGCGCCGCCGCGCGCATGGCTTCCAGGTCGGGCGCGGCCGAGGCGGCCTCCAGCTCGGCGATCAGACGCGGCGCGTCCTCGAGGAAGACCTGGATGATGCGGCCGGTGTCCGGGCCGGTGAACTCGACGAGCTCGTCCAGCAGCGCGGTGTCCAGCGCGACCGGGATGCCGAGCGCAGGCGCGCTGGGCGGCGGCGCAGGCGACGGCGGCGCGGCGGACACGGGGTTGCCCTCTGAGACCGGGATCGTGGGGAGGGCGCCCACACTGGGCTCGCTGTTTGGGGTGTCCGAATCCGAGGCTTCGCCGACCGGCGGCAGCCAGCGCACCAGGCATTCCTCCAGCAGCGCGCGCGAGACCGGCTTGGACAGGTAGTCGTCCATGCCGGCGTCCAGGCAGCGCTGGCGGTCGCCGGCCATGGCGTTGGCGGTCATGGCCACGATCGGCAGGCGCGGCTGGCCGCGCTCGGCCTCGCGCTCGCGCCAGCGGCGCGTGGCGGTATAGCCGTCCAGCAGCGGCATCTGGCAGTCCATCAGCACCAGCGGGTAGCGGGTGCGCTCCATCTTCTCCAGCGCCATCACGCCGTTGTGGGCGTGGTCGGCGCGGAAGCCCAGCGACTCGAGCATCTTCTCGGCCACCGCCAGATTGACCGGGTTGTCCTCGACCAGCAGCACGCGGCGGCCGTCCACGGCGATGGGCTGCGAAGCGTCGGCGGCGGGTCCGACGCCGGCGAACGGCTCCGGTTCGGGCAGGGGCAGCGGCTGCTCGACGTGGACCGGCGCGCTGGCCGGCGCAGTGGGGGGCTTGGGGATGGTGCTCAGCAGCGCGCGCAGGTCCGATTCATGCGCCAGGCGCGGCAGCGAGGTCGCGCCGACGCGCAGCTCCTCGGGCACCGGCTCGTCGCCGTAGAGCCAGACCAGCTGGGTGCCGGTCTCCTGGGCGAGGCGGCCGATCACGCGGTGCAGGGCGCGGGCGCTGCTGCGCATGCTCGGGCTGAGATCGGCCACCACGGTGTGGAAGCCCGCGGTGTTGGCGCGCAGCCGTTCCAGCGCCTCCTGCACGGTCTCCACGCACTGCAGGGAGGCGTTCCACTGCGGCACCAGGTTGGACAGGCGCGAGCGCAGCCGACCGTCGGCGCTGACCAGCAGCACGCGCGCCTGCGCCGGGCGCGCCGGCGCGGGCAGGTCGCCCAGCGCCTTGAGCAGCGGGATCTCGAACCAGAAGGTCGACCCGCGCCCCAGCTCGGACACCACCGCGATGCGCCCGCCCATCAGGCCGACGATGCGCTTGCAGATGGCCAGCCCTAAGCCGGTGCCGCCGAAGATGCGGGTGGTGGACGCATCGGCCTGGCTGAAGGGACTGAACAGCCGCGCCTGCGCTTCGGGGTCGATGCCGATGCCGGTGTCGCGGACCTCGAAGCGCAACAGGTGCTGGGCGCCGGTCTCGCCCAGGCGCCGGGCGACCAGCGTCACCGAGCCGCGCTCGGTGAACTTGATGGCGTTGCCGATCAGGTTGGTCAGCACCTGGCGCAGGCGCAGCGGATCGCCGCGCACCGACAGGCGTACGGTTGGGTCCAGCTGCAGGCCCAGGCGCAGGCCGCGGCTCTCGGCCGGGCGCTGCATCAGCTGCATGACCTGCTCGAGCACCTCGCGCAGGTTGAAGGCGGTGTTCTCCAGCTCGAGCTTGTTCGCCTCCAGCTTGGAGTAGTCCAGGATGTCGTCGACGATGCGCAGCAGGGTCTGCGAGGAAGCGGTGGCGGTCAGCAGCAGCTGGCGCTGGTCCGGCGCCAGGGCCGAGCGCGAGAGCAGTTCGAGCATCGGCACGATGCCGTTGAGCGGGGTGCGGATCTCGTGGCTCATCGTGGCCAGGAACTCGCCCTTGGCCAGCACCGCCGATTCGGCCGCCTGCTTGGCCTTGATCAGCTCACCCTCGACGCGGCCCAGGCGCTCGACCTCGCGCTGGGCCATCTGGCGCTCGGACTCGGCGATGGCCGCGCGCGCGTCGGCGGCCTCGATGTGGCGCGCGACCGCATGCAGCAGCACCAGCGTGGCCACGGTGGCCAGCAGGGCGGCCACGCCCGAGGAGAAAGCCACCAGCAGCCACGGGCCGGGCACCATCGACAGGTCCAGCCACAGCGAGACCAGCAGCAGCACGGCCGCGGCGGCGCCCAGCCAGGACATCAATGCCGCACGTCCTGGCGCGGCGACCACTACAGCACCGCGTTATGGAAGTCGAAGCCCAGGTCCTCGCCGACGCCCTGCACCAGGTTGCCCTGGATGAAGTCGACGCCGCCCATCCACATGGCCGCGGCGGCCTGCGGGTCCTCGATCTGCTGGCCGATCACCAGCAGGTTCTGGCGGTGCGCCAGGTCGATGGTGGCGCGCAGCTGGCCGCGCAGCGCGGCGTCCTTGTGCGCGCCGGCGAAACGGCTGGAGACGCGCAGATAGCTCAGCGGCAGCAGCGAGAGCAGCGCCTCGGCATCGGTGCCGGGCTCGAACTGGCTCAGGCAGAACTGCACGCCGGCCTGCATCGGGGCCTGGCAGAAATCGCGCAGCGCCACGGTGTGGATCAGCGCGTCGGACAGGCGCAGGTCCATCACCAGCGAGGACGGCTCGATGCCGCGGCGGCGGATCTCGCCGATCAGCCAGTCGGCCGCGCCAGGGCGGTTCAGGGTCAGCGGCGACTGCGACACGAACAGGCGCAGCTCGGCGCCCTCGACCTTGCGCTTGGCGATCAGGTCCAGCGCGCGGGCGATGATCTGGCGGTCCAGGTCGACGATGTCGCCGGACAGCTCGGCCGCCGGCACGACCTGGGCGGCTGGCAGCAGCGTGCCGTCGGCCTGGCGCAGGCGCATGAGCACCTGGAACTGGGCCTGGTCGCCGCCGGCCACCGACACGATCGGCTGGAACAGCAGTTCCAGCGTGGTGTCGGCCAGCGAGGCGCGGGCCTGTTCGCTGGCCGAGGGCGCCGGCACGTGCGCGGCGACGTGGCCGGGCTGGCTGCGCGCGGCCACTGCGGCGTGCTCGACCGCCTCCAGCGCCGCATCGCGGTCGGCGAAGCCCAGGGCCAGCTCGGAGTAACCGATGATCGCGCGCAGCTGGATGGTCTCGCTGGCGCGCACCGGCAGCGACACCTTGGCCAGCTGGTCGTGCAGCGAACGGGCGAAGCCCTCCAAGGCCTCGCGCGGCAGGCCGCGGGCCACGGTCAGGAAGCTGTTGTCGTTCAGGCGCGCCAGCGGATGCGGCGCGGCGAAGCCGGACAGCTGGCGCGCGGCCTGCGACATCAGCTGCTCGAAGGCGGCATAGCCGTAGCGGTCGCGCAGACCCAGGGCGCCGGCGATCTCGATGAAGAACAGGCCGCCGTCGGCGTGTTCCTCCAGCGCCGAGGCCAGCTGCTGCTGGACGTAGGCGCGGGTGTGCAGGCCGGTCTCCGGATTGACGTCCAGCGGGGTCTGGTTGACCTCGGGCGCGGCGCTGGTCAGCACCTGCACCGGCAGGCGCTGGCGCATGCGGCGGATGCGGTTGGACACCGCGGCGATCAGGTGGCGCGGGCGGATCGGCTTGTTCAGGAAGTCGTCGGCGCCGCTGTCCAGCGCGTCGTACTGGCGTTCCGGATCCGGATCGCCGGTGAGGAAGACGATCGGCAGGTCCAGGTACTCGGGGCGCTCGCGGATGGCCATCGTCAGCGACATGCCGTCCTGGCCGGGCATGTGCAGATCCATCAGCAGCAGGTCCGGCACGAAGCGCTGGATGCTGTCGATGACCTTGTCGGCCTCCATCTCCACTTCGGCCAGCATGCCCGCGCCGTGCAGCACGCTCTGGGCGAACAGGGCCTGCGGGCGGTCGTCCTCGACGATCAGCACGCGATACGGCGATTCGGCCGGACCGCCTTCGCCCTCCGCCGCGCCGGCGGCCGGGGGCGCGCCCGCGCCGCCGGGCAGGCCGGCGCCAGCGCCGTTACCGGACTCTGCTTCGGCGCTGGCGGAGAGGGCCGGCACGTCGTCGGTCCAGCGCCGCCAGTAGTTCGGCGGCGGCATCTCGGCGCGCACCAGCGGGCGCGGAGAAGAAGAGGACGAAGACGTGGGGGACGGCGGTGCGGGCATCGGGCTTTCCGGCGTGACTGATGTCCATTATGCGACGGACTGCCGTTAAAACGGGTTCTCGACCCGCTTACGGCCGCGATGCGGCCGTGGGTGATGACCGGGGTCGCAGGCGTCGCCACACCGCGCGGGCGATCCATCCCAGCACCAGCGCGATGGTCAGGCTCAGCACCACCGCCACCGACAGCGCCAGCCAGGGATGGGCCAGCGCCAGGGCCAGGCCGCCGGTCACCACCACGTCCTCGGCGAGCGAGGCGGTCCAGTTGCTGACCGGCTCGGGCGAGGTGTTGAGCAGGGCGCGCGAGCCGGCCTTGAGCAGGTGGCTGGTCAGCGCCACGCCGGCGCCGGCCGCCAGCGCCCCGGTGCCCAGGTGACCGTCGGGCGAGAGCGTCGCGGCGGCCAGGAAGGCGCCGGCCGGCACCCGCGCCAGGGTCTGCAGCAGGTCCCAGACCGAATCCACGCCGGGGATCTTGTCGGCGAAGAACTCGGCCATCGCCAGGGCGCCGGAGGTGCCCAGCACCCACCAGGACTGGGTGGCCTGCAGCGCCGGCGGCAGCTCGACCCAGCCCAGCAGCCCGGCCAGGCCGATTCCGAACACGGTCAGGTAGGCGCGGATGCCCGCCATCCAGGCCAGCAGGATCCCGATCACGAACAGATGTGCTTCGGTCATGGCCAACACGCTCTAGACTGGGGGCGACGGGAGGGGAGCGCGCGTCCCGTCGGGTCATCGCCAGTATAGGTCCCGCCGGGGCCGCGTCCGTGCAGGCGCGCGGGGGCGGTGCGTGGACCGTGCCGGCCTTCCTTGCCAACGCCGTGTCCGCCATGCACTCCACCATTCCGCAGTACCGCATCGTCCGCGGCCGCCAGGGCCGCCGCCTGCCGTGGCGGCTCCTGCTGGTCCTGGGCTGGCTCGCCTCGCTGGCGCTGGTCGCCGCCGCCGTCCTGTGGCTGACGCGCCCGGCCGGCCTGGACCACCTGCGCCAGCGCGCGGCCAGCGCCGAGGCTGCCGAGCGCCAGTCCAGCCGCGAGGTCGCCGAGCTGCGCCGCCGGATGGTGGTGCTGGAGCAGTCCGACCGCATCAGTCGCGCGGCCAACCTGGACCTGCAGGACACCCTGGCCCAGCGCGAGACCCAGATCAACGATCTCCGCAGCGACCTGGCCTTCTATGCACGCCTGGCCGGTCCGACCGCCCAGCGCACGGACCTGACGGTGTTCTCCTCCAGGTTCGCCGCCCAGGGCGACGGGGCCTTCGGCTACCGGATCGTGCTGACCCAGACCCTGGACCGCGATGCGATCAGCACCGGGCAGATGCAGCTGGCGGTGGACGGCGTGCGCGCCGGCCGCCACGAGACGCTGGACTGGGGGCAGCTGCACACCGGCGGCGAGACCGCGCCGCAGGCGTTCTCCTTCCGCTATTTCCAAGAGCTGTCCGGGCGCATCGTGCTGCCGGCCGGCTTCACCCCGCAGCGCGTGCGCGTGACCCTGCAGGCGCCCGGGCGGGCGCCGGTCGAGCGCGCGTTCGACTGGGCCCCGGCCCGCGGCTGACCGCAGTCCCCTTCCTCCCACGGAGCGTCCATGTTGAAGAAGAAGAGCAGCTGGCACGACGGCCAGGCCGTCGACACCCTCATCGGCGCGCAGGTCGTGCTGCATGGCGATCTGCAGTTCAGCGGCGGGCTGGTGGTGGAGGGCCGCATCCACGGCCGGGTCTTCGCCGCGCCCGGCCAGCCGGCCACGCTGACGCTGGGCGAGGCGGGCCTGATCGAGGGCGTGGTCGATGTGCCGGTGGTGATCGTCAACGGCCGCATCGAAGGCGACGTGCGCGCCACCGAGCGGGTGGAGCTGGCGCCCAGGGCGCGGGTCAGCGGCAACATCCACTACAAGGTGGTGGAGATGCGCGCCGGCGCGGTGCTGGTCGGTCAGCTGATGCATCTGGCCGAGGGCGAACCGGCGCAGGCTGCGGCGCCCGTGCCGGCACAGCTGGACGCGCTGCCGGAAGCCGCCAACGCCTAGGCCGCGCAGGCGAGCCTCGGCCCTGTTCATAACGGGCCGACTAAGCTGGCGTCATGTCTGCGAACGATCCGCCCAACGGCGCGCCGCGCCCGGCGTCCGAAGGCCCGCATCTGCTGCCCGTCAGCCGCGGCGCGCGGCTGACGGTGTATGCGCTGCTGGGCGTGCTGGTGCTCGCGCTGGGCTTCGGTGTCTGGGGCCTGTGGACGGTGTTCGCCCCGGGCGCGCAGCAGGCGCCGACGGTGGCGCAGTGGCAGGCGACCCAGGGCCGCGTGCATGACCTCGAACAGCAGGTCGCCACGCTCTCGCGTTCGGACCAGATCAGCCGCGAGGCCAACCGCGACCTGCAGGCCACGCTGAGCGACCGCGAGGAACAGATCGCCGGCCTGCGCGCGGACGTGGCCTTCTACGAGCGTTTCGTCGGCGCCACCGCGCAGCGGCGCGGTCTGGCGGTGCACGAGCTCAAGCTGCAGCCGCAGACCGACCAGGCCTGGCACTTCACCGCCACGCTCACCCAGAACCTCAACCGCGGCGCGGTCAACCGCGGGCGCCTGCAGCTGAGCGTGGAGGGCACGCGCGCGGGCAAGCTGGAGACGCTGGACTGGGGCAGGCTCCGGCAGCAGCCGCAGGCCGACGGGATGGCGTATTCGTTCAAGTATTTCCAGCAGATCGAGGGCGAGATCGTGCTGCCGCCGGACTTCAAGCCGCTGCGCGTCACCGCGCGCCTGCAGCCGGACAACAGCGAGCGCGTGGACCAGTCCTTCACCTGGGCGCAGGCCGCCGGCGCGCAGGACGATGCGGCCCAGCCCGCGGGTTGAACTGACATCGTCCTGGCCCCATCCTTGCCGCCATGAGCACGCTCGTCTCCCTGCCCAATGCGACCCCGGCGCCGGACTACCAGTCGCTGGAGCGTCCGCTCAACTTCACCCATGCCGCCGCGGCCAAGGTGCGCGAGCTGATCGCCGAGGAAGGCAATGCCGACCTGGCGCTGCGCGTGTACATCGAGGGCGGCGGCTGCTCGGGGTTCCAGTACGGCTTCGAGTTCGACGAGAACCGCGCCGAGGACGACGTGGCCGTGCGCACCGACGAGGTCACCCTGCTGGTCGATCCGCTCAGCCTGCAGTATCTGATGGGCGCCGAGGTGGACTACACCGAGAGCCTGACCGGCGCGCAGTTCGTGATCCGCAACCCCAACGCCAAGACCACCTGCGGCTGCGGCAGCAGCTTCAGCATGTGATGCCGGCCGACGCGGGCGGCGCACGCACGCCGTTGCCTCTTCAGACCGGACCCTTGTCCGGTTTTTCGTTCGTGGCCGAGCCGTTGGACCGCGCCGATGCGCTGCGCGACGACGCGCGCGCGCTGGCCGCGCTGTGGCCGCAGGCGCGGGTGCTGGTGATCGACGCCGATGGGTTGGCCTACGCCGATCGCCACGGCGAGCTGTTGGCGCCCACCGGCGAGCAACTGGGCGGCGGGCCGGGCCTGGCGACATTCCTGGGGCTGCGCGGAGAGGTGGCGTGGTTTGCCATCTCGGCCGACGTGGTCGCCTTCCAGGCGCCGGGCCGGATGGAGCTGCGCCAGGCCGCCAGCGACTGGGCGCATGCCGATTCGACCGCCTTCGCCCAGGCGCGCGCGCTGCTGCACTGGCAGCGGCGCACGCGGTTCTGCACCGTCTGCGGCGGCCGGCTCGAACTGCGCCGCGCCGGCTATATCGCGCGCTGCCTGCAGTGCCGCGCCGAGCACTACCCGCGCGTGGATCCGGCGGTGATCGTGGCCGTCAGCGACGGCACGCGGCTGCTGCTGGGGCGCCAGGCAGCGTGGCCGGCGCAGCGCTATTCGGTGGTCGCCGGTTTCGTCGAGCCGGGCGAGAGCCTGGAGCAGACCGTGGCCCGCGAGGTGCTGGAAGAGACGCAAGTGCGCGTGCGCGCCGCGCGCTATCTCGGTTCGCAGCCCTGGCCGTTTCCCGGCGCCCTGATGCTGGGCTTCGAGGCCGATGCCGAGCCCGACGAACCGCGCGTCAACGGCGAGCTGGAGGACGCGCGCTGGTGCAGCGTAGACGAGGTCGGCGCGGCGCTGCGCGGCGAGGGCGAGCTGCTGCTGTCGCCACCGCTGTCCATCGCCCGTGCGCTAATCGCGCACTGGCACCGCAAGATGACGGCCTGAGCCGCCCGGCGTCGATCGCTCTAGAATCGGCGCCACGCAAGGGAGCCTTCGAAATGTCGATCACGCTGGTAGCGGTCGTGGTGGCGGTGGTGCTGGGCCAGCTGGCGCCGCATGCGGTGAGCGCGTACCGGCGCCACGATCTGTACGCGCGCTGGTTGCACTGGCTGCAGGTGCGGCTGGGCGGCAGCGGGCTGTGGACCGGTCCGGCCGGCGCTGCGCTGGCGATCGCGCCCTGGCTGCTGCTGGTGATCGTGGTGCAGGCCTGGCTGCATGCGCCGTTGCTGGGCCTGCTGGGTCTGGTCTTCGGCGTGGCGGTGCTGGTCTGGGCCTGGGGTCCGCGCGATCTGGATGCCGACGTGCGCGCGGTGCTCGAGGCCGAGGAGGCCGCCGGGCAGCGCCTGGCGATGGCCGAGCTGGGACCCGACAGCGACGACGCGCCGGGCCTGGTCGAGGCCGTGTTCCGCGCTGCGCTGACGCGCTGGTTCTCGGTGGTGTTCTGGTTCGCGCTGCTCGGCCCCGCCGGCGCGGTGCTGTACCGGCTGTGCGCCCTGTCCGCGCGCGGCCCGGCGGCCGACACCCTGCCCGAGGCGCACCGCGCCGGCGCCGCGCGGCTGCTGACCCTGCTGGACTGGCCGGTCGCGCAGCTGATGACGCTGTCGATGGCGCTGATGGGCAACTTCGACACAGTGTTCCAGGCCTGGCGTGGCGCTGGCGGCAACCGCTGGCGGCTGGACACCAGCTTCCTCGGCGCGGCCGCGCGCGCCAGCGTCAGCGCCGAAGTCGCCGAGGAAGTGCAGGACTATCTGGACGACGGCGTGCCCCCGCCGCCGCAGCTGCGCGACATGCCCGAACTCCGCGACGCGATGAGCCTGGTCTGGCGCATCCTGCTGCTGTGGCTGGCGGTGATGGCCTTGCTGGTGATCGCGGGGTGGGTGAGCTGAAGCGCGGCATGCCGCGCTTCAGCGAACGCCCGGCCAGGGATGGCCGGGCCGGACGATCCGCAAGGCAGCCAAGGTCGCGCCATGGATGGCGGTGCGGCGGATAATCGAAGCGCGATGGCTTGCGCGGCATGCCGTGCTTCAGCGAGCGCCCGGCTGATGCGACAGGTCGGCCAGCCCGTTCCGGCATTCTGGCGTAAGGCCGATCACAAAAAATCGTCGCTCCCGCGAAGGCGGGAGCCCATGGACGTTGTGCGGTCTGGACGAACGTCCCTGGATCCCCGCGTTCGCGGGGATGACGAGAAGAAGGATTTCCGCGAACGGCGCAGACATCCGAACGAGACGAGCGCTTGCTCGCGCTGACCTCAGGCAGCGCCTGCTTTAAGGCCTTGTCAGCTCTCAGGCACTGTCTGCGCTCAGGCCGTGCCAACACTCAAGCCGGCGGCGCCAGCAGCGTGAAGGGAAACCACGGCAGATTGCGCAACAGCCAATAGGCGGGAATCACCACCAGCCACACCCGCGGATCCATCGCCCAGCGCATGAGCGGCTGCAGCACGCGCGGCTGCCAGCCCCACGACCAGAGCAGCATCATCGGCAGCAGCGGCAACATCAGCATGCCCAGCGGATTCATGTGCAGGGCGGTGGGCAGATCGCCCTGCAGCAGGGCGTGCAGCGCGCGGGTCATGCCGCAGCCCGGACACCACAGGCCGGTGAGGCCGTGGAAGACACAACGGGGCAGCAGATTGCCCGGCTGATTGGGATCGACCACCCGCAGCACCAGCGCGCCGGCGGCGACCAATGGAACGGTCGCCGCCAGCAGGAGGACGCGCGGGCGCGTCAGTGCGATCACTGGCCGGCCTGCGCCCGGATCTGCTGCATCATCAGCTCGTAGTTGGCCATCGCATGGCCGCTGGCGAAGTTGTAGATCATCAGCACGATGCCGATCGCGGCGAACACCGTGGTCACGATGCACCAGGTCTTGGCCGTCTGCGAGGCGCGCTGGGCACCGGCGAAGTCGCCCGCGGCCAGCAGGCTGTTGACCTTGGCGGCGAACACGATCGCCACGATGCCGGTGATCAGGCCCGGGATGCCGCAGCACAGGCACAGGCTGAAGACCGTGGCCAGGATCGCCCACACCAGATGATTGGGCACCGGGCCCGGCGCGGCGGCCTGCGGCGGCGGGGTGTAGGGAGGCGGCGTATACGGCGGCGGATCGGACGGCGGCGTCGGCGGGCCGGGCGGCGGCGGAATCGTGCTCATCTACTCATCTCCCCAAGGGTTGGTGGCTGGAGTCTAGTCCAGCGTTGTGATCCTGCGAACCCGCTGTGCCTTCAGGCCGCATCGCCGCGCAGTGCGCGTACGCGGGCTTCGAGCTGCTCGGCGCTGCTGTCGGCGGGCATCGGTGCGCCGGCGACCACTTCGATATGCGCACGGAAGCGGCGCGGCAGGCGCATGCGGTGCAGGCGCGAGTCGCGATGCGACCACATGCTGGTCCACATGCCGCGCAGCGCCATCGGCACCACCGGCACCGGGCGGCGTTCGAGGATCTTCTCCACGCCGGACTTGAACGCGGCCATCTGCCCGTCCTTGGTCAGCGCGCCCTCGGGGAAGATGCCCACCAGCTGGCCGTCGGCGAGCGCCGCATCGATCTGTTCGAAAGCCTCCTGCATCAGCGCGGGGTTCTCGCGCGCGCCGGCGATCGGGATCGCCTTGGCGTTGCGGAAGATCCAGCGCATCACCGGGATGTTGAAGATCTTGTAGTACATGACGAAGCGCACCGGGCGCGGGATCGCCGCCGAGAGGATCAGCGCGTCCATGTAGCTGACGTGGTTGCACACGATCAGCGCCGGGCCCTCGTCGGGCAGGTGGCGCTCGATGCCGTGCAGGCGCAGCCGGTACAGCGCGCGCACCATCACCCAGCTCAGGAAGCGCATCAGGAACTCGGGCACGATCGAGAAGATCCAGATCGCCACCACGGCGTTGGCGATGGCCAGGGCCAGGAACACCTGCGGGATCGACCAGCCCAGGAAGCGCTGCACCGCCACGCCCAGCACCGCGGCGATGACGATGAACAGCGAGTTCTGGATGTTGACCCCGGCGATCACGCGCGAGAGCTCGCTGCGCGGCGTGCGGCTCTGGATCAGCGCGAACAGCGGCACCACGAAGAAGCCGGTGAACAGGCCGATGCCGACCAGGTCCATGCAGATGCGCCAGCCGCCGTGCGCCTGCAGGAACTGCATCACGCTCAGCCCGCTCTGCGTGGCCGCGCCCGGGCGGGCGAAGTACAGGTCGAGCATGAAGGCGGTGATGCCGAACGCGCCCAGCGGCACCAGGCCGATCTCCACCACGCGGCCAGAAAGCTTCTCGCACAGCAGCGAGCCGGTGCCGGTGCCGATGGAGAACAGGGCCAGGGCGAAGATGTACAGCGAGGGCGTGCCGCCCAGGTTGACCTCGGCATAGGTCGGCAGTTGCGCGGTCAGCACCGTGCCGATGAACCAGAACCAGGACACGCCCAGGATCGCGTTGCGCACCGCCAGCTGCTTGCGTGCCAGGCGCATGATGGCCAGCGATTCACCCAGCAGGTTCCAGTTGAGCTTGAGGTCCGGCGCGCCGGCTTCCACGCGCGGCACCTTGCGCGCGACCAGGTTGCCGGCCACCGCGAACACGATCACCGCGGTGGCCGCGGTCACCGGCCCGTGCGTGCCGGCGATCTGGAAGATCAGCCCGCCGAAGATCATGCCCACCAGGATCGACAGCGAGGTGCCCATCTCGACCAGGCCATTGCCGCCGGTGAGCTCCTCGGGCTTGAGCACCGAGGGCAGGATCGAATACTTGACCGGGCCGAACAGCGTGGACTGCGTGCCGGTGCAGAACAGCGCCACCAGCAGCACGGGCAGGTTCTGCGTCAGGAAGCCGACCGCGGCCAGCGTCATGATGCAGATCTCCATGGTGGTGGTGATTACGATCAGCCGCTGCTTCTCCAGCTTCTCGGCGATCTGCCCGGCGATGGAGGAGAACAGGAAGTACGGCAGGATGAACAGCGCCGGCGCCAGATTGGTGTACAGCGTGCGCTGCTGGGCATCGATGCCCAGGTAGAACAGCAGGCCGATGATGGCCTGCCGGTACACGTTGTCGTTGAAGGCGCCGAAGCACTGGACGGCGAAGAACGGCAGGAACCGGCGCTGCTTGAGCAGCGCGAACTGGTTGTGGCCCGAGGACATGCGCGATTCCGTGCGAGAGCTGGCGCGCAGCCTAGGCCATCGTGGTGGGGTTGGGGAAGCGGGGGTTGGGTGGAGCGGGGATTCGGGATTGGGGAGTCGCATGGGGCGCGGCAGGGGTAGAGCGCGTGCCGCGAGGTGAGCGCTATTGATCGCTGAAGCGCTCTTATGGGCGCAACCGTCTCTTCCGCCCACATCGCGGCCTCCTGGTAGAGCGGAGCTTGCTCCGCTGCCTTTCGGCCGGGTCAATCGGGAAAGCCCCAGCGGAGCAAGCTCCGCTCTACAGGTGGGAGCCGCCGTGGCGGCGAGGGGCTTTACCGGGAAAGCTTCATCGCCGCCATGGCGGCTCCCACCAAGCTCTGCCCCGTCCCTTTCGCGAAGCGAAGGGAGGGATGGGGAGCGGTTGCTCTTAGGCTGGCGCCGCGCTGGCGCCGGATGTGGTGGGCTCGGACGCGGGGCCGCGGATCACCTCGTCGGCGGCGGCGCGCAGTTTGGGCAGCAGACGCAGGATCAGGGCCAGCTGGGTGCGCAGCAGGCGCTGCTTGTCCTCGATGTTCTCGGGCATCTGTTCGAGCGTGTCGGCCAGCTCGGCCACGCCGGCGTCCAGGTCGGCCGGCGGCGGCTGGCGCGCGGACAGCGCGCTCGCGGCCTGGCTCAGTGCGTCGTGCAGGCGCTGACCGGCCTGGTCGATGAGCGCGTCGTCGGCGTGCGGCGGCAGCGTGGCGCGGTGCGCGCCCAGCGCCGAGAGATAGCCCAGCAGCGTGTTGGACAGCGCCAGGAAGCGGAAGCCCGCATCCAGGTTGCGGCGCAGGTAGCCCGGCTCGCGCACCATGTTGGCCAGCGCCGCCGACAGCGCCGCGTCGGCGTTGTGCATGTCGCGCCGGGCGATGCGATAGGCCAGATCGTCGCTGCCGCGGCCGCGGTACTGCGCCAGCACCTCGTCCAGGTAGCGTGTGCAGGCCTGCACCACCGCGGCCATCACCAAGTGCAGGCGCCGGCCCTGCCAGTCGGGCAGGATCAGGAACGAGGCCGCCGCGGCGATCGCGCAGCCGATCACCGTATCCAGCAGGCGCGGCCAGATCAGCAGGAAGCCGTCGCCCAGCAGGTTGAAGCACAGCAGCGCCATCACCGTGATCGCCGCGGTGGCGATCATGTAGCGGTCGGTGCGGGTGACGAAGAACACCAGTGCGCCGGCCAGCGCGATCAGCAGCTGCAGCTCGGTGCCGGGGAACAGTTGCATCAGCGCCCAGGTGGCGCCCAAGCCGACCAGCGTGCCGGCGATGCGCTGCACCAGCCGCAGGCGCGTGGCGCCGTAGCTGGGCCGGCAGACGAAGGCGGTGGTCAGCAGGATCCAGAAGCCGTGGTCGGGATGGATCGCGCGCATCACCCCATAGCCCACCGCCAGCGCGATGGCCATGCGCAGCCCGTGGCGGAACAGCAGCGACTTGGGCGTCAGCTGCGCTACCAGGCGTGCGCCCATCTCGCGCAGCGTATGCGGCGAGGCATCGCGCAGGCGCGTGTCGATGCCTTCGCTGGTGGTGTCGGACAGGGCGGTTTCCGACAGCCGCCGCTCGATGGTCTGCAGGTTGGTGCCCAGCAGTTCCAGCGAGCCGAGCAGGCGGTTCCAGCGCGGGTTGTGCTGGTCGCGCAGGAAGGCCAGCGACTCGCGCAGGTCCGCCGTGGCGATGCGCGTCTGCTCGCCGTACTCGAACGGCGTGCGCATGCGGATCGCCACGCCCAGCGCGGCGCAGGCCTTGCCCTGCAGCGCCAGCAGGCGCTGGCAGCGGTACAGCACGTCGCTGTGGAAGAAGGCCTCGGTCAGCGCCTCGTAGGGGTAGTGCGAGGAGCTGGCGCGCTCGTGGAAGTCCTGCGCCATGTAGTACAGGCGGAAGTACAGGCCCGACTGCACGCCGGGCCGGCCTGAGCGCCCGAAGCGCGCCAGGATCGCGGTCTTGGCGCCGTTGAGCGCCTCGACCACGCGCGCGTTCTGCTGGGCCAGCGCCAGCCGGCGCGCGTTGACGTCGACCTCGCGCACCGGCTCGAACAGATCGGCCTTCAGACGCAGGAAGCGGCCCAGCTCCCAGAACAGCCGCGCCAGCCGCTCGCGCACCGGGCGGTTGGCGAACAGCACCGTCCACAGGATCGACAGCAGTCCGTACCAGGCCGCGCCGAGCAGCAACAGCCCGGTGCCCTGCCAGCTGGCGGCGGTGTGCGCCGGGGCGGGGTTGATGCCATGGTCCATGCCGATCATCGCGTAGATCGACAGGCTGACCGTGCCGGTGGCGATGGAGGCATAGCGCTCGCCCAGCGCACCGAGCAGGGTCAGGGCGAAGGTCGCCAGCGCCAGGCTGATCACGAACAGCAGCGGATGCGGGAACAGCAGCTTGACCGCGCTGGCGGCCAGCACGAAGCACAGCAGCGACAGCAGCACCGACTTGGTCCGGCCCAGCCAGTTGTCGTCGGTCTCGGCCAGGGCGCTGGCGATGATCCCCAGGAACAGCGGCGGGATCCACAGCAGCCGGTCGTGGTACCAGCACAGGCCCATGGCCACCGACAGCGCGATGAACACCCGCAGCCCGTAGCTGGCTTTCTCGTGGGCCCAGAGGCGGCCGAGGCGGGATTCGAAGGACGAGGACATGCGAAAGGAGCGGGCGCACCGGGACGGACGAGACGCCAGTGTGCCGCAAGCCGATGCAACGCAACGTGGCCGGCGCGCGTGGGCCTAGCGGCATCGCGCGTCCGTTCGAGTCCAGGCACGGACTCAGCGGGCGCGCGCGGGGCGCGCCGATGCCCGCAGTGGCCGGCACGCTTGTCGATCAGGCGGTCGATGCGCAGTCGCCAGGTCGGCGCATGCCCATTGAGCCGGCGCAGCAGCGGCTGCCGGCATTGGCGAGCTACAAAAGGAAACGCGCCCGGCGGGGCGCGTTTCGTTCAACGCGTCGCGCTGAAGACGCCGGCGCTCAGTCCTGCTCGCGCACGATCGCGCGCCAGCCGATGTCGCGGCGGTGGAAGGCGTGCTCGAAGCCGATCCTGTCCACGCCGGCATAGGCGTTGGCCTGCGCCTGTGCGACGCGCTCGCCCAGCGCGGCCACGCACAGCACGCGGCCGCCGGCGCTGACCACGCGGCCGTCGGCGCCCAGCGCGGTGCCGGCGTGGAAGACCTTGGCGCTGGCCGGCACCGCGTCCAGGCCTTCGATGACCTCGCCGGTGACCGGCGTGTCCGGGTACGGGCGAGCGGCGATCACCACGCCCAGCGAGGGCCGCGGGTCCCACTGCGCCTGGACCTCATCGAGGCGGCCGTCGATCGCCGCCTCGACCAGGTCCACCAGGTCCGACTGCAGGCGCAGCATCACCGGCTGGGTCTCCGGGTCGCCGAAGCGCACGTTGAACTCGATCACCT
The DNA here is from genome assembly GCF_037153335.1 of Pseudoxanthomonas sp. USHLN014. NCBI lineage: Bacteria > Pseudomonadati > Pseudomonadota > Gammaproteobacteria > Lysobacterales > Lysobacteraceae > Pseudoxanthomonas > Pseudoxanthomonas sp. USHLN014. Next base: position 199,590 of record NZ_JBBCKO010000008.1, read on the forward strand.
TCGGCGCGCCGCTGGCGTCGATCATCAGCCCGGCATAGAGGAAACCGGTGAACGGCACGCCGTCGGCGATCATGCCTTGCACGGTCGGCTCGACCACTTCGCGCATCACGCGCGCATGCACCTGCGGCGTCACCACCGGCGCGGGCGAGTAGGCGCCCATGCCGCCGGTGTTGGGGCCGGTGTCGCCGTCGCCCACGCGCTTGTGGTCCTGGCTGGTGGCCATCGGCAGCGCGGTGCGCCCGTCGACCATCGAGATGAAGCTGGCTTCCTCGCCGTCGAGGAACTCCTCGACCACCACGCGCGCGCCGGCCTGCCCGAAGGCGTTGCCGCTGAGCATGTCGCGCACGGCGGCCTCGGCCTCCTCCAGCGTCATCGCCACGATCACGCCCTTGCCCGCGGCCAGGCCGTCGGCCTTGATCACGATCGGCGCGCCCTTGTCGCGCACATAGGCCAGCGCCGCGTCCGCGTCGGTATGCACCTGGTAGAACGCGGTCGGGATGCCGTGGCGGGCGAGGAAGTCCTTGGCGAAGGCCTTGCTGCCTTCCAGCTGCGCGGCGGCCGCGCTCGGCCCGAAGATGCGCAGGCCCGCGGCGCGAAACGCGTCGACCACGCCGAGCACCAGTGGCACTTCCGGCCCGACCACGGTCAGCGCCACGCCTTCGTCCTGCGCGAGCTTGAGCAAGCCTTCGATGTCGGTGACCTTGACCGGCACGTTGCGGCAGCCGCGCTCGGTCGCAGTGCCGGCATTGCCCGGCGCGACCAGCACCTCACTGACGCGGGCGGACTGGGCCAGCTTCCAGGCCAGGGCGTGTTCGCGGCCGCCGGAGCCGATCACCAACACTTTCATCACGATATCTCCGAGAGGGAGCCCCCTGAGTCAGGGGGCGATTCGCGCCGGAGGCGCGAATGGGGGTGTGGAAGCGCAAGGCCGGGGCCCGAAGTTTGCGCAGCAAACTTTGGGATTGATGCCGGCGCAGCCGGTATCAATGCCGGAAGTGACGGACGCCGGTAAAGACCATCGCGATGCCGTGCTCGTCGGCCGCGGCGATGACCTCGCCGTCGCGCATCGAGCCGCCGGGCTGGATCACCGCCTTGATGCCGGCCTGCGCGGCGGCGTCGATGCCGTCGCGGAACGGGAAGAACGCATCGCTGGCCATCACCGAACCCTCCACCACCAGGCCAGCGTCCTGCGCCTTGATGCCGGCGATGCGCGCCGAGTACACCCGGCTCATCTGCCCGGCGCCGACGCCGATCGTGCGGTGGTCCTTGGCGTAGACGATGGCGTTGGACTTGACGAACTTGGCCACCTTCCACGCGAACAGCAGGTCCTCGAACTGCGCCTCGGTTGGCGCCAGCTGGGTCACCACCTTCAGCTCGTCGCGGGTCACCACGCGGTCGTCGGCGGTCTGCATCAACATGCCCGAGCCGATGCGCTTGGTATCGATGAAATGCGGCGAGGGCGGCGCCAGCGGAATGCGCAGCACGCGCACGTTGGCCTTCTTGGTGGCGTAGTCCAGCGCACCCTGCTCGTAGTCCGGCGCGATCAGCACCTCGACGAACTGGCGGTCCAGGATCACCTTGGCCGTGGCCGCGTCCAGCGTGCGGTTGAAGGCGATGATGCCGCCGAAGGCGCTGGTCGGATCGGTCGCGTAGGCCAGCTCGTAGGCATCGCCGGTGCCTGCGCCCACGGCCACGCCGCAGGGATTGGCGTGCTTGACGATCACGCAGGCCGGCGCGTCGAACTGGCGCACGCATTCCCAGGCCGCGTCGCTGTCGGCGATGTTGTTGTAGCTCAGTTCCTTGCCCTGCAGCTGGGCGAAGGTGGCCAGCGAGCCGGGCGCCGGATACAGGTCGCGATAGAACGCGGCGCGCTGGTGCGGGTTCTCGCCGTAGCGCAGGTCCATCACCTTGACGAAGTTGCCGTTGGCCTGCGCGGAGAACAGCGAACGCTCCGGCGCAGCCTCCATGGCCTGTCCGCGTGCGGCGGTGCCGGCCTCCGCGGAAGGCTCCACGCACGAGGACAGGTAGTTGCTGATCGCCGCGTCGTACTGCGCCACGCGGTTGAACGCGGCCACCGACAGCGCGAAGCGCTTGGCCGCCGAGAGCTGGCCGTCGTGGGCCTCCAGCTCGGCCAGCAGTTCGGCGTACTGGTCCGGCGAGGTCGCCACGGCCACGCGCGCGAAGTTCTTGGCCGCGCTGCGCAGCATCGCCGGGCCGCCGATGTCGATGTTCTCCACCGCGTCGGCCAGCGTGCAGTCGGCCTTGGCGGTGACCGCCTCGAACGGATAGAGGTTGAGCACCAGCAGATCGATCGGGGCGATGCCGTGCTGCGCCATCACCGCATCGTCGAGGCCGGCGCGGCCCAGCAGGCCGCCGTGCACCAGCGGATGCAGCGTCTTGACCCGGCCGTCCATCATCTCGGGGAAGCCGGTGACCTCGGACACGTCCTTGACCGGCAGGCCAGCGTCGCGGATCGCCTTGGCGGTGCCGCCGGTGGAGAGCAGTTCAACGCCGCGCGCGGCAAGCGCACGGGCCAGCTCGAGCAGGCCGGTCTTGTCGGAAACGGACAACAGGGCCCGGCGCACGGGCAGCAGATCGGAAGACATGGTCAGGAGTGGGAAGCGACGCGGGGCGATATTGTAGAGCCCCGCGGCCCGTGGCTGCCGCCGGGCTGTCCCGGCTCGCGCCGCTGCCAGGCAGTGGCTTCGCGGTCCATGCCCCGCAGCGCGCGGGTGATCAGGCGGGTGCCGAGTGGCAGACCGCTTCGATGTTGTAGCCGTCCGGGTCGCGCACGAAGGCGCCGTAGTAGTGGGGGTGATAGTGCGGCCGCACGCCCGGGCCCCCGTTGTCGATGCCGCCTGCCGCCAGGGCCGCGGCATGGAAGGCATCGACCGCCGCGCGGTCGGCGGCCCGGAACGCGATGTGGATCGCCGGCCGGTTGGGGCCGCCGCTGCTGATCCAGAAGTCGGTCTTGGGCGGCTCCCCGAAGCCGGCCATGTCGTGGCTGCCCGTCAGTTCCGCGCTCACTTCCATGAGCAGACGGTAGCCCAGGGGCGCGAGCGCCTGGGTGTAGAAGGCCTTGCTTCTCTCGTAGTCGCTGACGGCGATGCCGGTGTGGTCGATCATGTCGGATGCCTCTGCCTATCCATCGGGTTTGGGAACCTTGGCGAGCGTTCATGCCGCCGGCCTGTCGTGGCAGGCGTTCCTGCCATGCCGATGGCGCGTTGCTGGCCGCCGCTGGCTCCGCCATCTGCGCGACGCCTGTGCGCAAGAGATGCAGGTCGACGATCCGCTCGACCGTTCGCTTTTTGGCCGGCTTCGCAGTGCGGGTGTGACGTGGTTGTTGCTTGTTGCGCCGTGCGCAGCGTGGATCGCGTGGTGCGCCAGGCGCGCGTCCGGGTGCGCGCGATGTGGATCGTCAGCGAAAGCGTGCGCGTGCTGCGCCGCGCCGGATGTCGATGGGCCACCGAGCGCTCAGGTCAGCCCGTAGTCCTTGAGCTTCTTGCGCAGCGTGGCGCGATGGATGCCGAGCAGGGCCGCGGCGCGGCTCTGGTTGCCTTCGCAATGGTTGAGCACTTCGACGAACAGCGGGATTTCCATCTCGCGCAGCACGATCTCGTAGACGTCGTCGGCCTCGCAGCCGTTGAGGTCGCGCAGGTAGCGGCGCACCGACTGGGCAACGTGTTCGCGCAACGGCGACTTTGGCGTGCCACGACTGGAGTCCTGGCGGGTCGTGGCGTTCAAGGCATCCCCGGATGTTTGTCGCATCGAAATGAACCCGGCCGGCGTTCGACACGCGAGGCGGAGCGCGGCGGGGGAGCGAGTCTAGCGCGTGGCCGCGGCGGGCGCACGCGCGCTGCGTCGCTTCTTCGCGTGTTCAGCGAAATTCGAAGGCGAAGGCAACCGCGCCGCCGTCCGGTTCACGCACCGGTACGGTCATCTGGCCGCTCTGGCCCGGGGCCAGCGTTGTCCCGCGCAGGCCAGGCTCGAGGTAATCGCTGGGCAGCAGCGCGCGTGCGCCGGTCACGCGGCCGTCGGCGTCGGACAGCGACAGGACGATCGCCGGCCACGGCTGCGGCCACGGCGCGTCGTTGCGGAAGGTGGCGCGCACACGCAGCATGCCGGCGGCATCGGCCATCGGCTGCACGTCGCGGGTCAGCATGGTGTAGTCGCGCGGCTGCTGCCACGCCGGCAGCGTGCAGCGCAGCGCGCCGCACAGTCGCTCCAGGGTCGGGCGCCAGGCCGCGTCCTGGGCCAGGCGCGCGCGATCGGCCACCAGCAGCTGCAGCGCCAGCAGCGCGCCCAGCGCGGCCAGGATCGCCCACTGCCAGCCCGGCACCGGAGGCCGTGCCACCGGCGCCGCAGTGCGCAGGAAGCTCGGGGCGGCCTGCGGCGTGTCGGCGGTCGGTGCTTCGGTCGTGGTGGAATCGCGGGAGTCGGGATCGATCATCGAAGGGTCTTGCACGACGGCGGCCTGCGCGGCCGCCGGAGGTTCTGTGGGGAGGTGTTCGGGAACGGCGCGCGGCGCTTCGGCAGCGGGCGCGGCCGGTGCGGCGGGCGGGTCGGAAGACGGCGCGGGCCGGGTGAAGTGGCCCACCTCGCCCTGCGGCGGCGCGCGCAGCAGGCTGGCGATGCTGGCCGCGCGCGCGGGCGCCTCGCCCAGCGCCTGGCCGCAGCGCGGGCAGTGCGCCGGCCACGCGCCGCTGCCCGGCTCGGTCGGCAGCGGCAGATGGCAGTGCGGGCAGGCGCTCATCGCCTTATTCAAGCATGTTCAGGCCGGCGCGGCCCCGGTGCGGCGCACGCCGTCGATGCGCATCCAGTCCTCCATCCGGGTAGCGCGCAGCTCGGTGAACCACGGCGCGTAGCGCTGCAGCAGTTCCTCCTCCTGGCCGTGCAGGATGCCGCTCATGGCCAGGCGTCCGCCTGGTGCCACGCGCGCGGCCAGCGTATCGGCCAGCGCATCGAGCGCCGAGGCCAGGATGTTGGCCACCACCACCGGATAGGTGCGCACCGGCTCGTCGGCAGGCAGGAACACCTGCAGCCGCGCCTGCACCGCGTTGCGCTCGGCGTTGTCGTGGGTGGCGATCAGCGCCTGCGGGTCGTTGTCCACGCCCACCGCGCCTTCGGCGCCCAGCTTCAGCGCGGCCAGCGCCAGGATCCCCGAGCCGCAGCCGAAGTCGAGCACGGTCCGACCCTGCAGCCGCCCTTCGCCAGCCAGCGTGTCCAGCCACTGCAGGCACAGCGCGGTGGTCGGGTGCGTGCCCGAGCCGAAGGCCAGCCCCGGGTCCAGCCGGACCACGGCCGCGTCGGCGGCCTGGGCGGCCTCGGGCAGGTCATGGTTCCACGGCACGATCCAGGTGCGCGCGCCAAAGGCCATCGGCTGGAACTGGTCCAGCCACGCGCGTTCCCAGTCCTGGTCGGCGACGATGCGGAAGCTCGCCTGGGTCCAGTCCAGCCCCGGATCGAAGGCCTCCAGCGCCGCCAGCAGGGCCAGAGCATCGGTCTCCTCGGGGAACAGCGCGGTCAGCACCAGCGCCTCCCACAGCGGCGTCTGGCCCACGCCCGGTTCCAGGATCGCGCGCTCGTTGCTGGTCTCGGCGTCGGCATCGACCAGGGTCACGGCGAGCGCGCCCAGGTCCTCCAGCGCGGTCTCGTAGCGGGGCTGGCGGGCCTCGCTGCAGGGGACGGAGAGTTCGAGGAACGGCATGGGCGTGTCAGGCGGGCAAGGGGACCGGGCATGCTAGACCATTGCCCTCAGGCAGGCCCAGAACCGGGACGCAGGTCCGCTCTGCCGCGCCTGGGCGAGGACCCGGCGCCGGGCATGGGCTAGACTGCCGGCCGCCGTGACCCGCCGCGCCCTGCGCCGGTGGCGGTCACGCCTCTTTTCTGGCTTCCCGCGCGTGTCGTCTCGACGATGAGGCATCTGGTGTTTCGCAGCACTGCAATGCGTTGCGCTGCCGGGCTGGCCCTGGCGGCGGCGCTGGCATGGGCGATGACCGCCACGCGCGGTGCGCGGCATGCGGCGCTGGAGGCCGATGCCGGTACGCAGGCGCCGCTGCATAGCCTGCCGGTCGTGGCGCTGTCGGCGCTGGAGCAGGCCCGGCGCGGGACGTCGATTCCGCTGCACGGTCTGCCGGTCGATCTGTCCGCCGCGTTCGAACAGGTCCCGGACCTGCACGACTACCGCCAGCGTCTGCAGGTCGCGGCCGACGCCGGCGACGTGCAGGCGCGCTGGGTCGCCAGCCAGGTCGACGAGTACTGCGCCGGCTATGCGCAGGATCCGCAGGCTTTCGACGCCGATACGCGCGCCATCGCCGGCCTGGCCGGACAGGCCGGCGCGGCGATGGCGCAGGCACGCGCGCGCATGGGTTCGCGCTGCAGCGGCTATTCGCCGGCCGATGGCGTCAGCCGCGATCGCATCGTCGCGGCGCGCCGGCAGGCCGCGCGCGGCGGGCAGCTGGCGGCCGAGGCCTCGCTGCTGGCCTTGGGCCAGCCGCTGGAGTCTTCGGCGGCGTACAAGCGCGCGCTGGTCCAGCGTGTGCTGGATGCGGGCGATCCGCAGGCTTATCTGGCGCTGTCCGGCGCGCTGGGCGCGGCGGCCAGCGGCGATGACACCTATCAGGACATGGTGGCCGGCACGTCGTTCGCCGAGCTGGCCTGGCAGCTGGCCGCCTGCAAGCTGGGGCTGGCGTGCGGGCCGCGCAGCGCGCTGATGACGCGCTATTGCGCCAACGGCGGCATCTGCTCGCGCGATGCCAATCAGGATTTCCCGGCGTTCGTGATGGACGCGGCCGTGCCGCGCCAGGGCGCCGACACGATCGACACGATGGTCAATCGTCTGGTGCAGTCGACCAGGCAAGGAGAAGCAAGATGAAGCAGCGGCGTTTTCTGAAAGGCGTGCGCACCTGGGGCTGGGCCGTGCTGTTCGTGGCCTACACCGTCGGTGCGGTCGGGATCGTGATCCTCGACACGGCCGAGGAGCGCTACCGCGGTCTGTCCAAGATCCAGCTGACGTCGGTGACCTCCGAACGCGATACGCGCCGTGCCGGCGCGGCCGAGATCGCGGCGCTCTACCGTGCGCAGAGCGGGATGCCGTTCTCTTCGCTGCAGCCGGGTTCGACCTTCCAGATCGTCTGGCCGGATGGCTCGACCGAGACGGTGATGGTGGTCAGCCCCAGCTCGGCGCTCGGCACCGAGCCGCTGCAGGGAACCGCGCAGCCGGCGCCCACCAAGCACTGAGGGTCCTTGGCGCCGCACTTGTTGCGGCAGTGGCGGGAGTGAAGAGGCCGGCGCAATGCCGGCCTTTTTTGTGGCTCTCTCCCAAGCGATGGATCTGGGCGTTTGGGGGTTCTGGCTTCGGAAGGGCAGCGGTCCGGCGGGCGGGGGCCGCTGATCCCTCAATCAGGGCATCCTGCCCTGATTCGGGCGCTCGGCATCCTGCCTCGCTAGGCGCGGCCCCCGCCCGCCGGCCCGCTGCTGCACGCGTTGGTTCATAGGGCTTCGCTTTGCGGGGGCGCTCGAACCCATCCTCGCGCACAACGCGATCAGTGACGGGAAGGCGTCGACTTGAGGCCCCCTCCCTTGCGCGCAGTGCAGGGGAGGGATGGGGAGGGGTCGGGGCTTTCCCGATGAAGCCGCCAAAGCAACAGCAACAGCACCCCACCCCGGCCCTCCCCTTCGCCTGCGGCGAAAGGGAGGGGGCAGAGCGCGATCAGTGATGCGAGAGCGTCGACTTGTGGCCCCCTCCCTTGCGCGCAGCGCAGGGGAGGGATGGGGAGGGGTTGGGGCTTTACCGGGCAAGCCACAGAAGCGAAGAGCAAAAGCACCCCACCCCAGCCCTCCCCTTCGCCTACGGCGAAAGGGAGGGGGCGAGGCTGGTTGGCGAAGTGCGCTTGCCGGCCGCGCGTTGCGGTGGAGACTTTTTTGGGCGATGCGCTGACCGATCAGGTCAGCGAGATCGCCTTGGTCTTGCGCTCGGCCAGGCGCTTTTCCAGGTAGTGGATGTTCTGGCCGCCGGCCTGGAAGCCCTTGTCGCGCATGATGCGCTGCTGCAGCGGGATGTTGGTGCGGATGCCTTCGACCACCGTCTCGCTCAGCGCCACGCGCATGCGCGCGATGGCCGTCTCGCGGTCGGGACCGTGCACGATCAGCTTGCCGATCATCGAGTCGTAGTTCGGCGGCACGCGGTAGCCCTCGTAGATGTGCGTGTCCACGCGCACGCCTGGGCCGCCCGGCGGATGGAAGTGCTGGATCAGGCCCGGATGCGGCATGAAGGTCTCCGGGTCCTCGGCGTTGATGCGGCACTCGATGGCGTGGCCGTTCAACACGATGTCGCTCTGCTTGATCGACAGCTTCTGGCCGGCGGCGATCTTGAGCTGCTCGCACACCAGGTCGATGCCGGTGACCATCTCGGTGACCGGATGCTCGACCTGGATGCGGGTGTTCATCTCGATGAAGTAGAAGCGCCCGTCCTCGAACAGAAACTCGAACGTGCCCGCGCCGCGATAGCCGATGCGGATGCACGCATCCACGCAGACCTTGCCGATCTCATCGCGCAGCGCCGGGGTGATGCCCGGCGCCGGGGCTTCCTCGACCACCTTCTGGTGGCGGCGCTGCATCGAGCAGTCGCGTTCGCCCAGGTGGATGGCGTTGCCCTGGCCGTCGGCCAGCACCTGGATCTCCACGTGGCGCGGATTCTCCAGGTACTTCTCCATATAGACCTCGCCGTTGCCGAAGGCTGCCTTGGCCTCGGCCTTGGTGGTCTCGATGGAGGACTTCAGCGCGCCCTCGGCGTGCACCACGCGCATGCCGCGCCCGCCGCCGCCGCCGGCCGCCTTGATGATCACCGGATAGCCGATCTCGCGGGCGATCTTGGTGTTGGTCACGATGTCATCGCCGAGCGGGCCGCCCGAGCCCGGCACGCACGGCACGCCGGCCGACTTCATCGCGCGGATGGCCTCGACCTTGTCGCCCATCAGGCGGATGGTGTCGGCCTTGGGGCCGATGAAGATGAAGCCGGACTCCTCCACGCGCTCGGCGAAGTCGGCGTTCTCCGACAGGAAGCCGTAGCCGGGATGGATGGCCTGGGCGTCGGTGACCTCGGCCGCGGCGATCAGGCGCGGGATGTTGAGGTAGCTCTCGGCCGAGGGCGCCGGGCCGATGCACACCGACTCGTCGGCCATGGCCACGTGCTTGAGGTTGCGATCGACGGTGGAGTGGACCGCGACCGTGCGGATGCCCAGGGTTTGGCACGCGCGCAGGATGCGCAGCGCGATCTCGCCACGGTTGGCGATGACGACTTTATCGAGCATGGGATTCGGGATTCGGGATTGGGGATTCGTAAGCCGCGACGTCCTCGCGCGTTGCGCGCGCGGTGTCCAGCGAACGGATCAGGGCATTGAGTCGGGAAAAGACGCGGTCGAGCAACGCGGCCAGTGACGCGTCCGCATCGCAGAAGCCGAGTCGCGCGGCGAGTTGGGCTTGGGTATCCAGTTCCGAGAGCGAACCGCGGGCCATCGACAGGACGCGCAGGTACTCGGTCGTCGAGCGGCGCGCCGCGCCTTCGGCGATGTTGGAAGGAACGCTGACGGCGGCTCTGCGCATTTGCGAGGTGAGTCCGTAACGCTCGGCGTCGGGAAAGTGCTCCGTGATCCGGTAGATCGATTCGACCAACGTCATCGCGTCGCGCCAGACGTCCAGGCGCTCGTGCGGTCGCGGCTGCGAATCCCGAATCACGAATCCCCAATCCCTGTCTTTTAGCCAATCACAAACAGCGGCTGATCGAACTCCACCGGCTGGCCGCTCTCGCACATGACCGCGACGATGGTGCCGGACTGGTCGGCCTCGATCGGGTTGAACATCTTCATCGCCTCGATGATGGCCAGCGTCTCGCCGGCCTTGACCTGCTGGCCGACGGTGACGAAGGCCGGCTTGTCCGGGGCCGGGGAGGTGTAGAAGGTGCCGACCATCGGCGAGCGCAGCACGTGGCCCTCGGGCAGGCCGCTGGCGGGCTTGGCCGCACCGCCGGTGGAGGCCTCGGTGGGCGAGCTCATCGGCATGGCCTTGGCCTCGGCCGGCGCGGGCGCGGCGGCATAGCTCAGCGGCGCGGCGGCGGGTGCGGCGTAGCCGCCCTTGGGCACGCGGGCCAGTCGGACGGACTCCTCGCCTTCCTTGATCTCGATTTCGGCGAGATTGGATTCTTCCAGCAGGTCGATGAGTTTCTTGATCTTGCGCAGGTCCATGAAAGGCCTCGGTGGTTGAACGCGATAAGGAGGAGGTGGCGGGCCCGGCGGATGGGCCGGGGGCGCGGATCAGGCGCGGCAGGCGCGCGCTGGTGCGGCCGTGGCCGCCGGCGTGCAGACGCGGGGCCAGGCTGCGCGGCGAAGGGATCGATGCTGCTGGTCGGCCATGGCGCGCTCCGCGAGGAGGCGGCAGTCTGGAGGAAGCTGGCAATGCTGTCCAGTTCGCCGAACTTTGCGGCGATTTAATCGCGCGTTTGAATTTGCGCGGCCGCCGGCGCCGCAGCGCCGATCCAGCGCTCGATCTCGCCGTCGGCGAAGGGCCCGACCTTCTGCCGCAGGATGCGGCCATCGGCGCCGACCAGCACGCTGTAGGGCAGCACGCCGGCCCGGTTGCCCAGCCGGACGCTGGCATCGGCCGGGCCGGGCGTGTCCAGCACCAGCGCATAGCGCACCGGCACGCGCTGCAGGAACTGCAGCACGTTCTGCGCGCTGTCCAGCGCCAGGCCGACCACCTGCACGCCGCGCGCGCCCTGGGCCGCGGCGAAGCGGTCGAGCTCCGGCATCTCCTTGACGCAGGGCGCGCACCAGCTGGCCCAGGCGTTGATCAGCAGCGGTCGACCGCCGGCCAGCTGCGCCAGATCGACGGACTTGCCGTGCGGGTCGGGCAGGACGAGGGCGGGCATCGCCTCGCCGACCGCGGCCATCGGCACCGTGGGCGTGGCGGGAGCAGGGGAAGGTGCTTCTGTGGCAGGGCGCCGCAAACCGGCGCCCTGCCACCACCACCCGGCGGCGACGCCGAGCACGCCGGCGGCCACGGCCACCAGCACCACCCGGGCGCTCACCGTGCCGAGGCCCGCTGCAGGGCGTCGCGCACCATCGGCGTGGTCAGCACGGTGGGCAGCACCTCGCCCTCGCCGCCGCTCTTCGGGAACACCACGTACAGCGGCACGCCCACCGCCTTGTGCGCCTGCAGGAAGGCGGTGATCTGCGGATCGACATTGGTCCAGTCGCCGCGCATCAGCACCGCGCCGGCCGACTGCATCGCCTGCTTGAAGTCATCCCCCGACAGCACGGCCTTCTCGTTGGCCTTGCAGGTCACGCACCAATCGGCGGTCATGTCGACGAAGACCACCTGGCCCTGTTTGCGCAGCGCGTCCAGGCGCTGCGGCGAATAGGGCTCGGCCCCGTCGGCCGCCGCGGTGGCCGCGGGCGTGCTCGCGGCGGGCAGCCGGTGCAGCAGCACCAGTGGTACCAGCGAGGCGATCAGCACCACCACCGCCAGGCCGCGCCGCAGCGGCGCGGTCTGGAAGCGCACGCGCTGGAACGCCCACAGCCCCAGTGCCAGCACCACCAGGCCGATCAGGGCCAGGCCGACCGCGTCGATGCCGCGCTGCTTGCCCAGCACCCACAGCATCCACACCGCGGTCAGATACATCGGGAAGGCCAGCACCTGCTTGAGCGTGTCCATCCACGCGCCCGGGCGCGGCAGGCGCGCGGCCAGCGCCGGCACCAGCCCGATCAGCAGGAACGGCAGCGCCAGGCCCAGGCCCAGCAGCGCGAACACCGCCAGCGCGACCGGCACGGGCGCGGCGAAGGCGAAGGTCAGCGCCGAGCCCATGAACGGCGCCGTGCACGGGCTGGCCACCACCACCGCCAGCACGCCGGTGAAGAAATCGCCGGACAGCCCGCCGCGCTCGGTCAGCCCGCGGCCGACACCGGCCAGCCCGTAGCCGACGGCGAACACGCCCGACAGGCTCAGGCCCACGGCGAACATCAGATAGGCCAGCGCGCCGGTGACCAGCGGCTGCTGCAGCTGGAAGCCCCAGCCCAGCGCCTGCCCGGTGGCGCGCAGGGCCAGCGCGACGCCGCCGACCAGCAGGAAGCTCAGCAGCACGCCGGCGGTATAGGCCAGGGCGCCGGCCCGCGCCCGGCCGCGTCCGCTCTCGGCCAGGGACAAGGCCTTGAGCGAGAGCACCGGCAGCACGCACGGCATCACGTTGAGGATCAGTCCGCCCAGCAAGGCCGCGACCAGCGCCAGCGCCCAGCCGGACGCGCCGCCGGCGCCCTGGTCGGCGCGCGCCAGCGCCTCCGGCGGCGGGGTCGAACGTGGCACCTCGGCCGGAGCCGGCGGCGTTGCCGCCGGGGCAGCGGTGCCGGCTTCCAGCGCCACCGGTGCGGCCAGCGCGACGGCGCGCGCCTCGGGCGGCGTCACCGTGCCGGCCGGCAGCGCAAGCGCGACCTGGCGGGTCATCGGCGGATAGCAGATGCCATCGGTCTGGCAGCCCTGGAAGGTGACCTCCAGCGTGGCCTTGGCCGCGTCGGCGCGGTCGCGGATCACAGGCACCGGCACCTCGACCTGGTCGAAGTACACCGTGACCTCGCCAAAGTGCTCGTCGCGATGGGCCTTGCCCGGCGGCCAGCGCGGCGCGCCCAGCGACAACCCCTCGGCGCCGTGCAGCGCCAGCTGGGTGCGGTCGCGGTACAGGTAATAGCCCTTGGCCGGGGTGAAGCGCAGTAGCAGCTGATTGCCGCCGTCGGCGATGGCCTCGAAGGCGAAGGCCTGCGCCTCGGGCAGGGGCGCCGCATCGGCGGCGCCCGGCACGGCGGCCTGCGTGCCCAGCAGCGTCGATCCCCCGGCCGCGGCGCCGCCGAGCGGCAGGCCCAGTCCGGTGCCGGCGCCGGACGCGGCGGCCGCCGGAACCGCCACCTGCAGCGTGCGGGTCTGCGGCGGATAGCACAGCCCGGCATCGGCGCAGCCTTGGTAGCGCACCTTCAGCGTGACCTGGCCAGCGGTCGTGGCCTTGCCCGGCAGAAGCGCATCGAGCTGCTTGCGGTAGGTCTCCACCGGCCCGAAGAACTCGTCGACGTGCTTGTCCCCGTCCGGCAGCTGCAGCGCGCCGGCCGTGAACCCGCCGCCCTGCGCCTCCACCGAGATCCGCTGCCGGTACAGGTAATAGCCGTCGGCGATCTTCCAGTGCAGGGCGATGCCGTCCGGCTTGCCCTGGGCGCCCAGCACGAAGGCCTGGTCGACCGGCAGCAGCTCGGACGGGTCGGCCGCCGTGGCCGGCAGGGTGGGGACGAGCAGGGCGAGCAGGGCCAGCGGACGGGCCAGACGGGAGATCAGCGACATGCGGCCAAGCTTAGCGGAGCGGCCGGTCCCGCAGGCGGCGCCACTGTGTTGCAAGGGGCATGGGCTTGCCGCCGATCCGGTGTCTGGGCCTTCCCGGCACCGGGCCTGAGGTCGATCGCCGCCCGCGCGCCGCGGGCCGGGCCGGATCGCTCAGCCGCCGCGCGCGTCGCCGCCCGGGCGGCCGGGACCGCGGGTGCGGGGGCGTCCGGTGCGCTGCAGGGCCAGGGTTTCCATCACTTCCAGCAACGACAGGCGCGCCTTCAGCGGCGCCTCGCGAAAGGCGCGCACCAGGCGGAACTCCAGCGGGTCCTCGACCAGGATGGCCTCGGCGGTGGCGATCGAATCCAGTTCCACCTCGCGCGAGAGCGTCATCGCGCCGCGGCCGGTGGCCAGCCACTCGAACTGCGTGCCCGTCGCCAGCGCCACTTCACGCAGGTGCGAGACACTGGGACTCTTGCCCTTGGGGGACTCCCAATGGCTCACGGCGCTGCGCTGCACCCCGACGGATTCTGCCAACTGACTTTGCGAGAGACCGGCAAGGCGCCGCGCCATGCGGACTCGCTCGGGTGCATCCATCAAACCTCTCCGTGGCGATCGCCATCCAGAAACTTTTGTGACCATAGCCAAGCGTTCCACGGATCGGAATGGAAAAGGATAGTGATACTAACGTAGTGACCAAAAATAGGCATACGTGGTGCGCTTTTGGTAACCAAAAGTTTTCCATAGCGCGCTAACAAAGGGTTTCGGCGGGATTGCGCGCCTTGTGCTCACTAGTTTTCCTGCGTTTAGGCCGGCTACAGGCTTGGCTTCGCCCAACCGCATTGGTATCTCTATGCCTGCCGGCAGGACGCTGGCACTGACAGGACGTCGGCGGGGGGAGTTGGCGCACGTCAAGGCGCGACGGAATCGGATTCCACAACCATTCCCTATGAAGCGCACGCATGCCGCACATGCGTGCGCTTCTTTTTTTGGCGGCGCCTGATCGCCCCGTCCGCCGCAGGCGCCTTCGCAAGAAATTCTCGCCGGCCGCCTTGAAAGGCCTGCCCGAGCGCCCCATCTGCCCTGTCAGCCCCCCGAGCCGTCCTGGCGCTGGGTCTTGGCGTTCCCGGTGTGCTGGCACTCGTCATGGGCGAGTGCTAACATCGCCGGCCCTTTCCTAGTCCAATCAATCACTTAAGAGGATTGACATGAGCAACATCAAGCCGCTGTTCGACCGCGTGGTCATCAAGCGTATGGAAGAAGAAAAGCTGTCCGCGGGCGGCATCGTGATCCCCGACTCGGCCACCGAGAAGCCGATCAAGGGTGAGGTCGTCGCCGTCGGCGCCGGCAAGATCCTGGACAACGGTTCGGTGCGCGCCCCGCAGGTCAAGGTCGGCGACAAGGTCCTGTTCGGCAAGTACAGCGGCACGGAAGTGAAGCTGGACGGCACCGAGTACCTGGTGGTGAAGGAAGACGACATCTTCGCGACCATCGGCTAAGGCCGGCGCGACGTCCGCTTTCTCTCATCCCCATCATCCAAGAACAATCGAGGTAATACGCAATGGCTGCCAAGGACATTCGTTTCGGTGAAGACGCCCGCTCGCGCATGGTGCGCGGCGTGAACGTGCTCGCCAATGCCGTCAAGGCCACCCTGGGCCCGAAGGGCCGCAACGTCGTGCTGGAGAAGAGCTACGGCGCCCCGACGATCACCAAGGACGGCGTGTCCGTCGCCAAGGAGATCGAACTGGCCGACAAGTTCGAGAACATGGGCGCGCAGATGGTCAAGGAGGTCGCTTCCAAGACCTCCGACAACGCCGGTGACGGCACCACCACCGCCACCGTGCTGGCCCAGGCCTTCATCCGCGAAGGCATGAAGGCCGTCGCCGCCGGCATGAACCCGATGGACCTCAAGCGCGGTATCGACAAGGCCGTGACCGCCGCCGTCGCCGAGCTGAAGAACATCTCCAAGCCCACCGCCGACGACAAGGCCATCGCCCAGGTCGGCACGATCTCGGCCAACTCGGACGAGTCGATCGGCAACATCATCGCCGAGGCGATGAAGAAGGTCGGCAAGGAAGGCGTGATCACCGTCGAGGAAGGCTCGGGCCTGGAGAACGAGCTGGACGTGGTCGAGGGCATGCAGTTCGACCGCGGCTATCTCTCGCCGTACTTCATCAACAACCAGCAGAGCCAGTCGGCCGACCTGGACGACCCGTTCATCCTGCTGCACGACAAGAAGATCTCCAACGTGCGTGACCTGCTGCCCGTCCTCGAGGGCGTGGCCAAGGCCGGCAAGCCGCTGCTGATCGTGGCCGAGGAAGTCGAGGGCGAGGCCCTGGCGACCCTGGTGGTCAACACCATCCGCGGCATCGTCAAGGTCGTGGCCGTCAAGGCGCCGGGCTTCGGCGACCGTCGCAAGGCGATGCTGGAAGACATGGCCGTGCTGACCGGCGGCACCGTGATCTCCGAGGAAGTGGGCCTGTCGCTGGAGAAGGCCACGATCAAGGATCTGGGCCGCGCCAAGAAGGTGCAGGTGTCCAAGGAGAACACCACCATCATCGACGGCGCCGGCGATACCGCGGGCATCGAGTCGCGCATCAAGCAGATCAAGGCGCAGATCGAGGAGACCTCCTCGGACTACGACCGCGAGAAGCTGCAGGAACGCGTGGCCAAGCTGGCCGGCGGCGTGGCCGTGATTAAGGTCGGTGCCTCCACCGAGATCGAGATGAAGGAAAAGAAGGCCCGCGTCGAAGACGCCCTGCACGCCACACGCGCTGCGGTGGAAGAAGGCGTGGTCCCGGGCGGCGGCGTCGCGCTGATCCGCGCCAAGGCCAACATCGGCGAGATCAAGGGCATCAACGAAGACCAGAACCACGGCATCCAGATCGCCCTGCGCGCCATGGAAGCCCCGCTGCGCGAGATCGTCACCAACGCCGGTGAAGAGCCCTCCGTGATCGTCAACAAGGTCAAGGACGGTTCGGGCAACTTCGGCTATAACGCTGCCAACGGCGAGTTCGGCGACATGGTCGAGTTCGGCATCCTGGATCCGACCAAGGTGACCCGCACCGCGCTGCAGAACGCCGCGTCCATCGCCGGCCTGATGATCACCACCGAAGCCATGGTGGCCGAGTCGCCGAAGAAGGAAGAGCCGGCGATGCCGCCGGGCGGTGGCATGGGTGGCATGGGCGGCATGGACTTCTAAGTCCGCCGCGCAGCCTCACCGCTGCTGCTGTACGACAAGGACCCCGCCGCGAGGCGGGGTCTTTTCGTTTCTCCGGCGTCGACCGCGCTGCGCCCGTCCCTTGGCGACCTCAGCGCGGTGCAAGGAACTGGCGCATGCGTGCAAGCTCCTCATCCAGCGCCTGGCCGAAGGCCGCCTCGCTGGGCGCCGTGCCCGCCGCATAGCCGGTCGCGGCCTCCAGCTGGCCCTCGCGCCAGGTCAGGTTCGCCCAGCCGATCACCTGCCCGCGCCAGAGCATCGGCAGGGCGTAGTAGCCGAACTGACGCCGGGCAGCGGGGGTATAGGCCTCGAACTTGTAGGTCCAGTCCCAGAACAGGCTGAAGCGGCGCCGGTCCCAGACGATGGGGTCGAAGGGCGCCAGCAGGCGTAGCTGCTCGTCGAAGCGATAACGGCGCGCTCGCGGATATTCGTCGGCGGGCCAGTACCAGTCGGTGCCGTCGATGCGCACCTGGGCCAGGCGCTCGCGCGCCAGGCGCAGGGCATCGCGCAGTTCGTCGCTCAGATGCGGCGCGCCGCCGCCGAGCAGGCGCGCCAGGTAGCCCAGGCTGGCGGCGGGCAGCGGCGCGTACTTGCGCACCACCAGGTCGAGCAGCGCCGCGGCGCGTTCGGCGCGGGCGGCCGGCGCGTCGTCCGCCGGCGCATGCGCCACGGCCTCGTAGACCCGCGTGCCGCTGTCGCGCCGCTTGACCCGCAGCAGGCCGCGGTAATGCAGGCCGTCGAGCAGCTGGGTGGTGGCATTGCTCGAGCCGCCCCAGTAGTTGCGCACGCGGCCATGGGCGAAGTGCTGCTCGACCTGGCGCGGATGCACCGCGCCGTGCTCACGAACGAAGGCCAACACCGCGTTGGCCCGTCGCCGGGTCTGCCCGTCCCAGGCGGCTTTGACCTGGCGCGGATGCAGCAGTGCCAGCAGGGGACGTGGCAGGAAGCCGTAGTTGACCAGGAAGTCCTCTTCCACCTGCAGCCGCGCGTAGCGACGCTCCAGGTCGCCGGCGCGATAGTCCTTGACCCGATGCCGCAGGATCAGGTCCTGCGCGCGCGCCGGGGCGCGGATCGGATCGGCCTGGACGAAGCCCAGCTTCGTGATCGCGCCGGCCAGCGTGGTCGGGGTGAACAGGCTGCGCGCGACCGCGTAGCGGCGCAGATCTTCCAGTCGGGGAGGGGCAGGCATGGGCGGCATTGAATCATGCGGCGAAGGATCGGCCCGATCGCGCATTGCCTGAGTTGCCGATGAAACAGTCGCGCCGGCGCAAAAGCCGTGGTATCAATGCTGCCCATGAACGCACCCCGCGCCCGCTATTACTTTTGGTTTCCGAAGCCACAGGCGGAGGAAGGAGCGCGTTCACCCTGAAGAAACCCTTCAGACGCATCCCGAAAGCCGCCAGCAACCCTGGCGGCTTTTTTGTTGCCAGCCCGGCGGTCCACGTACCCCACCGATCCGACGACACGAGACTTCAAGATGGCCCCGCTCACTTCCGACCTGCGCATCCGCAAGATCGAGCCCCTGCATACCCCGGCCGAGCTGATGACGGAGTTTCCCTGCGATGACGTCGCCTCCGACACCGTCGCCGCCGCGCGCGCGGCGCTGCACGAGATCCTGCACGGCCGCGACGACCGTCTGGCGGTGGTGATCGGCCCCTGCTCGATCCACGACCCGGCCGCGGCGATGGACTACGCGCGCCGGCTGCGCCCGCTGCGCGATGCGCTGGGCGGCGAACTGGAAATCATCATGCGCGTGTACTTCGAGAAGCCGCGCACCACGGTGGGCTGGAAGGGCCTGATCAACGACCCGCGGCTGGACGGCAGCTTCCGCATCAACGAGGGCCTGGCCACCGCGCGCAGCCTGCTGCGCGAGATCAACCTGCTCGGCCTGCCGGCCGGCTGCGAGTACCTGGACGTGATCTCGCCGCAGTACATCTCCGACCTGGTGGCCTGGGGCGCGATCGGCGCGCGCACCACCGAGAGCCAGATCCACCGCGAGATGGCCAGCGGCCTGTCCTGCCCGGTGGGCTTCAAGAACGGCACCAGCGGCGATGTGAAGATCGCGGTGGACGCGGTCGGCGCGGCCTCGCATCCGCATCATTTCCTGGCCGTGACCAAGCACGGCCAGTCGGCGATCGCCTCGACCACCGGCAATCCCGACTGCCACGTGATCCTGCGCGGCGGCAAGGTGCCCAACTTCGATGCGGCCAGCGTGCAGGCCGCCAGCGAGGTGCTGGCGCACAACGGCCTGGCGCCGCGCCTGATGATCGATGCCAGCCACGCCAACAGCGGCAAGAAGCCGGAGAACCAGCCCAAGGTCGTCGAGGATCTGGTGGCCCAGCTGGCCGCCGGCGAGGAGCGCATCGTCGGGGTGATGGTGGAAAGCCATCTGGTGGGCGGCCGCCAGGACCTGATCGAGGGTCAGCCGCTGACCTATGGCCAGAGCATCACCGACGGCTGCATCGGCTGGGACGATTCGGTGGCCGTGCTCGAGCGCCTGGCCGCCGGCGTGCGGGCGCGTCGCGCCCGTCGGATCGCGCAGGCCGCATGACCGCGCGCGCGGCCCGGCGGTCGCCGCCGGCCGCGCATACGTCCTGAACACACGCGTCGGGCATGCTTGGCCCGATGAACGCTTCCGACGCCGCGACGGCCCAGCGCCGTCCATCCCCCTTGCGCCGCTGGATGCGGCGCCTGGCCTGGCTGCTGCTGGGCTGCTACGCGGCCTATCTGGTCGCCGGCAATCTCTACCTCAACACGCCGCTGGGGCCGTGGAGCGTCAACCGCAAGCCGGAGAAGTTCGCCATGCACTGGGGCCCGGCGCTGACCTGGTGGCCGGGCGAGATCGTGCTGTGGAAGGTGTCGCTGCGCGGCCATGTCGGGCGCGTGGTGTGGACCATGCAGGCCGACCGCGTGGCCGGGCACATTTCGCTGCTCAACCTGGTGCACAAGGAAGTCTATGTGCCGCGCGTGCGCGCAACCGAGGTGACCGGGCAGATCGCCAGCGTGGCGCAGGAGATCCCGCCGCCGCCGGTGCGCCCGGGGGGCTGGCTGCTCAACTTCCCGGCCATCACCAGCGACAGCGTGCGCGGCGGCACGCTCGGGCCCTTGACGCTGGAGGGGCAGGGCAAGGCCAAGGTGGGCTTCACCAAGCGCCTGCGCGGCGGCCCGGCCGAGCTGCTGCCCTCCACCGCGCACTTCGAACATCTGCGCCTGGGCTATGGCCAGGTCGCGCTGCTGGAGGACGCCACGCTGGGCAGCGAGTTCGCGATGACCCCGACCACGCGCGCCCAGGCCAAGGGCATCCAGAAGCTGCGGCGCATGCGCATCGCGCTCGACGTGGCCGGCGGCACGCCGGCGCTGGCGGCCCGGCAGAGCGACGCGGGCAAGCTCGAACTGACCCTGCAGCCCGGCCAGGGCCGCGTGCAGGGGGCGCTGAAGCTGGTGCAGGCCGAGCTGGCCCCGGGCGGCGTGCTGTCCTGGCGCATGCCGGTGATGATCACCGACGTGCACGGGCAGGTGCATCGCAGCACGCTCACCGCCCAGCTCTCGGTCGACCGCGATCTGCATCTGAAGGCCAACATGCCGCCGCAGACCGACGGCGTGCTGGCGCTCGACGCGGACCTGCGCGCCGATGGCACCCGGATCCCGTTCGAGCAGCCGCGCACGCTGCTGCCGCGCACGTCCGGGCGGCTGGCCGGGCAATGGCAGTTCAGTTCACTCAAGTGGGTCACCTCGCTGTTCGTCAACGTGCCCTGGCTGTCGCTGGACGGCGCCGGGCGGGTGCAGGGCGATGTCACGCTGGACCACGGCGTGCTGGCCGTGGGCAGCCACCTGGAGATCCCGCACGTGCAGGCGCAGGCCGACGTGGTGGCCCAGCGCGTGACCGGCACCGGCAGCGCCAAGGCGCGGCTGGAAGCCGGCGAGGGCGGGCGGCCGCGCTCGCGCGTGGACGTGGCGCTGACCGACTACAGCGTCGCCGCGATCGACCAGCTCAAGCGGCCCTACATCCGCGGCAAGGACCTCAAGCTCCATACCGACAGCGACGCCGACCTGGCCAAGGCGCGCGAGTCGCTCAAGGCGCAGGCGACCTTCACCAATGCCCAGGTGCCGGACCTGCGGGCGTACAACCGCTTCCTGCCCAATGACCATCTGCGCTTCGACGGCGGCTCGGGCACGCTGACCGGTCAGCTGGCGCTGGATGCGGCCGGCCAGGCGGGCAACGGCCAGGTGCGCATCGCCGCGCGCGCGGCCCAGGTGCGCGCGGCGGGGCTGGCGATGCGCGGCGATGTGGACGTGGACCTGCGGCTCAAGCGCGCCGACCTGCAGCGCCAGCGGTTCGCCGTCGATGGCAGCACGGTCGCGCTGAAGAACATCAGCTTCGCCCACGCCGGGCTGAGCCGCAGCGGCTGGTGGGCCAACGTGTCGCTGCCGCGCGCGCAGATGGACGTGGCCGACGAGCGCCTGGCGGTGCAGGGCACGGTGTCTACGCAGATGAAGGACGTGGGCTTCTTGCTGGACCTGTTCTCGCAGGATCGCGATTACCCGGGCTGGATGGTCAAGCTGGTCGATGCCGGCACGGTGCGGGCGTCCACGCGCGTACGCTGGCGCCAGCACGACCTGGTGCTGGACGATATCGACGCGCGCAACGACCGCTTCGACCTGGTCGGGCGCTTCCGCCTGCAGGGCCGCGACAAGGCCCAGGGCGATCTCTACGCGCGCTGGGGCGTGCTGGGCGCGGCGGTAGAGCTGCGCAATGGCGCGCATACCTTCCACGTGCTGGGCGCCAAGCGCTGGTACGAGGCCCAGCCGGGCTACCTGGATTGAGGTTCAGCTTGCAGCAGGCGTTCGTTTTGCACTGCAGCGTGCAATGTCCTCGCGGGGGGCGCAGGATTGACCCGCATCCCGACGTGGGGGAGGGAGCAGGCCCGGAACTGGCGCAAGCTGTTTCGGGCTTTTTATTGCCTGTTTTTTGGGTCGACGGCCGGCCGTGTGGGCGTTGCGGCTTCGGTGGGGGGCGACGGCGGCGATGGGCATCGTCGGTGGAGCCTCATCGCCGCCATGGCGGCTCCCACCTTCCACCACCTCCCGGCTCCCGACTCCCGCATCGCATTGCTGCGTTCCGTGGGGCGGGACGCGCGCGGCGGCGGGGGCGGGGCCCAGGCGATAGAATGACGCCATGGACACGCCCGCTCCCCGCCAGATCCCGTTGCAGGTCGTCACTGCGCCCACCGCCGCCGCCTCGCTGGAGACCGGCGCCAAGCAGCTGGGCGGCGACAAGATCGGCCGCTCGCCGGTGCAGTTCGCCGACGCGCCGGTGCTGCGCAAGCCCTCCTGGATCCGCGTGCGCATCCCCTCGGGCAACGCCGTGGCCAACCTCAAGGCCAAGCTGCGCGAGAACCGCCTGGTCACCGTCTGCGAAGAGGCCAGCTGCCCGAACATCCATGAGTGCTTCGGCCACGGCACGGCGACCTTCATGATCCTGGGCGAGGTCTGCACCCGCCGCTGCTCGTTCTGCGACGTGGCCCACGGCCGGCCCAAGCCGCCCGATGCCAACGAGCCGGCCAGCCTGGGCAACACCGTGGCCGACATGGGCCTGAAGTACGTCGTGGTCACCAGCGTGGACCGCGACGACCTGCGCGACGGCGGGGCCCAGCATTTCGTCGACTGCATCGGCGCGATCCGCGAGAAGTCGCCCGGCACCCGCATCGAGATCCTGACGCCCGACTTCCGCGGCAAGGGCCGCATGGAGCGCGCGCTGGAGATCCTGGCGACCAATCCGCCGGACGTGTTCAACCACAACATCGAGACCGTGCCGGACCTGTACCGCAACGTCCGTCCGGGCGCGGACTACCAGTGGTCGCTGACCCTGCTCAAGCAGTTCAAGGCCCAGCACCCGGAGATCCCGACCAAGTCCGGCATCATGCTAGGCCTGGGCGAGACCTTCGAGCAGATCCAGGCCACCATGCGCGACCTGCGCGCGCACGAGGTGGACATGATCACCATCGGCCAGTACCTGCAGCCCACCCCGCACCACCACCCGGTGCTGCGCTACTGGACGCCGGAGGACTACAAGGCCCTGGAGGTCTACGGCTACGAGCTGGGCTTCAGCCACGTCGCTTCGGGCCCGATGGTGCGCTCGTCCTACCACGCCGACCAGCAGGCCGCCGGCGCGGGCGTGGCCGCCTGATCCGCGCCTCCAGCCCCGACCCGCGCAGCACCCTGTCCCGCCGCCTGGCCCTTAAGCCTGGCGGCGGTGTCGTATGGACGCCTTGTGCGGGCGCGTTCACATTGCGGAACCGCCTCCCCCCTAGGCTCGCATCGTGCGTGACAGCCCGCGCAACTTTCGGCACTGTGGCGTTGTCAACGTTCCACGCATCTTTCCCCACACGCTTCCACCGGCCCCGCGGCCGCGAGTCCATCGAATGAAAGCCAAGCTCACCCTGACCCTGCTGGCCCTGGCCCTGACTGCCCCGGTGGCGCTGCTGGCGCGGCCTGACGCGACACCCAGCAAGCCGGCCAGCACCAGCGTGGTGCCGATGGGGCCGACCGCCGACCAGTCCACCACCTCCAAGCTGGTCTACGGCCTGCTGTCCGACAGCCGTTACGCCTACCGCCCGCGCGCGCTGGACGATGCGCTGTCCCAGGACGTCTACAAGCGCTACCTGGATGCGCTGGACGGCGGCAAGCAGTTCTTCACCGCCAAGGACATCGAGGGCTTCATGCCGCTGTCCACGCGGCTGGACGATGCGATCAAGAGCGGCCAGCTCTCGCCGGCCTACGACATCTTCCAGGTCTACCGCCAGCGCGTCGGCGAGCGGGTGGCCTATGCGCGCAGCCTGCTGAAGAAGCCGGACTTCGATTTCACCACCCACGAGCGCTGGGAGTACGACCGCGAGAAGGCGCCGTGGGCCAAGGACAGCGCCGAGCTCGACGCGATCTGGCGCAAGTCGGTGATGAACGACTGGCTGCGGCTGAAGATGGCCGGCAAGAAGCCCGACGCCATCGCCCAGACGCTGGACAAGCGCTACGCCAATATCCAGCGCAGCGTGGACGAGCTGGACAGCGAGGACGTGTTCCAGACCTTCCTCAACGCCTACACCTCGGCGGTGGATCCGCATACCGACTACTTCACGCCTAAGACGGCCGAGCAGTTCAACCAGCAGATGTCGCTGTCGCTGGAAGGCATCGGCGCGGTGCTGCAGCGCCAGGACGACACGGTGGTGATCCGCGAGATCGTCCCGGGCGGCCCGGCCGACCTGTCCAAGAAGCTGCAGCCCGGTGCGCGCATCGTCGGCGTGGCCCAGGGCAGCGATGGCGCCTTCACCGACGTGATCGGCTGGCGCACCGACGATGTGGTCGATCTGATCCGCGGCAAGAAGGGCACCCGCGTGCGCCTGGAGTTCATCGCGCCGGAGGCGGGCATGGACGGGCCGCACAGCACGGTGACCATCGTGCGCGACAAGGTGCAGCTGGCCGAGCAGGCCGCCAAGAGCGAGATCGTGACGCTGCCGGCCTCTGGTAGCACGCCGGAGCGGCGCATCGGCGTGATCAAGCTGCCGGCGTTCTATCAGGACTTCGAGGGCCGTCGCCGCGATCCGAACAACTACACCTCGGCCACGCGCGACGTGCGCAAGCTGCTGGACGGCTTCAAGGGCCAGCACATCGACGGTGTTGTGATGGACCTGCGCAACAACGGCGGCGGTTCGCTGGACGAGGCGGTCGATCTGACCGGGCTGTTCATCGACCAGGGCCCGGTGGTGCAGGTGCGCGAATCCGGCGGCCGCGTGTCGGTCAGCGGCGACACCACCCCGGGCGTGTCCTGGGACGGGCCGCTGGCGGTGCTGATCAACCGCGGCTCGGCCTCGGCCTCGGAGATCTTCGCCGGCGCCATCCAGGACTACGGCCGTGGCCTGGTGATCGGTGAGACCAGCTTCGGCAAGGGCACCGTGCAGAACCTGGTCGACCTGGACCGCTGGCCGGCCAACGAGGGCGGCAAGCGCTTCGGCCAGCTGAAGCTGACCATCGCCCAGTTCTTCCGCGTGGCCGGCGGCAGCACCCAGCACAAGGGTGTGGTGCCGGACATCGCCTTCCCGGCCAGCATCGATGCGACCGAGTACGGCGAGGACACCTACGACAACGCGCTGCCGTGGACCAAGATCGCGCCGGTCAGCCACACCCAGTACGGCAACTTCGCCCCGCTGCTGCCGAAGCTGGAGGCCCTGCACGACGCACGGGTCAAGAACGACCTGGAATACCAGTGGTGGTCCGAGGACGTGGCCCAGTTCCGCGCCGAGAAGGCCAAGAAGTACGTGACGCTCAACGAGGCCGAGCGCCTGGCCGAACGCGATCGCCAGGAAGCCCAGCGCAAGTCGCGCCAGGAAGAACGCAAGAAGCTGGGCATGCCGCTGGACCCGCTGGCCGGCGATCTGGCCGACGACGGCCTGGGCGCGAGCGAGCGCGACATCGTCAAGGATGCCGCGCGCGAGAAGCTGGCCGACAAGCGTCCCGATCCGCTGCTGCACGAGTCGGCGGCCATCCTGGGCGATGCGATCGGCGTGCTGGGCCAGGACAAGCAGCTCTCGGCGCAGGTGCTGCCGGTGTCGACCAAGTCGGGCAGCTGGGCGGATTGAGGCGTCGCCACGGGCGGGAGCAGCTGTCTGCTCAAATCTCGCGGCGGCGTGCCTGTAGAGCGGAGCTTGCTCCGCTGCTCTTCGTTCGGTTCGTGGGGGAGGCCCCAGCGGAGCAAGCTCCGCTCTAAAGGTGGGAGCCGGCATTCCCGCGTTCGCGGGAACGACGGTAGGGAGATCTCCGGAGGCTTTGGGTTGGTAGGCGGCGGATGGTGATTGGATGCGGGCGCCTTCGGGCGCCCGTGTCGTTTGGGGCCCGGGCGAGCGCCCGCAACGTCGGATTCCACCGGTATGGGTGTAGCCAGGCGCGGGGCAGGCCCTAGACTGTGCGGCCCCGCGCTGTGGTGAACCCCCATGTCTTCCCCGATGCACGCCGCCACGTCTCCGCGCACCGGCGGCCTGGCCGTGCCGGCCGCGCTGCTGCTGGTCTACGTGGTCTGGGGGTCGACCTATCTGGGGATCCGCATCGCCCTGGAGCACGGCGTGCCGCCGCTGCTGGTGACCTCGGGCCTGCGTTTCGTGGTCGCCGGCGCGCTGCTGTTCGGCGTGCTGCGCCTGCGCGGGGTGGCCGCGCCGACGCGCGCGCAGTGGAAGAACCTGGTCGTCATGGGCGCGCTGCTGCTGGGCATGGGCAATGCGCTGGTCGTGCTGGCCGAGACCACGGTGTCCTCCGGGCTGGCGGCGGTGGCGGTGGCCTCGGTGCCGGTGTGGATGGGGCTGTTCGGCCTGCTGCGTGGCCAGCGCGCCACGCGCATCGAGTGGCTCGGCCTGATGCTGGGCTTCGCCGGGGTGGTGTGGCTCAACGCCGGCGGCACGCTCACCGCCAGTCCGCAGGGGCTGGTGTGCCTGCTGCTGGCGCCGATGGCCTGGGCCTTCGGCTCGGTGTGGTCGCGCGGACGCGACCTGCCGTCGCCCTTCATGGCCGCCGCCGGGCAGATGCTGTGCGGCGGCACGCTGATCATGCTGGCCGGCTGGCTGCGCGGCGAACGCCTGCACGCCGTGCCGCCGCTGGAGGGCGTGCTGGCGGTGGTCTACCTGGCGCTGTTCGGCTCGGTCATCGCCTTTACCGCCTATGTCTGGCTGCTGCATCACGTGCGCCCGGCGCTGGCCGGCAGCTATGCCTACGTCAATCCGGTCATCGCCGTGGCGCTGGGCGCGTGGCTGGCGCATGAGCGCTTCACCGCGCACGACCTGGGCGCGATGGCGGTGATCCTGGTCGGCGTGGTGGTGATCACGCTGGCCAAGGTGCGGCGCAAATGAGCGCGGCGGCGCCGATGCTGGACCGGCGCGGCGTGGCCGCCACGGTCGGGGCGTTCGTGGTGTGGGGCCTGTTCCCGCTGTACTGGCGGCTGCTGCAGCATGTGCCGTCGCTGCAGATCATCGCCCACCGCGTGGTCTGGAGCGCGGTGCTGGTGGTCGGCTGGCTGTGCCTGCGCGAGCGCGGCGCCTGGCTGCGGCGCATCGCCGCCCAGCCGCGCGCACGCGCCACCCTGGCGCTGACCTCGGTGCTGATCAGCTGCAACTGGGGACTGTACATCTGGTCGGTCAACAACGGCCATGTGGTCGAGGCCAGCCTGGGCTATTTCATCAACCCGCTGGTCAACGTGCTGCTGGGCGTTCTGGTGCTGCGCGAGCGGCTGACGCGGCTGCAGTGGATCGCGGTGGCGGTCGCGGCCGCCGGCGTGGCCTGGCTGACCTGGCAGGCCGGGCGCGCGCCCTGGATCGCGCTGGGCCTGGCCCTGAGCTTCGGCGCCTATGGCCTGCTGCGCAAGCTGGTGCAGGTCGATGCGGTGTCGGGACTGGGCATGGAGAGCGTGTACCTGTTCGTGCCCGCGCTGGCGCTGGTGGCCTGGGGCGAGGCCGGGCACGGCGGCGCCTTCGTGCACGGCTGGAGCCTGGGCACCGACGTGCTGCTGGTGCTGGCCGGGGCGGTCACCGCGCTGCCGCTGCTGGGCTTCGCCTACGGCGTGCGGCGCATCCCGCTGTCGCTGGTCGGGCTGCTGCAGTACATCGCGCCGACCCTGCAGCTGCTGCTGGGCGTGCTGGTGTTCGGCGAGCCGTTCGGGCTGGAGCGGGCCTTGGGCTTCGCCCTGATCTGGGCGGCGCTGGGCGTGTTCGTCGGCGACAGCCTGTGGCGCGGACGCCGGCGCGGCTGATGGCCTCACGACCCCGTCAGCCCGCGGGCGCGACCATGGTCGCCATGAAGGACGACGTGACCGCCCCGCCGAAGATCGCCGACGCGCAGCGCAACGTGCTGGACGCCGCCGCCGGCGCCGACCCCGCGCACGCGGCGCTGGCGCTGGTGGTGGACACCGACGGCTCGACCTATGTGCGTGCCGGCGCGATGGCGCTGTTCGATACCCACGGCGGCCAAGTCGGCTGGCTCAGCGGCGGCTGCCTGGAGCCTGAGATCCAGGTGCGCGCGCTGGCGGCGATCGAGCGCGGCGCGGCCGACTGGTTGGAACTGGACACCCGCGAAGACGAGGACCTGCTGTCCGGCTCGGCGATCGGCTGCCGCGGCCGCCTGCAGCTGACGCTGCTGCCGCTCGCGCTGCTGCCGGGGCTGGAGACCGCGATCGCCGCCTGGCGCGGCGGCCAGGACCAGACGCTGCGGCTGCAGACGAACAAGTCCGATCAGCTGACCGTCACGCTGGGCGCGCAGCGCTGGACGCTGCCCTGCGCGCCTGCGCCGATCGGGCTCGCCGCGGGCATCGGGTTGCTGTTCCAGGCGCCGCCGCAGGTGCTGGTGCTGGGCGCCGGCCCGGAGACGCCGCTGCTGCTGCCGCTGCTGCGCGAGATCGGCTGGACCACGACCCTGGTCGAACGCCGCCCGCGCTGGCAGCCGGGCGACGCGCAGGCCGTCGGCGCCGATGCGCTGCGGCCCCTGGCGCCTGCCCAGGCGCTGACGCTGCCGGCTTCGGCCGGGGCCGACGCCGCGCTGGTCATGCACCACAACTTCGAACTGGATCGAGAAGCGCTGGAAGCGCTGGCCGCGACCGATATCCCCTTCGTCGGCCTGCTCGGGCCGGTGCGGCGGCAGCAGGACCTGTTCCGCCTGTTGCCGCCGGTGGCGCGCCAGGCGCTGGCCCCGCGGCTGCGTTCGCCGGTGGGGCTGGACCTGGGCGGGCGCGGCGCGCAGGCCATCGCGCTGAGCATCGCCGCGCAGCTGCAGGCCTGGCATCACGGCCGCACGGCGTGAGCGACCACATCGCCGTGGTGCTGGCCGCCGGCGGCAGCCGGCGCCTGGGCCGCGCCAAGCAGCTGCTGCCGCGCGCGGGCGAACCGCTGGTCTGCCGCGCCGTGCGCCTTGCCCGCGCCACCGCGCCCCTGCGCCTGCTGGTGGTGGTCGGCGCGCGCGCGACCCAGGTCAGCGCCGCGGTGCGCGCCGCCGATGTGGAGACCGTGATGAACCGCCAGTGGCGCGAAGGCCTGGCCGCCAGCGTGCGCGCCGCGCGCGATGCGCTGGCGACCGACGCGCGCGGCGCCACGCGCGTGCTGCTGCTGGCCTGCGACCAGCCGGCGCTGGAGGCCGCGCATCTCCAGGCGCTGCTCGAGGCCGCCGCGCGGTCCGATTCGGGATGCGCCGGCACGGTACACGGCGCGCGTATCGGCATCCCCGCCGTGGTCACGCTGGCGCGCCTGGCGCAGGCCCAGCCGCAGGGCGATGCCGGCCTGCGCGAGCTGCTCAACGCGCTGGCGCCCGAGACGGTCGGCCGGCTTGCGGCGCCGGAGCTGGAGTTGGACCTGGACACGCCGGCGGACCTGGTCACGGCGACCGCGCGCGGCCTGATCGATCCGCTGCCGTCTACGAGCGAGTAGCCGCTTCTTGGGGGGAGCCGCTGTCTCCTCGAATCTCGCAGCTTCCTGCCTGTAGAGCGGAGCTTGTGGCAATCCCCTCTTGGGGACTCCGCTGGGGCTTTCCCACGAACTGAACGAAGAGCAGCGGAGCAAGCTCCGCTCTACAGGTGGGAGCCGTCCTTATGGCTTTTTGGCCCACGGCGGCGAAGTGCTTTGCCGGTGGAGCCCATCGCCGCCATTGGCCGAAAAGGCCACAAGGGCGGCTCCGGCGATGCAGGGCTTTCGCTTCGCAACTGGCCCTGCCGGGCAGACAGTGATGCGGCGTGATGGGAAGGCCTCATCGCCCCCGCGGCGGCCTTCGGCTTTTCGCCTTCAGCGCTGCGCCGTCAGTGCATCGATCGGCAGCGGCGGGGTCAGCGCCTCGGGCACGGGGCAGCGCGAGGCGGGGGTGGCGGTGGCGGTGAACCAGGCGTCCACCGTCGGCGCCAGACGGTCCAGGCGCATCGGCAGGCTCAGATGGGTTTCGCCCGGGACTTCCAGATAGCGATCGCGCGGCGCGGCGGCGGCGAGCATGCGCCCGTGCGCGACCGGGATGTGGTGGTCGTTGGTGCCATGGACGATCAGCACGCAGGCCGGCGTGGCGCGCAGGGCGCCGGCGACGTCGACATCGTCCAGGTTGAGCCCCAGCTGTGCGTCGGCCGCGGCGATCACCGCGTCGAGGTTCTGTCGGCCATAGGTGGCCTGCGCGATCAGCGTGGTCGCGGCGGACTTCCACGTGTCCGGCCGCGCGGCCAGCATGTGCGGGACCATGTCGCGGATGCCGCGGCCGGCGTTGGCGAAGGATTCCATCGCCACCACGCCGGCCACCTGGGGGCCCAGGTCGTGCGCGGCGAAGATCGCCGTGGCCGCGCCGTAGGACACGCCGAACAAGTACAGCGGTCCGGCGATCTCGCCGCGCTGGCGCAGCTGCGCGACCACGCGCGCCACGTCCTGTCCTTCGCGCGTGCCGTAGCCGGCCGGGCCGCTGCCGGAGCGGCCGTGGTTGCGCAGGTCCAGGGTGATGGTGCGGTAGCCGGCCTGGGCCAGCTGCAGCGCCCAGGGCATCAGCGAGTCGCCGTCCATCATCCAGCCGTGCAGCAGCACCACCGTGCCGCGCGGGGCGGCCGGCGCCTGCGGCCGCACGAAGTCCACATTGAAGGCCACCTGCTGCAGCGCGCTGCCGTCCGGGTTGCCGGTGTAGCGGTAGTCCAGCCGGTAGTCGCCCGGGTCCAGCGCGCGCCAGTAGATCGGCACGCCGCCTTGCCCCGGCAGCTTGCCGCTGCGGGTGGGCAGGCGCGCCATCAGCCCCTCGATGCGCGGGGCATCCAGCAACGGCGACACGCCACCGGGCGCGACGATGCGGGTGCTGAGCGAGGTCGAGTTGGGCGGGATGCAGGCGACCAGCCAGACGCAGCAGGCGAGCACCAGCACAAGCAGGCGGGACATCGGCGTGGGGAAGACAGCGAACGGCGGCGCAGCCTAACGCCGACGCCGGCGGGCGCGCTATCGCACCGGCGTGACATTCGCATGACAGCTGTCGTGGGTTCAGACAGGCGGCTTGCGTGCGGGGAGACGGTCACCGCGCCGACGCTGCGCGGTGACCGCCCTGTCTGATCGACTGCAGGCGTCGATGGCCAGACCGCCGGCGACGCCACGCCACCCCTTCCGCTGCGCCGGCGGTGACCTCACCGCCTCCAAGCGCTCATGACGGAAGCAGCCCTCAGACCTCGCGCAGCGCCTGGGTGATCGGCAGGCGCGCCGCGCGCAGGGCCGGGAACAGCCCGCCCACCAGCCCGATCGCCAGCGCCCACTTCAGCCCGCTCCACAGCAGTGGCGCGGAGACCTTGAACTGGAACACCACCTGGCTGAAGTTCTGCCCCAGCGTGGACACGCTGTAGTTGTTGAACA
This sequence comes from Pseudoxanthomonas sp. USHLN014, assembly GCF_037153335.1. Lineage (NCBI taxonomy): Bacteria > Pseudomonadati > Pseudomonadota > Gammaproteobacteria > Lysobacterales > Lysobacteraceae > Pseudoxanthomonas > Pseudoxanthomonas sp. USHLN014. Next base: position 230,532 of record NZ_JBBCKO010000008.1, read on the forward strand.
GCAGCCACGCCAGCGCGCCACCCAGCAGCCCGCCCAGCAGCGCCAGCAGCATGGTTTCCAGCATCACCGCGGTCACCACCGGCAGGCCGCGGAACCCGATCGCGCGCATGGTGGCGATCTCGCGGGCGCGGGCGGCTACCGCCGCATACATCGTATTGAGCGCGCCGAACACCGCGCCCACCGCCATGATCGCGCCGATCACCGTGCCCAGGATGGTCAGCAGCTTGTTGAGGCCGCCGCCCTGCTTTGCGTAGTAGGCGCGCGTGGTCTCCACGTCCAGCTTCAGGCGCGGATCGCCGGCCATGGCGGCCCTGAACTGCTCGAAGCCGGCCTTGCCCTCGGTCCTGACGGTCACCGACTGGTAGGCGCGGCGGTTGTAGGCGCTGGCCAGGGTTTCCGCATCGGCCCACAGCTCCGAGTCGTGCGCATCACCGGAGGCGAACACGCCGACCACCTGCCACTGCTGGTTGCCCAGCTTCAGCGGCTGGCCGACCGAGAGTCCACCGAACTGATGCAGCGCGCCCTGGCCGACCACCAGCTCGCGCATGCCCGGCTTGAAGCGCCGGCCCTGGATGATCCGCATGCGCTCGTGCACGGCCCAGGCTTCCTCGCCCACGCCGCGCACCTGCACATTGGTGTCCGAACCATCGGACTTGGACGGCAGCGCGACCACCTGCGACAGCTCGGCCGAGACCAGCGGCCGGCCGTTGGCATCGCGTGCGATGCCGGGCAGGCGGCCGATCAGCGGCAGTTGGTCGCGGGTGATGACCGAGTTGGCCTCGGCCTGCGAGCCGCCGCGCAGCACGATGGCGCTGGTCTCATCGCCGGTGCCGTTGAGCTGGGCCTGGAAGCCGTTGCCCATCGCCAGCATCGCCACCAGCACCGCGACCACGCCGGCGATGCCGACCACGATCACCGAGGCCGCGCCCCAGCGCTGGGGCAGGCTGGCCACGCCGATGCGCGTGGCCTGCAGCGCCAGGCGGCCGGTGCGGGTCAGCCCCAGCCACAGCCCCAGCAGCGCCGCGAGCGCCAACACGAGAAACCACGGCAGCGCCACCCAGACGCCGATGGCCACCACCAGTGCGCCGATGGTCAGCGCATTCCACAACCCCTGCTTGCGTTTCATGCGTGCGCTCCTTCAGCGGCCGGCCAGTGCATCGACGATCTTCAGGCGGCTGGCGCGTAGCGCCGGCAGCACGCCCACCACCAGCCCGATCACCACCACCAGGCCCGCGCCGATGGCCCAGGTCTGGCCGGGCACGCGCGCCGGCAGCATGCCGCCGGCCTTGGCCGCCAGCGCGGGCAGGATGCCCGCCGCCAGCCCCAGGCCGATCGCCCCGCCCAGGCCGATCAGCAGCAGCGATTCGACCAGCACCAGCCACAGCATCGTGCGGTCCTGGAAGCCCAGCGTCTTGAGCGTGGCCAGCTCCGGCACGCGCTCGCGCACGGCCTGGGCCATGGTGTTGCCGGTCAGCAGCAGCAGGGTGAAGAACACCGCGCCCATGATCGAGGTGACGATCAGGCCGATGTCGGCGAACTGCTTGACGAAGGCCTGCTGCCAGGACGACTCGGTCTGCGACTTGGTCTCGTGGTCGGAGTTCATCGACAGCGCGTCGATGGCCTGGGCCACGCGCGAGGCGTCGTCCGGGTCGTTGAGCGTGACCGTGTACCAGCTGACCTGGCTCTTGATGTAGTCGTTGGACTCATCGAAGTACTTCCAGTTCATCACCAGCTGGTTCTCCTCGTTGGCCGCCGTGCTGCGGTCCTTGGCACGGAAGATGCCCACCAGCTGCAGCGGCCAGTCGTTGCTGCCGCCGCGCGGGAAGATGGTGGCCTGCAGCGGGATGGTGTCGCCGAGCTTCCAGCCGAACTTGTTGGCCAGCGTCTCGCCCACCACCGCGCCGGTGCGCGTGGTCTGGAAGGCCTTGAGCTGCGCGGGCGGCAGCTGCAGGTTGGGGTAGAGGTCGAAGTAATTGGGCGCGACCGAGAAGTTGGGGAAGAAGTCCTTCGGGTCGCGGTAGATGCCGCCGAACCACATCGCATAGGTCACGTCCTTGACCCCCTGGACCTGCTTGATCTTCTGCTCCAGGTTGAGCGGCAGGGTCTGGGTGATGGACAGGCGCGAGGCGACGATCAGGCGGTTGGCGCCATCGACCGAACCGCCGGAATTGAACGCCACGCGCACCGAGTCGAGCATCCCGTACAGCAGGAACGCGGCGACCACGCTGAGCAGGGTCAGGAAGGTGCGCGTCTTGCTGCGGAACAGCTGCGCCCAGACCAGGGAGAGATATTTCATGACGGACCTCGTGAGGCGAGGAGGGCTAAGGGAGAAGCGCGTGGATGCGTCGTGCGGCACGGGCCTCGGCGCGCGATTGCGTTCGCGCACGGCCCGCGCCGGGTTTCATCGCTCAGTGCTCGAGCGCATCGACCAACTCGCCCTTGTCCAGGTGCACCGTATGGGTGGCGTACTCGGCGGCCTTGGGATCGTGGGTGACCATGATGATGGTCTTGCCGTGGTCGCGATTGAGCAGCTGCAGCAGGGTCAGCACTTCCTCGGCCGAGGCGCGGTCCAGATCGCCGGTGGGTTCGTCGCAGATCAGGAAGGTCGGGTCGGAGACGATGGCCCGGGCGATGGCCACGCGCTGCTGCTGGCCGCCGGAGAGCTCGTTGGGGCGATGGTCGCGGCGCTCGGCCAGGCCCACCAGGGTCAGGGCGATCTGCGCGCGGCGCTTGCGGTCGGCGGCCGACAGGTCGGTCAGCAGCAGCGGCAGCTCGACGTTCTTCTGCGCGGTGAGCATCGGCATCAGGTTGTAGAACTGGAACACGAAGCCCACATGCCGGCTGCGCCAGTTGGCCAGCTGGCCGCCGCTGAGCCGCTCGATGTGCTCGCCTTCGATCTGGATCTCGCCCGAGGTCGGCGAATCCAGTCCGCCGATCAGATTGAGCAGGGTCGTCTTGCCCGAGCCGGACGGCCCCATCAGCGCGACGAAGTCGCCGGCGGTGATGTCCAGGTCCAGGCCGTGCAGCACGTGCACCTTTTCCGGGCCGCGCTGGTAGGTCTTGGTGAGGTTGCGGATCGAAACCAGGGACGTCATGGCGATGCCTCGTGTGGATGCGGGCCAAGGCCCGGGCAGAAGAAAACAGGCGCAAGGCGCGTGGCGCCTTTCGCGTGCGGTCCGGCGCCTGCTGCGCCGGTCTTGCTCGATTGCAACGACGGTCGTGCGCGGCGGGGTTCGACATCGCCCGCCGCCTGAAACTCGAAGACCTCAGGACGCCGGTGCGCCGTCGCCGACCGCGACGCTGTCGCCGTCCTTGAGCGTGGCCGGTGGATCGAGCACCACCTGCTCGCCGGCCCGCAGGCCATCGAGGATCTGGCGCTCGCTGGCCAGCGTCTGGCCGGGCTTGAGCGTGCGGCGCTGGACCTTGTCGCCCTCGACGACGAAGGCCACCGGTACGCCATCGCGCTCCACCACCGCCGCGGCCGGTACGCGCACGCCCTGCGGCGCCGGTGCGTCGGCCTTGGGCGCGGCCTCCAGGAAGCTCACGTTGACGCCCATTTCCGGCACGATGCGCGGGTCCTTGACCTTCAGCGCGATGCGCACCTTGACCGTGGCCTTGCCGCGGTCGGCGGTGGGGATCACGGCGATCACCTCGGCCGGGATCTTCCAGTCCGGATAGGCGTTGAGCGTGGCCACCACCGGCATCTTGGGCTGCACGCGGCCGATGTAGGCCTCGCCCACGTCCACCTCGACCTCCAGCGAATCCATGTCCACGATGGTGCCGATGCCGGTGCGGGTGAAGCCGCCACCGGCCGACAGCGGCGAGACGATCTCGCCGGGCTGGGCCGCCTTGGCGGTGATCACCCCGGCGAAGGGCGCGCGCACCACGGTGTAGTCCTTGCCGATGCTGGAGATCTTCAGCTGGTCGCGGGCGACCTGCACGTTGCGGCGCGCGGTCTCCAGCTGGGCGCGCAGCGCATCGCGCTCGGCGACCTGCTGGTCGTACTGCGAGCGCGAGACCAGCTGCTGATTCACCAGCGCATCCAGGCGCCGGGCCTCGGCCTCGGCCCGGGTCAGCTGCGCCTGCACGTTCTGCACCTGGCTCTGCGAGGAGGAGAGCTGGGACTGCGCCAGGCGCTTTTCGGCATCGGCGTTGATCGGGTCCAGGCGCGCCAGGATCTGGCCGGCCTCCACGCGCTGGCCTTCCTCGATCATCACCTCCTCGACCCGGCCGGTGATCTGCGCCGAGACGGTGGCCGTGCGCCGCGCGACCACATAGCCGGTGGCGTCCAGCACCGAGGCCGGCGCGTCGGCGCCGCCGGTCATCGCCGCGACCGTGGCCGTGCGCACCTGCACCGGCTTGGCCCGACCGAGCGCGAACCACGCGGCGGTCGCCAGCACCAGCAACACCAGCACGACTAGCAGCGCGATCCACACGCCCTTGCGCGAGGGCGCCGGCGGCGGTGTCTTGCTGCGATCGATGCGCAGCTCCTTGAGCAGTTCGGCTGAGGCGTTCATGGATCCATCGATGACGTCGTTGAGGCGCAAGTGTGACCAGACCGGGTGATTCGTACCAAGTTGCCGGAAGTCACAACCTGCCTGCGGTCGGGGCGCAGCATGCGCGGCGCGTGGGCCCTGCGGCCAGTGACAGCTGTCATCCGCAATGGCTGATCGACGCCACTGCCGGACCCGCGCATGACGGCGCAGGCTAACCGCACCTTCCGGTAATGGCTGATACGTCCCATGCCCGTCATTCCTCTCGATCCGGCTTCACCGGCACCCGCGGCCCTGCTCGGCGCGCATGCCCGCTATGGCGCGCTGGTCGCGCTCGACGGCGTCGACCTGGCGCTGCGGCCCGGCCAGGTGCTGGCGCTGCTCGGCCCCAACGGCGCCGGCAAGAGCACCAGCGTGGCCCTGCTGCTCGGCCTGCAGCGGCCCGACGCCGGGCAGGCGCTGCTGTTCGGACACGATCCCGATGCACTGAGCGCGCGGCGCCGGGTCGGCGTGATGCTGCAGAGCGCCGCCTTGCCCGAAGCGCTCACCGTCGGCGAGCTGATCGCGCAGACGCGCGGCTACTACGCCTGCCCGCTGAGCGTGGCCGACTGCGTGGCCATCGCCGGCCTGGACGGCCTGCTGCCGCGCCGCTACGGCCGGCTGTCGGGCGGGCAGCAGCGGCGCGTGCAGTTCGCCCTGGCCATCTGCGGCCGGCCCGAGGTGCTGTTCCTGGACGAGCCCACCACCGGCCTGGACATCCAGGCACGGCGCCAGCTGTGGGCGGCGATCCGCGCCCGCGCCGCGGCCGGCTGCGCCGTGCTGCTGACCACCCACTACCTGGAGGAGGCCGAGGCGCTGGCCGACGAGGTCGCGGTGCTGCAAGCCGGGCACATCGTCGCGCGCGGCAGCGTGGCCGAGCTGCGCGGCCGCGTGCTGCAGCGCTGCATCCGCGCCCGCACGCGTGTGCCGGCGGCGGAGATCGCCCGCTGGCCCGGCGTGCACGCGGTGCGCCACGACGGGCAGGTCCTGGAGATCCAGGCCGAACCGGCCGAGCCCATCGTCGCGCGCCTGCTCGCCGCCGATCCGCAGCTGGACGAACTGGAAGTGCGCCGCGCCGGCCTGGCCGACGCCTTCCTCGCCATCACCCAAGGCCGGGAGGCCGCATGAACGCCATCACCGCCACCGCGCCGTCCACGCTGCGGCTGTATGCCAACGAGGCGCGCTTCGAGGCGCTGCGGCTGCTGCGCACGCGCTCCTTCGTGCTGCCCACGCTGCTGTTTCCGCTGATGTTCTATCTGCTGTTCGGTGTGCTGCTCAACCATGGCAACGCCGAGGCCAAGCGCTATCTGATGGCCAGCTACAGCGTGTTCGGGGTGATGGGGCCGGGCCTGTTCGGCTTCGGCGTCAGCCTGGCGCTGGACCGCGAACGCGGCCTGCTCACCCTCAAGCGCGCGCTGCCGGTGCCGCCGGGCGCGCCGCTGGCCGCGCGCATGCTCATGGCCATGGTCTTCGCGCTGTGCGTCGGCGTGCTGCTGCTGATCGTCGGCACCGTGCTGGGCGGTGTGCAGCTGACGCCCACGCAGGTGGCCGCCCTGCTGACGGTGGACGTGCTGGGCGTGCTGCCGTTCTGCGCGCTGGGCCTGCTGGTCGGCGCCCTGGTCGGCGGCAGCGGCGCCCCGGCGGTGGTCAACATGATCTACCTGCCGATGTCGCTGCTGTCCGGCCTGTGGCTGCCGCTGTCGATGCTGCCGGGCTTCTTTACCAAGCTCGCGCCGCTGTGGCCGGCCTGGCACCTGGGCCAGCTGGCGTTGAAGGGCGTGGGAATGGACGATGGCGGTGCGGTGCTGGTGCATGCAGGCGTGCTGGCCGCGTTCGCGGCGGTGTGCTTCGCGCTCGCCCGGCGCCGGCTGCGTCGGGCATGAAGTCCCGGCGCCTGTGGTGGCAAGATCGTGGCTTCGTTCAGGACCTGACCCCATGACCTTTCCCGTTCCTGCATGGCTGCGGCCCGCGCCGGGCTCGCGTGCCGCCGAACAGATCGCGCAGGGCAAGTCGCCATGGACCGAGGCGGTCCACCTGATCTGGTCGGCCTGGGTGTTCGTGGTGCCGGTGTTCGAGCCTCACGGCTTTACCGCGACCTGGTGGCTGTGCACGCTGGTGTCGTATCCGCTGTTCCTGCTGCTGTACACGCTGACGATGGTTTCGGCGCGCCGCCGGGCAAACATCGCCGCGCTGGGCATGGTGGCGATGGCCTCGGCGCTGTGCGCGGTGTATCCCTCGGCCATCAGCTATTTCATCTTCGGCTGTCTGACGCTGCGGGTGGAGGGGCGGCACGCGTTCGTGCGCTACCTGGGAGTCATGCTGGTGCTCAACGCCGCGTTCCTGGCGTGCGCGCTGCTGGTCGGCTACCCCTGGCAGATCCTGCTGTGGCTGCCGATCTCCACCATCGGCACCGGGGTGGTGATCGCTGTGCAGCAGATCAACCAGCGCAAGGATTCGGCCCTGCGCCTGAGCCACGACGAGGTCCGCCGCCTGGCCGCCGTGGCCGAGCGCGAACGCATCGGCCGCGACCTGCACGACCTGCTCGGCCACACCTTGTCGCTGGTGGCGCTGAAGTCCGACCTGGCCGCGCGCCTGGTCGAGCGCGACCCGCGCGCCGCGCGCGTGGAGATGGACGAAGTCAGCCGCGTCGCGCGCGAGGCGCTGGCCCAGGTGCGGCGCGCGGTCAGCGGCATCCGCTCGGCGCAGCTGGCCGCCGAGCTGGCCTCGGCCAAGCTGCTGCTGGAAACCGATGGCATCGCGATGGACTACCGGGTCGACGGCACGCCGCTGCCGCCGGCGGTGGAGAACGCCTTCGCCATGGTGCTGCGCGAGGCGGTGACCAACGTGCAGCGGCATGCGCGGGCGCGCACGGTGCACATCGCCGTGGCCGCGCAGGACCAGGCGCTGACCCTGCGCATCCACGACGACGGTCGCGGCGGCGCGCTGGTGCCGGGCAACGGCCTGGACGGCATGCGCGCCCGCGTGCAGGCCCTCGGCGGCACGCTGCAGGTGGACAGCGTGCGCGGCCACGGCACCACCGTGCTGGCGCACGTGCCCTGCGCCTCCCCCGCATTCGCCGAAGACTCCACCGCGGGCGCAACGGTCCCTTCAAATCAAATCGCAGCCCCCCTGTAGAGCGGAGCTTGCTCCGCTGCGCTTTGGCCAGAATCGATCGGGAAAGCCTCAGCGGAGCAAGCTCCGCTCTACAGGGGGGGCGCCGCAGCGGCGGCGATGAAGCCTCCCCATATAGAATCCCGCCATGCCCACCCAGCGCCCTCTGCCGTGATCCGCGTCCTGCTGGCCGAAGACCAGGCCATGGTGCGCGGCGCGCTGGCCGCCCTGCTGCGGCTGGAGGACGACATCGACGTACTCGAAGCGGCGGCCGACGGCGAAGCCGCCTGGCGCGCCCTGCAGCGGCTCACGCCCGACGTGCTGGTCACCGACATCGAGATGCCCGGCCTGTCCGGCCTGGAGCTGGCCCAGCGCGTGCAGCGCCACGGCCTGGCCACGCGCGTGGTGATCGTCACCACCTTCGCCCGGCCCGGCTTCCTGCGCCGCGCGCTGGACGCCGGCGTGGCCGGCTACCTGCTCAAGGACGCGCCGCCCGAACACCTGGCCGAGGCGCTGCGCAGCGTGCATCGCGGCGGCCGCGCCATCGCCCCGGAGCTGGCACTGGAAGCCTGGTCCGAGCGCGATCCGCTCAACGAGCGCGAGCGCCAGGTGCTGCGCCTGGCCGGCGACGGCGCCAGCGCCACCGACATCGCCAGGCAGCTGCGCCTTTCGCATGGCACGGTGCGCAACTACCTGTCCGAGGCGATCAGCAAGCTCGGCGTGGGCAACCGCATCGAAGCCTTCCGCGTGGCCAGGCAGAAGGGCTGGCTCTGATCGACCAGGCGCGACGGGCCGGGCGCCTGCGCCCGAATCGAAAACTGCGACGCGCGTAATCCTTTTGCACGCAATCGCATCGCGCCTGCCCGCTACCATGGCGCGTCGTCCCGCCCACGCCGCGCATGCTGTCCAAGAACCGCCTCGTCAACCAGATCGGCCCGCTGCTGGCGGCCATGATCTTCGTCCTGATCGGCTGGGGCATCCTGCGCGGCGCCGACCGCTTCGCCACCGATGCGCGCTGGGTCTCGCACACCCACGAGGTGATGGCGCGCATCGATGAGATCGAGGCGCGCCTGCGCGAGGCCGAATCGGCCGAACGCGGCTATCTGCTGACCGGCCAGGTCGGTTACCTGGCCGACTACCAGACCGGCAAGGCGCAGATTCCGCAGCTGTTCGCCGCGCTCGGCGCGCTGGTGCGCGACAACGGCCCGCAGGAGCAGCGCGTCACCCAGCTGCGCACGCTGATCGACCAGCGCCTGCGTCAGACCGACGCGGTGGTGCAGATCTACCAGCAGCAGGGCCTGGCCGCCGCGCAGGCGACCATCGACACGCAGGCGCGTCTGACCTCCGATGCCATCCGCCGCCAGGCGCGGACGATGGGCGACGCCGAGCGCGCGCTGCTGGTCGAACGCGCCGCCTCCAGCGACGAGAGCGCCACGCTGCTGCGCATCCTGGCGATCGCCGGCATCCCGATCGGCATCCTGGTCATCGCCATGGTCTATGCGCTGATGGTGCGCGAGATCCGCGGCCGCCGCCGCGCCGAGCGCCGGATCCAGCAAAGCAACGCGCGCCTGGAGGCCACCGTGGCCGAGCTGGAGCACACCAGCGGCGACCTGCGCGTGCTCAGCCACTTCGCCAACATGCTGCAGAGCTGCGTGCGCGTGGAGGAGGCGCTGGCCTTGACCTGCGAGGTCATGACGCAGCTGATGCCGGGCACCGGCGGCAGCATCTATCGCATCCGCGCCTCGCAGGACTACGCCGAGGCGATGGGCGGCTGGGGCACGCCGAGCGCCGCCAGCGCGGCGATGCTGACGCCCGACGATTGCTGGGCGCTGCGCCGCGGCCAACCGCAGCTGGTGCAGGGTCCGGGCACACTGCGCTGCCACCATATCGAGGGCGACGCCGGCGCCACCGCCTGCATCCCGCTCATGGCGCAGGGCCAGCAGCTGGGGTTCCTGTATGTCTCCGCGGACGACGCCGCTTTCCTGGCGCGCGTGCAGCTGATCGAGACCGCGGCCGAGCAGCTGGCCATGGCGCTGTCCAACCTGGAGCTGCAGGAACGCTTGCGCATCCAGTCCATCCGCGAGCCACTGACCGGCCTGTTCAACAGGCGCTATCTGGAAGAGTCGCTGGCGCGCGAACTGGCGCGCTGCGCGCGCCGTGGCCTGCCGCTGGCGCTGATGATGCTGGACCTGGATCACTTCAAGCGCTTCAACGACACCCACGGCCACCCGGGCGGCGACGCGCTGCTGGCCGGATTCGGCCAGCTGCTGCAGCAGCTGTCGCGGCAGGAGGACATCGCCTGCCGCTATGGCGGCGAGGAGTTCACCCTGATCCTGCCCGAGTCCACGCCGCAGGCCGCGGCCGAGCGCGCCGAGCAGATCCGCGCCGCGGTCGAGGCCATGCGCGTGCCGCATCTGGGCAAGGACCTGCCGCCGGTGACGGTGTCGATCGGCCTGGCCTGCTTCCCGCACGATGGCCAGGAGCCCGAGGCCCTGCTGCGCAGCGCCGACCAGGCCCTGTATCGCGCCAAGGCGCAGGGCCGCAACCGCGTCGAAAGCAGCCACGACCCGCGCGCCGTCCGCTCGGCCTGAGCGCTGCCTCGGGTGTGAGCCTGATCCTGTGGGCGGCTCCTACCTGTAGAGCGGAGCTTGCTCCGCTGGGGCTTTCCCCACGAACCGAACGAAGAGCAGCGGAGCAAGCTCCGCTCTACACCCAGGCTGCTGCGAGAGCTGTGGAGACATCTGCTCCCACCTGTAGAGCGGAGCTCGCTCCGCTGCGGCTGTCCCGATGATCCGGCCGAAGCGCAGCGGAGCAAGCTCCGCTCTACACCCAGGCTGTTGGGAGATCTGTGGAGATATCTGCTCCCACCCAAGCAGCGTGCCACGGCGGCTTGCGCCATCCCCCGAGCTGATGCGGGGCCTGGTCCAGGCGATCAGCAAGCTCAACGAAGGCAGCCAGCTCTAGGCCTCGCGCATGGCCCGGCAGGGGCTGGCTGCAGCGCCCATTTGGCCGTGCGCACCGTGGCGCAGTGCGCACGGCCGCCCGGATCAGAACGCCCAGGTCAGGCTGAGCGTGCCGCTGCGCGGCGCACCCCAGCCGCCATAGGCGGACGCGATCTGGGTGACGTAGCGCTTGTCCAGCACGTTGTCCAGGTTCAACTGCACGGCCACCGCCTGGGTGATCCGATAGCGGCCGAACAGGCTCAGCAGCGCGTAGGCGCCCTGGTCGATGCGCGCCGAGCGGGCCACCGGCGCGGTGACGTAGACCACCCGATCGTTGTAGATGCGGTTCTGCCAGTTCACCCCGCCGCCCACGGTCAGGCCGTCCAGCGGACCGCCCTGGGCGGTATAGCTGGTGAACAGCTTGAGCGTGGTCGTGGGCAGGTAGGGCACCGGCGTGCTGTCGTCGTGGGCATTGCGCATCAGGTTGCGCGAGACGCCGAAGGTCGCGTTCCAGCCCGCCGCCAGACGGCCGTTGACCTCCAGCTCGTAGCCGCGGCTGACCACGTCCGCAGGCAGCGAGATCGCATTGCCCGCGGTGTTGTACAGGCCGGTGGAGACCGGGAAGTTGTCCTGCGCGGTGCGGTAGACCGCCAGCGAGGCGGTGAGCGCGTCCTCGAACCAGCCCGCCTTGACGCCCAGTTCGTAGCTCTTGCCCAGCTTCGGCGCCAGGAAGCGGTTCTGCGCATCGCGCGCGGTCTGCGGATTGAAGATGCCGGTATAGCTGGCGTAGGCCGACCAGGTCGGGTCGATGTCCCACACCAGGCCCGCGTAGGGAATGGTCTTGCTGCGCGTGTCGTTGTACTCGCCGGCGCTGGTCCAGTGGGTGTAGCGCGCGCCGGTGATCAGCGACAGCGGGTCGGCCAGCGACCAGCGGACCGCGGCATAGCCGGACTTCTGGGTGATCGTGCCGCGACCGGAGACCTGCAGGGCCTTCCAGTTCGGCTCGGGCGCCTGGCTGCCGTCCCAGTCGTGGTAGTCGGGCAGCAGGATGCGGGCATTGAAGTCGTAGGTGCCGGTGTTGAGATAGCGGCGGCGGTTCCAGCTGGTGCCGAACATCAGCTGATGTTCGCGGCCGAACAGCGCGAACGGGCCGTCGGCGGCGGCATCGAGGCCTTCGACCTTGCGGTGGATGATGTACCAGCCCCCGTAGGGGATCACGCCGCCGCCGCTGCTGCGGTCCAGTCCGTAGATCGTGTAATAGGGATAGAACAGCTTGCTGTCCCCGTCGCTGCGGTCGTGGGTGGCGTTGAGCCTGAGCGACCAGCCGTTGTCGAAGCCCTGCCGCAGGCTGGCGAAGGCGCGCTTGCTGGTCGTGTTCCAGTAGGCCCAGTCGGCGCCGGCGTTGAACGTGCGCGGCCAGCGGGTCCGGGTGCCGTCGGCATACAGCACCGGGAAGCCGCCCCAGGTCACATCGTCGGCGTTCTTCCGCTGCCAGTCGTAGCCCACACTGAGCCTGGTGGAGGCGCCCAGGTCGGCGTCGAGCACCGCATAGCCCAGGGTCTTTTCCTGCGTGTAGCGCGCGAGGTTGAAGTCGCGGTCGGTGTAGTTGCCCGCCGCCCGCGCCCGCACGGTGCCGCTGGCGTTGAGGGGCGTGGTCACGTCCACCGTGGCCCGGGTGCTGCCGAAACTGTCGCCGCCCACCGTCACGCTGCCGGTGAGCGTGTTGCTGTCGGCATGCTTGCGGATCAGGTTGACCGAGGCCGAGGGATTGCCCGTGCCGGTGAGCAGGCCGGCGGCGCCGCGCACGATCTCCACGCGCTGGTACAGCGCGGTGTCCATCGAGGCATCGCTGTAGTTCCAGCCCTGCTCCATCGTGGTGGGGATGCCGTCGAACTGGAAGTTGTCGATGTCGAAGCCGCGCGCGTAGAACTGGTTGCGCTCGCTGTCGACCTGCCTGTTGGTCACGCCGGCGACATTGCCCAGCACCTCGCCGATGGTCTGCAGGTTCTGGTCTTCGATGCGCTGCTGGGTCACCACGCTGACCGACTGCGGGATCTGGCGCAGGCCCAGGTCCAGGCCGGTGCCGGCGGCGGTGGTCTTCACCGTGTAGTCCGGGGCGCGCTCGCCCTTGACCTGGAGCTTGTCCAGCGTGGTGACCCGCGCGTCGTCGTCGGCGGCGGCCGCGGGCGGGGCCGCCAGCAGCGCGGGGAGCGCGGACAGGCAGGCAAGGGCGAGCAGGGTGGGCGGCAGCGCGTGGCGCGTGCCGGTGGGGGGAATCGCAGTCATGGCAGTCTCTCCGTGGAACAGATGGCCGACGCCGGGCAACGCCGTGCGTCGGGCGATGGGCGGAAGAGCTGGCTGGACTTGACGATCGCCGGGGTCGGCCCGCAGGGGCCGCGGCGTGATGTGCGAAGGCGGAGCTGGCGAGGTCGCGACCACCGGCACGGAACGCACCGGCGGCCTGCGTCTGGCCGGGCGGCTGGGAGCCGCCGGCAGCGCGCGCAAGTGTAGCGACAGCGGCGACGGGCTTGTAGAGGCCTGGCGCGGCGATCCTTTTACCGCCGTCGCCGGCGTGTGGGCCTCAGCCCACGCACATGCGCTGGAATCGCGCCAGGCCCTGCGGCCATGGCCCGTAGCCGGCCTGGACATTGATGTGGCCCGCCGGGCCGACGTCCCACAGCACGCACGCCCAGGCGTCGGCCAGCGCACGGGCGCGTTCGAAGCCGCAATAGGGATCGTCGTGGCTGGCCGCCAGCGTGGCGGGGAAGGGCAGGGCCGCGCTTGGGGCGGGTGCGAAGTCGGCCAGCGCGGCGGGCAGATCGGCGCGCTCGACATCGGGCGGGGCCACCAGCAGGGCATGGCGCACGCGCGTGGCCGCGGCCGGTCGCGCGGCGGCCCAGTGCGCCACGGTGATGCACCCCAGGCTGTGTGCCAGCAGCACCAGCGGGCCCTGCGTGGCCTGGGCCACGGCATCCAGCGTAGCGATCCACTCCGCGCGCCTGGGCGACATCCAGTCGCGCTGCTGCACGCGCTTCCAGTCCGGGTGCGCGGCCTGCCACCGCGACTGCCAATGCGCCGGGCCGGAATCCTGCCAGCCCGGCAGCACCAGCACCGTGGCAGGTGCGGCGCTCACGGCGCGTAGCGGCTGCGCAGCATCTCGAAGGCCGCGCGCAGCGCCATCGCCTCGCCGCCGGCGGGGCGGCCGGGGCGATCGTTGTCGTTCCAGGCGTACACGTCCAGATGCGCCCACGGCGTGCCGGCCGGGACGAAGCGCTCCAGATACAGCGCCGCGGTCACCGCGCCGGCCATGCGCGAGCCGGCGTTGGCCAGGTCGGCCACGTGGCTGGTCAGATAGCGCAGGTACGGCCGCCACAGCGGCAGGCGCCACAGCGGATCGCGCGTGCGCTCGCCGGCGGCCAGCCAGGCGTTGGCCAGCGCGTCGTCGTTGGAGAACAGCACCGGCAGCTCCGGCCCCAGCGCGATGCGCGCCGCGCCGGTGAGCGTGGCGAAGTCCAGCAGCACCTCGGGCTTGTCTTCGCCGGCATGGGCCAGCGCATCGCCCAGGATCACGCGGCCTTCGGCGTCGGTGTTGTCGATCTCCACGCTCACCCCGGTGCGCGTGGCGATGATCTCGCCGGGGCGGAACGCATCGGGACCGATCGCGTTCTCCACCGCCGGCACCAGCAGGGTCAGGCGCACCGGCAGGCGCTGGCGCATGACCAGCTCGGCCAGCGCGATCGCGTGCGCCGCGCCGCCCATGTCCTTCTTCATGTTGCGCATGCCGTCGGCCGGCTTGAGGTCCAGCCCGCCGGTGTCGAAACACACGCCCTTGCCGACCAGCGACACCTTCGGCGCATCCTCGGCGCCCCAGCGCAGCGCGATCAGGCGCGGGGCGCGGTGCGAGGCGCGGCCCACCGCGTGGATCGCGGGGAAGTTCTGCGCCAGCAGCGCGTCGCCGGTGATCGCCTCGACCTGCGCGCCATGCTCGGCGCCGATCTGGCGCACGACCGCTTCCAGCTCGTCCGGGCCCATGTCCTGGGTCGGCGTGTTGACCAGGTCGCGCACGCGCAGGCAGGCCGCCAGTAGGGCGTCGGTGCGCGCGTCGGCCGCTTCGCGCAGCAGCCGGGCCGGCGTGCGCGTGGCGGTCTTGTAGCGGTCGAAGCGATAGGCGCCCAGGCCCCAGCCCAGTTCCAGCGCCGCGCGCGCGTCGGCCGAGAGCGCGCTCACCACCTCCCAGGCGCTGCCGGCGGGCAGGCCCGTCGGCGCGTGGCCGTAGGACAGCGGATCGCCCGCGTCGGCGATGCCCAGCACCGCGCCGGCCACACCGGCCTCGCCCGGCAGCAGCGCCAGCGTGCCCGGCGCGGCGCTGAAGCCCTGCGCCTGCAGCCACGCGGCCACCGCCGGCGGCTGCTGCGCGCACCAGCCGCCGAACTGCTCGCGCTGCAGCACATGCAGCGGGCGCACCTGGTCGGTGCGGGCGTCGAGAAAGGCGGGAGCACTCATGCGGCGGCGGAGTCCTTGTCGTCCAGATGCGCGTCGAGCCAGTCGGCCAGCGCGGTGAGCGTGGAAAATTCGAGATCCGGCCGCGGCTCGTGCAGCGGCCAGGGCGCGCCCTCGCGGTTGAGCCAGGCCGCGCGCAGGCCCGCGCGCATGGCGCCGGCCGCATCCATCACCGCGTGGTCGCCCACGTGCAGCACCTGTTCGGGCGGCAGCGCCAGGCGCACGCAGGCGGCGTGGAAGATGCTCGCCTCCGGCTTGGCCGCGCCGTGTTCGCGTGCGCCCAGCTGGAACACGAAGTGCTGGTCCAGCCCGCAGCGCGCCAGGTCGGCATTGCCGTTGGTCAGCGCCGCCACCGGCACGCGCGCGGCGATCCGCGTCAGCGCCTCGACGGCGTCGGGATAGCACTCGACCCGGTTGCGCTCGGCATAGAAGATCTCGAACGCGGGATCGAGCAGCGCCAGGTCGGCCCCGCTGTGGCGCAGGGCGTGTTCCAGGGTCAGCTTGCGCAGCGCCGAGAGGTCGTGGATCAGGTGCGGGTTGTCGGCGGTGACCTGCGTGCGCAGCCCGCGCATGACCTCGATCGGGAACTGGCGTGCGGTGGCGGGGCTGTGGGCTTCCAGCCAGGCGTGCAGCTTGCGTTCGATGCGCTCACCGATCGGGGCGAACGGCCACAGGGTGTCGTCCAGGTCGAGGGTGATGGCGCGGATGTCGAAGGTCATGGGGGCATTTTAGCCTGTGGGCTGTGGCCCCTGCCTTGAGGGGCTCAGCCCGCCATTCCCGTTGCCGGGCTGTTGCCGTTGCTGCGCTGTTGCTGTTGCTGTTGCTGTTGTCTTGGCCGTGCTGTTGCTTTACCTGTCTGAGCCGTAAAGCGAGCCGAGCATCGCAGGAAGACGGGGCCGAAGAGGGGCCCTGTTTGAGCGAAGCGAGTTTGGGCCCCGTGCCCCGTCTTCCGA